>NZ_JAAVVD010000014.1:0-193489 GCF_018449755.1 Variovorax sp. dw_954 | reverse complement strand
TCTCGAGCGAGGCCGGTTTGTCTGGCCACAGGCCACGTCCGGCAGCGTATCGCTCACGCCGGCGCAGCTCTCGATGCTGCTGGAGGGCATCGACTGGCGCATGCCGCTGCGCACACACGAGCCGTTGCTCGCTGCTTGACTTCACGCGCGTGCCGACAGCGGCACTACTGGATGAGAATTTCTCCAGAGTAGCACCGATGTTCGACGTGCCGCCGGCCGGGCACAGTAGATGTCGTGACGACGCCCATCAACGAGCCCACCACACCCCACACCGTTGAAGGTCTGCTGCGAGTGGTCGAGGAGCGAGACGCCGAAGTGGTGCTTCTCAAGCTGATGGTCGACAAGCTCAAGCTGCAGTTGCTGCGCAACCTTCGGGCGCGCTTCGGATCGTCCAGCGAGCAGCTCGATGACCCTCAAATCGCCCTGATTGAGGGTGAACCACTGTATGAACACGCGGCGCCGACGGCGAGTGCCAAATCCGATGCCGCCAACGCGCCGGAGATCGATCGCAAGCTGCCGGCCCACCTGCCGCGCGAGACCCAGATTTACCGGCCCCAGGCAACTTCCGATCACCATGACGCAAACGGTCAGGCCTGCGGTTGTACCGCCTGCGGTGGTCGCCTTCGCCTGATCGGACACGATGTCTCCGAACAGCTGGAGTTCGTGCCCTCGCGCTTCAAGGTGATCCGCCATGTGCGGCCTAAGCTCGCGTGCGTCGCTTGCGAAGCGATCTTCCAGGCCGGCGCACCGAGCCGGCCAATCGCGCGCGGCGTGGCCGGTCCTGGACTGCTGGCCAACGTGCTGGTGTCCAAGTATTGCGATCACATTCCACTGCATCGTCTGAGCCGCATCTATGGCCGCGACGGCGTCGTCATCGACCGCTCGACCATGGCGGGCTGGGTGGGCCAGAGCGAGAAGCTGTTCGACCCGCTGGTCACAGCGCTCGGACGCTACGTGCTCGCTGGGGAGAAGGTGCATGCCGATGACACGCCGGTAGCCGTGCTCGATCCCGGCCGCGGCCGTACCAAGACCGGTCGCCTGTGGGTCTACGTGCGAGACGACCGGCCGGCTGGCAACACAGAACCGCCGGCGGCCTGGTATCGCTACTCGCCCAACCGCAGAGGTGAGCATCCACAGGCACACCTTGCGAACTACAGCGGCGTCCTTCAAGCTGATGCCTACGGTGGGTACGGCAAGATCTATTCGAGCGGGCATGTTGTCGAAGCATCTTGCTGGGCCCACGCGCGTCGATCATTCTGGGATCTGCACGAGAGCCAGGGCTTTGCGCCGGGCTCGATCGCCGAGCAGGCCCTGCAGCGCATTGCCGCCCTGTACGCGATCGAAGCCCAAATCCGCGGGCGACCTCCTGACGTGAGACGCCAGGTGCGACAAGCGCGTGCAGGACCGTTGCTGGAAGATTTGCATGCCTGGTTCATCAGCACGCTGGGCAAGGTGTCGAGGAAGTCGGACTTGGCCAAGGCGATCGGCTATTCGCTGACACGCTGGAAATCGCTAACCCGCTATCGCGACGACGGTCGCATCGAGATTGATAACAACGCTGCCGAGCGTGCGTTGCGCGGCGTCGCCCTTGGAAGATCCAATTACCTCTTCATGGGCTCGGATGCCGGAGGCGAACGGGCGGCGGCGATCTACAGTCTGGTGGAATCGGCCAAGCTCAACGGGCTCGATCCGCAGGCGTACCTGCGCGACGTGCTCGCACGCATTGCCGAGCACCCCATTAACCGCATCGACGAGTTGCTGCCCTGGAACATCGGCGCCAACCACGTCGAGCAACGACTGGCGGCTTGAACAAGCAACTCGGCTGCGCAACGAAGGAAGACGAGAGTGACGCTGCAAGGCACCGACCCGCGGATGATCGAAGCCCTCGAGGAGGCGAGCAGCTTCCAGCTCTACCAGCTCAAGGCATTGATCGAGGGCATGCTGGCCGACCCGCGCCGTGGCATTGCCGCTCGTGCGAGCCTTCATCTTGGCCAGCCTGTGCAGTTCGTCGACTTCCGCGACGGGCAGACGCGCCGCAGCAAGATCATCGCCATGAGGGACACGCAGGCGACCGTGCTGGAGGAAGGCACCAAGCGAACCTGGAAGATCCCATGCCTGGCGATGCAGGGCTACCACGATGCAGGACGTCACGAAGAGCAAGGCGCCTATGAGCCACCGCCCGAGCCTGTCAGGGCGACAACCCACACGCGTGACCTCCAGCGCGGAGATACCGTGACGTTCAAAGATCGCGATGGGCGCAACATTACCGGCGTGATCGTGCGCATTAATCAGCGCACGGCCACCCTCGGCACCGGCGACGGCGCCACTTGGCGGGTGCCGTTCCATGTGCTGCGCCATGTGCTCGAGGTCTGAGCAGCGTCAACCTCTTCAACCAGATGGCGTCAAGAGGGCTTTGAGGCCCCGCTTACGCTGCAAGCAGGTTTCCTGGACGTCTTCAGAGATCGTTGGCAAGGCGCGCCCGCAGTGCTTCATGGCCTGGAAGGCGACCAGCAGAACGTGGATCGGCACCTCAAGCTGCAGCATGTCGACACCGTAGCGAGGCAACACGAGGATGGAGGCCAGCAGGTTCGGCTGCTGGACGTAGATTTCGTCAGCCAGCTCAACTTTCTGTTGCGCGCTCATGCGGTCGACGTCGATGTTCGCCCGGACCATCACGGCCTGCGTGAGCAAGGTCATGGTGCCGCGTCGGACGCTGGCTGCCATCGGTGCGGCAGCAAGTCATCGATCTGCCTGCTGCGCTGCGTCGGCAGGCGCTGCAGCACGTCGCGCAGGTAGGCCCAGGGGTCATGGCCGTTCAGGCGCGCCGATTGCACCAGGCTCATCACGATGGCGGCGCGCTGGCCGGCCAGTTCGCTGCCCACGAACATCCATGCCTTGCGGCCCATCGCCCAGGGTTTGATCTGACGCTCGAGGTGGTTGTTGTCGATGGCGACCGCGCCGTCGTCCAGGTGCCGCGTCAGCGCGGCCCAGTGCCCCAGCGTGTAGTCGATGGCCTTGGCCGTCGGGCCGCCGTCGGCCACCAGCCGGCGCTCCAGTTGTAGCCAGTGCTTGAGCTCTTCCCACAGCGGCTTGGCGAGCTGCTGGCGTTGCCCACGGCGCTCGTCATCGCTGAGCTCTTTGAGCTGTGCCTCGACCCCGTAGATGCGCGCGAAGCGACGCACCGCCTCCAGGCCCACCACGCTGGTGCCGTCGTGCGTCAACTCTTCGAAGTTGCGGCGTGCGTGCGCGGCGCAGGCTGCGCCCAAGCGGTCCGGATACAGCCGGGGATCGACCACGGTCTCGTAGGCGCTGTAGCGGTCGGTCAGCAACGTGCCCGACCATCGCCTGCCGTGTCTATCCCGGCCTCCCAGGAATGCCAACGGGTACTGCGCCCCGCGTCCCGGGCAGAACTCGTAAATCACACCAGGCACCTTGTCGTGCCAGCTTCTGGCGTAGGCCCAGACGTAGGCTCGGCGTGTCTTGCCCGCGCCCGGGTCCAGCAAGGCCACTGGCGTCTCGTCGGCGTGCAGCACGGCGCAACTGAGGATGAAGCGCCTGTGCGCCTCGTGCAGCGGCTCCAGCGCTGCACCTGCCTGGCCGGTGATTGACGCCAGCGTAGAGCGCGGTGTGTGCACGCCGCTGCGGGCGTTGATGGTCGCTTGCCGGTAGTACGGCATGTGGTCCACGAAGCGGCTGATCAGCGTGTGTGCGACAAAGCCGCTGGCAGCGATACCGCCTTCAATGACCTCCGCGACGCTGGGCGCCTGGCGCAGCACCTGGCAGCAGCGGCAGGCCCACTTGCCGTAGATGTGGCGATGTACGAAGAACTCGGCAGGCACGATGTCCAGCCGCTCGCTGACCTCCTCGCCGATGCGCGTCATCGGGCGTCCGCAGCCAGGTTCCTGGCAGTCGGTGCGCTCGGGCTCGTGATGGTGCTCCACACGGCGCAGGTGCGCGGGGAACGGGTTGCGGCGCGGCCGACGTGGGGGCGCCTTGGTCGTTGTGTCCGAGGCAGCTGCTGCGGCCGCGGCCGACGCGGCTTCACGCCGAAGCCGCTCGAGCTGCTCACGCAGACCCGCCTCATCCTCGGCCAGCGTCTCCTCGAACAAGCGGCGCTGCTCGGCATTCATGGCCTCGGACTTGGCGCCGAACTTCCAGCGCTTGAGCCTGGCCAGCTCGAAGGTGATCTTCTCGATCTTGGCCTCGCGCAGTGCGATCTCGCGGTCCTTGCGCTGCAGCAGCGCGTCGCGCTCGGCGAGCGCCTGGTCGCGTTGCGCAAGGACACGGCCATGCTCAGCCAGCTGCTGCTCCTGGTCTTGCAGCCGCTGGAGCAGCTGAGCAACCAGCGCAGCTGTCTCGGCGGACAGACCCGAAGGATTCGCTGCAGGAAGATCACGCGCGCCAAGCATGCGTTGTATGGTGCCAGTGCACGCCGATGCAAACATCGGCACATCCACTGTCAACGCGTGGAAGGCTGGTTGTGTCGGGGCCTCAGGCTCGCGTGATGACGCTCAGCTCGGGAAGGCGCTGCCACGGCAGGCCCAGGACCAACGCATCGAACTGCGCACGTGTGAGCGACAGCAAGGGCGTCGCGTTGGGCGTGCCCGGCCAGACGAAGCGCCCCGCGTTGAGCCGGCGCGCCGCGCACCACACGCCGAAGCCGTCGTGCACCAGCAGCTTGACGCGCGTGCCGCGGGCGTTCGCGAACAGGTAGCCATGGTGCGCCTGTGCTGCACCGAAGACTTGCACGACGCGCGCCAACAGGCGCTCGGCGCCGGCGCGCATGTCGATGGGATCGGCGGCCAGCCACATCGCGTCGATGCGGATCATCGAAGCAACTCGCGCATCCAGGCCGCGCACTCGCTGGCGGCGCTCGCCGGCCAGGTCACGGTGACCGCCATCGGCCCACGTCGCAGCTCGATGCGAACGTCCGGGACATGAGCCGGCTGCACTGGTGGCGGCAAGCTGACCGGGACGAACAATGTCTTGGCTTCTTGCGCCTTGGGGCCCTCGGCGGTTGTCGCGCTGCCGACGGTGGTTCCCGACTTCATCTCTGCCTCGCGAACCCATCGGCGCAGCAGATTCGCGTTGACGCCTTGGGCCATCGCCACCGCCGCCATCGACATGCCCGGCTGCATGCAACTGGCCACGGTGTTTGCCTTGAATTCGTCGCTGTGAATGCGACGCCGCCGGCGTGTGCCGGCTTGTTGATCGGAGATAGTGCTCACGTGTCCACCAAGAGTTGTTGATGGGGACTAGGCTCCTATGCTCCGAGCGGGCTTTCAAGATGGTCGGACTGGACGCTCACTTTGTTCCGGGGATAGGTTGCGATCCGCTGGGATGCGCGCGGCCTCGCGAACCATATCGTTGACTTCAGCGAATGTCTGCGCACTGAGCTTTTGCACTTCATCGGCCAAGCCCCCAAGCGCGGGCACGACACTTGCATGCCAGTGCGCATTGAATTCATCCAGCAGTGCGCCGAAGAGTTCGATTGTGTCGTAGATGTACAGCACGTCTTGGGCTCTTTTGTTGGCAGGTCGATATTGCTGGATCAGGAACTTCTGGACCATGAAGCACAGCGGGTTGGCCACGTGAACATCCGCCCGCGCCGGCAGGGGGACGCCTTCTTGCGGTCCAAGGCTGATCACCCAGGGATCCACCAGTAGGACGTCCAGATGTCGGATCTTCTGAGCCGAAATGCCTGCCTTCGTCATGGTCGCGTCGGCTTCGCCACTTCGTTTGCGACCGCTTCCCGCCAAAGGCGTCAGGAACTCCGCATAGAAGCCACCGACCTCGTCGCCAAGCGTGTAGTGCGCGGCCGGAGGTCGATGGTCGCCGCTCAATTCCTCCTGAAATCCATGCCCCATCAGCGCCTGCTTGATGTCGCCTTCAATGGGCTCCTTGTTGGCAAAGGCGAGGTCTGTGTCGCGAGTGAACACCGGTTGATAGCCCGGGCGATTTGCCCTCGGGTCCAGCCGGTGAAGGCGATGGCCCCACCCGCCAATGAAGATCAGTTGCTGGCGCCAGGGAGCCAGTGCCTGCACCAGCCTCGCGAAGGCCTCTAGATCGTTCATCTGCTTCAGCTTCCGACAATCGGCGAAAGAAATTTCTCGTAAATCAGGGCGGCTTGTTCGGCGCCCCGTGCAGGGTGGTGCATGACGTCAAGCCATATCTGGAGGACGTCGGTCACAATGAGCCCGTTCTGATTGATGGCCCCTCTGAACGTCGATTGCGGAAAAGATGCTTGCCGCAGTATCAGGTCCGGCCGCTCCGAATGAGCCATCAGCTCCGACCAGGCCGGAGCACCTACCTGAGGCAGCTTGCGGACGTAGACATACGGAGGCACGCCGCTGACGTGCCCGATTTTAAGTTCATCGGCAGCGGCGAAAAGCCCAAGGCAGGCATCTTCCCGATGCCTGCTCAACAGCCCTCGGATTTGCTGTGCGACGGGGACTCTGAGAAGAAAGCGGCATGGCATCTCCGGACATGAGCGCATCGCGGCAGCGCCCCAGCGGCGAAACAGTTCTTCGCGACGGACGAGTTTCAGATGGGAAGATGAATCGCTCAGATACCCCTGACTGCGCAGTTGCTGCAGGAATCGGGATGCGCTCATGGCGGATACCTGTGCAGCTTCGGCCAGGTCGGAGCCGTTGCGAAACTTCTTCCTCGGGGCATTCAGTAGGCCCTCGGGCAGCTCCCATGCCAGGAGGAGCTTCAGCATCCACTGATTGAGATCAGAGAAAAGGTTGATGGCCTGCTGTGGGTGAGCGGCGGCAGAGCGTCTGGATTCTTCCGGCAATCGGTTCAGGTCTTTGAATGCCGCACCACTGAAATATTGTTCGCCGCGTCCCGAGATGAGGCCGACAGGCACATCCCTCGAGAATTTCTGGGCAAACGAGTCCACGTGCCTCGCCAAAGCCGAGGATGCCTCTGGCACATAGACGATCGCCAAGGGGAGGACGTTGTTGAACTGTGCGGCTGCGGTCTGGGCTTTGAGAATCGCCATCGAGAGCATCGGCAGCACGCGGTCTGGGCGGCTTTCAGAGATCGCTTTGATTTCGACGATGAACCGTTGCTTCCCGCGCTGGATGATCAGGTCTGCGCCGTCTGGGGCGTGAGGCGGCACCTCCACGGACCATTTGTGGGACCGGAAGAAGTCGGCAACGTACTGCTCAGCAGGCGCTATGCGCCTGTTTGGCGACAGAGGAACTGGCATGTGTAGAGCTGGCTTGTTACCACGGCCATTTTAATTAACTTGGCCATGTTGTCAACCACGGCCATGTTATGAATGTGCTAGGTCGAGTAGTCGTATCCATTTTTCGATCCGTGTGCTTCGGGGCCGAAGACTCTCGAACTGGGGGGCGTCACGGAAGAGATCGCTGTGGCGGCCGGTCGAGAACTGACCCGTTTGCCGGTATTTCGCGGACCCATGGGCGAGCATTGGAAATCATTGCCAGCGCTGGGTTGCGAGGTGGCGGGAGGGGTCAGTGCAGTCTTCGTGTCGCGATAGAACCAGACCGGCAGCACCCTCCGGAGTATCAGCTCCTCCTGAGCAACGCCAAGGCGTTGCCAGAAGGATTCGCGACCTCAGGCGGGTAGCGTATCGGCCCAGCTCGACATGATGGTCGACTGCTCCTCGCGCAAGACTGGAGCAATCTTGTCGAACAGGGGTTCGAGCTTCCGCCCAAACCATGCGTAGGCTGCTGGCCATTCGGATTCTCTGATGCTGGGCAAATCAAGCTTAAGCGTCATCCAGCGCGGCTTCTTGTCGTCTGCAGGTCGGCCAAACTCCCAGACGTCGTCTACGGCTGCATCCAGATCATCCTTCTTGGACTGAATCGCATCCCAGACACCCAAGGCTGACCCGCGCCAATAGAAGACGATGACGGCAACTGACGATGGCTTGAACAGGTGTCGGATCTCAAAACCAATGTTCTTCACGCCCGACTGGAGCCTGATGGAGGCGTTCGTCTTTGCCTCGAACGGGACCAAGACAGGGTGCTGCTCAGCCAAGTAGTCGAGCAGGCCCGTCCAGAATCGTTCGCGCAGGACTTCACTGTCCTCACCAACAGCTGAAGGAGAGCTGCCCTGTTTCGCCGCCAACTTCGCCTCCTTGGGGCCGACCCATATGGCTGAGGCAGCCAAGGCCATGTCCTTGCCTCGCTGCTCGATCTCATCCTTCCCCCACTTGGCGTTGTCGCAGAGCTCGCGAGTGATCACGATGTTGCTGTTGACGTACTCCTTGCTCTTGCGCTCGAATGGGTGATTGAAGAGTTCCTGGTTGTAGGCGCTGAGCGTCAGATTGCCTGGCGTGTGAAGCCATTCGGCATGGATCGTTATTGCATCCGGGCCGAGGTCAGTAGCCCACAGGAAGCTGAGCGTTTGCGGCATCACGTGCTCAATCTGGGCGGCCTTCAGGTCTGCTGGCTCCTTGTGTTCGCGGGACCGCTCAAGCGACTCCAGGACGAACTTGGTGTAGCCCCTGACGTAGAGCGGGAAGTTCAGAAAGGAAGAGCGGAAGCGAGTTTCGTCAGGCCATCCACGATCAAGGAGGTAGGTTTCGAGGGAGGAAACCGTGTTTGCCGCCTTCGTGTCAATGGCACGAACGAACATCTGGCCGTAGCCGCGGGAGCTTTCCGAACAGATGAAGCGGCGCATGATGAAGCCGCTCAGCATGTTGATGCATTTGGCGAGCCCTGCATCGTCAATCACGCCTTCCGAACGCTTCTCGAAGAGCGAAAGGAGAAGAGGGTGGGTGGTCGAGCTTTCGAGCTCCTTGAGGCCAGCAAGAGCTTCGTTCACCGCTTCGCTGGCGTCCTTGGCCACGCCATTGATGATTTCGTGATGCCGGGAATGGAGCAGCAATTCGTCGACCAAATCGTTTGGGGAGAACTTGGTCGCCTCATACCTAGCTTCGAACTTCTCGAAGGTCGCGAACGGCTGGATGTAGCCAGACTCGATCATCATGACGTCGCGGAAGAACTTCGAGAAGGCGACATCGTCCAGTCGCCCGTCAGTGCCCGCAAACTTCACTTCCAGCTTCGACCAGCGGTCGGCGTCGAATTCGTCCTGATCATCCGGGCGCACGTGCATGAACACGAAATTGCGAATCAGGTCGGCCTGGCCGAGCGGAATGCCGGTGGAGTTCAGCGACTTGAAGATCGAATAGGCATTTTCAGCCTCGAGGGTTGCCGACATGAACGAAAGTCGCTGGAAGACCAGGTCATATAGGACCCGGAGACTCTGCGCGTCACCGTTTGCATACTGCCGGATGCGCTCTTCGAAGAATTCGAGGGCGTCGGCGATACGGCCGGATGGTTCGTCCTTCTTCGAAACAATGGCCACGAAGTTCTTCTGATCCTTGGCCTTCGGCAAAAGCTTGTACGAATCTAAGCCCTTCTCATAACGATGTACCAGGCAGCTGTCTTGCACCTGTTCGGCAAGTGTTGACTCAGCCAACTCGGCGGCGATGTTTCGCAGGGCTGCCATAAATATTGAACTTGTGGTGATGCGTTGCTGCCCATCGACCACATGAAACTTAGTGTGCTTGCCTGGCTGAGCCAAGCCGGACACCAGAACCAGGAAGCCCATAAAGTGGTTGCCAACCTTGGTTTCGCTCCGCAGCTCGATGATGCTGTCCCAGAGCTTTTGCCACTGCGGCCGATCCCATCGGTAGTTCCGCTGGAACACGGGGATGATGTACTGGCTGGGCGCCGAGAGGATCGCGCCGAGAGTCAGAATGTTTGATTGCATCCTCCGACTTTACGGGGAGGGGGCGAATTTGGTGCTGTTTGGATGCGACAAACTTCGGACTCGGGGAAATTTCACGCTTGGTCGAGGACGGCGCGCCGGTCGCTGGCGCTGCACATTGCTCGATGAATTGTGGAAGCTGATAAGCAAACATCTTGATTCCCGATGGTTCCTTGGTTATCAGGGGTTGCTGACCGGATGCGGAGGCGGATTCATCCGGTCGATGCATCGTTCCTTCTGCCTACCACAGTTTTCAGGTTCTTCCGCAATTGATGTAACGGCCGCCCTTCCTTCAATTGCCCCCCAAGGGGTGATCTCAGTTTCGGTGTATTCTGTGGCGGTTAACCCTCGCGTAAGCCCGGTCCTCGCTTGAGAACTGGCCTTGTCACGCAGTACGCCTCGATTCAATGGTCATCTGTCTGCAACCCTTTGATTTCAATCGGGAAAGTCGGAGCAAGCGCCACAAAATGCACCGAAACCGAGATCGCCTCTCCTTACGGATGTTGGCGGGGCGCAGCCGCAGGCGCTTTCGACCCCGGACGATCCGTGTACCTGGTCGAGGTTCGAAAGCGGGCTGCGCAGGGCCGCTAGGCGGGTCCGCAGGGGGCATGCGGCGTCGCGTTCTCGGCGCGGGTCGCCTCGATATCGGGGGGGCGAGTTGGACGCCGAGTTGATAGATCAAGCGGCGGGCGGAAATCCACGGCATTTCATCGCGGACTGCCTGGAGGCCTCCGCAGCCCTAAGGTGCCGCTGCTCGCTTGGTGATCAGAGTCCAGAACGCAACACATGCCATACCAACAACTCAATCGCCGATACAAGAAGGAGTAAAGCGGATTTTGGAATAAATCCTCTCCATACGTACATGGCTTCAAACCGCCGCTGCTGATCAGCACAACTGTCAGCAACCGCAAATTCACTGTGGAGATCTGTTCTTGAAAAATCCGCTCCGACAAAAAGCAATATCGAGGAATCTGTTCCGACTACTTGCGACTCCATTTTGAGCGCTATATACAAAAATGGCGCAGCGTAGCGTTGCTTGATCATTATGTCAACAACGAGCAAACCAATTGGCGCAGCAGCAGCCAGCAAGAACAACGCTGGCTGCTTGTATTGCACCCCAAATCCAGTCAAGGTGATAACGGCAAAAAAAATGAACGTAAAGATGGCTAGACGAGCTTTGTAAATCTCTACGAATCTGTCACCACAAATCTTGGCGTATTCAAGCTTTTCTTTCGGAGTTAGCAACGGGAGCATGGTCGTGGGTCACATTCCTAGATGGGGTGATCTCGGTTTCGGTGCATTCTGTGGCGCTTGGTCCGACTTTCCCGATGGAAATCAATAGGTTGCAGGCAGGTCATCGCTAAACCTTGGCGCACGCATGACAAATCCAGTTCTCAAGCGAGCACCGGGCTCCCGCGCCCCCAGTGGCGCGCAAGGGCAGGGAGTCTCGTTGAAGTTGGGCTACCTGCGGCCCCGAGCGTAACGGATGGGCCTAGCTGTCAGTGGCAATCCAATAATCGCCAAGGTTAAATGCACACATCCAAGTGCGCACGATCAGGCGATCCTGCTCACGGCGCCGCTTCACCGAGATCGTGGACGACTGAATAACGATGAACCCTTCACTCGCGTGCGTCCGTGATCGTCCACGATCACCTTGAAACACCGTCCGCGATCACGCTGAAATCCGCGTCCACGATCGCTGAAATGCGCATCGGGATCATCGCCGCGACGCCCTTGGCATCGATCTCCGTACCGTGCGCAAGCAAGCCCGCATAGCACGCCAGCAGTTCATCAGTAGTCGCCGCCTTGTGGCCCAGCAGCGCCTCACCGAAATCTGTATTCGCATCGAGTTCGAGCAGGATGTCCGGCAACTACTGTTCGCCGATCGTCTCGAAGATCGCTCTGCCGGTGCGCTTGGGGATGACCTCGTCGTCAAGTGCTTCAAGGGCCGGCAAATGCAAGCCGCCGCTCGCATCGATGGTGAGTTTGCCGTCCGACAGCGCGTCGGCAACACTGGCAAGGCCGGCGCGGACGTTGGCAAGCAATGGGTCGAGCAGGGCGTCCTCGGAGGGCTGCGCTAACATCGCGACGTATGGGTCACGATCGAGCTTCCAGTCGGCCGCGGGGATCAGCGTGCGGTCGCGATCGCGGAAAGTCGCCGTGTGGTCGAGCCACACGGAGCCGCGGCGCAGCGCCTTTCGCATCGCCGTCATCGTGCAAGCTTCATAAGCTCGGAAGGCACGATGGCGATCCGGATCGGCGACGAGGTCGCTCCATGCGCTACTCACGTGTGGCTGCTGTTCTGCATCGGGGAGGGCGGTCACCCCACGTTCGCGCAGGGCTCGCCATGTCTGCCATTGCCTGAGTGCAGGTTCGGCGGCATCTCCCTCGAAGTCGAGGTCGCGCAGGCCGCCGAGAAGCGAACGGACGCCGCCGGGCTCGTCCGTCAACGAGCGGCGCATCAGCGCTGCAGCGCTGTAGGTGGAGGCGCCGATTTCTTCAGGAACCATCTGTTCGATGGCCGCCAGCCGTTGCTCGGGGGTGAGCGCGAAGTTCCTGAGCGTTTCCTTGACAGACACAAAGCGGGGCGATCTCGGTTTCGGTGCAAATTGTGGCGCTTGAGAAGACTTCTCGATTGCAAATCAAGGAGTTAGAGCGATCGCGTCTTTCAGATCTACAGCGAGGCCCGCATCGGGTGACTCTCCAGCGAACTGCAGGCTGTCGCCATCGCTAACCGCCACAAATTGCACCGAAACCGAGATCGCCCCAACGACCGCTTCTAATGTCTCGATGAATCGTAGTGCGTCGGGCGGAATGTCTTCGATCATGGCGCGGAGTATCGGGGCACGTTGCAATTATCAAGCGCGCCGATGTGACGCGGCAGATCGCGGCTAAAGCGGGGCAATCGGCGCGCGAATGCCCGAAGTCACTCAACAGCGCCAGGTTGGACGTAACCGGGCAATAAACCACGCCCTTCCTTCGAGCGCGACCAAGTGTGATGTTACGTACCCATGTACAGAAACGTGGGCACGTACTGTCAGAGTTGATTTCGGATTTGGCCAGGCGCTTGGTGATCGGGCACAAGCGCGATGGTCGCAGCATCAGGTCCGGGTCCCAGCGTCCCGCCGCTCCGGCTCCGCATGCGCCATCGCAGCCGCTCGCGGCTGTTGACGAGATGGATGCGCATAGCCGCGCGTGCCGCTTCCGGGTCGCGCCGCCGCCGCTGCGCGGTCTGGCCGACCCGCAGCATGGAGAAGCGGCTCACCGACATCGCTCAGGCCCAAAGCTTTGCCACGCCCGCCGCCTCGCGGAATTTCTTGGCCATCTGGATTAGTTCTTCCATCACGCGAGCGGCTTCGATGGGTCGGTTTGATACCGCTGCACGACGTTTGCCAGCATGTCCGAGAACTTCTTTTTCTGAACGACGTTACTTGCGAACCGGCTCTTGATCTCACCTTCCGGCAGCTCGGGCAGGTTGCGCACCTCCGCGAGCAAAGCATCGTCGAGGATGCCGATGTTCGGCTTATCCAGGCCCACCGCATCCAACACATCGACGACCTGAAGTGTTTGCGTCCACGCTCGCGCTCTCACCCCAAGAAGGCAAGCAAGAAGTCTCGAGAGGGAAGGACCTAAACGCGAAGCTTGATGTACATATGAAATCCTTAAGCGAATTTTAGCTTAGGACGTGCAACAGGTCTACCGCCCAAGATTCCCCGGCGCCGGGAGGAAGGATGGGAACGTCTCTGGCGACCCATCCGACGCCTTTCATACCCGGCAACCGCGCCTCGTCAAGGCATTCGTGCCTTTCGAGTTGTCGCGCAGAACCACGAGATCCTCGAGGCGTCATGGTTATATCGAACTCCTCCGGAACATAGGCGATTAGTCGAACTTCGTCAATATTTCCACCTGGACGGCGCGGCGTATATTCGATTTCATCAACACCTGTTTTGGCTAGGGGTTCAAAAAAATTGCTTCCGTATTCCACATATTCCAACTCGTAGGGCCCGGTATTGGGAGGCAAAGGAGGGTCGAAGAAAACGCACAGATCCCTACTAGAGAAATGATCTTTTGTTCTCATGGGAATCGCAATTGTATCAATGGGTCGCCCGGAAATATTAATCTTATGACGTCGCATATTAGGATCCAAAAGATCGCTAACTTGCGCGTCGATGATTCCTATCGCCAAGCTTGATACTTCATTATTGCAAGTAGAGAATCGCAGTATGAGTTCGGCCGTATCAATCTGAGTAACGCGTATGTCATCTTGACTCTTCAACGAATTGGCAAAAACCGAAAACACCACGGAATGGTATTTGATAGGCCTGATCATTTCAATTCGCTGGTACGCCAAACCCAATTGATTCAGAAGAAACTCAGCAGTTGCATTCGTTTCACTCCAAGGATTGACAGCGAGTTGTTTCAAATCTTTTTTTCTGGAGCGCAGAAATGTACTGAGCCAATCCGCAGCATCTCTCTTCATTAGTTCGTAGTAGTCACCGAGGCCCGTTTCCAAAGCGCGTTTGAACTCAAAAGTCGCAAACCGGGACGAAATTTCAAAGACTTGGCTTTGAGGCAAACCCTGGCGAGCCTTTGATTCGGCACGGGAGATTGCAGTATCAAGAATTGCCAGTACAAACTCTTTTAAGCTACTCGGAGCAACTGTATTTGGAGGGCTAAACGCAATGGCTAGCACAGGCCCCAATTCTTCTTGCTTATCAACCAACAGATCAACGGGAAGGTTTTCGGCAATACCTCCGTCGACTAAACTAGTCGGGGAGCCATCTTTGCTCCAAACACGAAAAAAGAAAGGCAATCCACAAGAGTTTAAAATCTGCTCGATAACGTTTGTGTTTGTATGGGCAGTGACTAGCGCGCGACTTCCCAAGTTCGTGGCGGGAATCAGAAGTTGAATGTTATCAATGCTCTCTACATCGTTAATCGAATAACTCCTATTGACATCAGGGAACTGATTCCTTAGCCAATTCGCGAGGTGAGTCATGCTCCTTAAGGGAGTTCCCTTATAGCATTGATAGAGTTCATAGGTCGTCGGCTTCCTGCCATAGTAATTCGCCAGTTCAGCGCCTACTTCAGTAAGACTGCCATCTTTGCGAATAATTGATCCACGCACGCTAGCGATGTCAATATCTGCCGCAATGAGCGTGGCGACAATCGATCCGGCGGAAGTCCCTGCAACTCGTGTTACCTGGATCTCACCAAGTCGATGCGCAGCTTGGATAACTTCTGCGACAGCGAGAAGTAGGACGAGCTTGGCACCCCCACCTTGGAAAGCTACTTGAATACGTGTACTCATACTTTTTCCTTGGCTTGCAGCGAAAGGACGAAAGTGCACTAAGGGAGTAATTTCGTCAACCCCTTTCCTTGGGTTGAGCTTGCTCGGCAAGGGTTCTGATTCAAAGATTTGCCTGAAGTGACGTCCCAGGCAGGGGTAATCGTACTTTCGATGGAGTTTGATACGGTCGGGGCAAGAATCCCTGTGCACGACAACCTCTTGCGGTCCTCATCTCTGCGCGAAAACTGGCCTGCCTAAGTTGTTGATATTGAAAGCGAACTTTCTCGCAAACGTATCAATCCGCACGATTAGTACGATTACCCCAGCTTGAGGCTGTCGCTGCGGCGTCGCGCAAGCAACTCGTGCTCGGCGCGACTGAAGCTGAAAAACGCCTGCAACTCGAACTCGCTGAGCTCGCCCGGAATGTCGCGCAGGCCCAAGTACGACGTCTGCCAGCCTTGCATGGCCGCGCTCCTTGACGATTTGGGGGCCGGGCACGATACGCCGCAGCGAAGTGAACAGCAATGCTCGCGAAATCAACGACTTACCCGCACACCCCCACGTCGTTGCTAGCGATCCGATGCGTCACTTTTGACACCGAAAACAAATCGCCCCCTATACGTCCGGCCAACGTCGTGGCTGTGGCGTTGGCGCACAAGCTGGTGCGCACCGCCTGGGCGCTGGTCGCCCACGGGCGCAGCTATGACAACCAGTGGCACTCGGTGCCACCCGAACGCCAGACCGCGCAAGCGATGGCCACCCCATGAACGCGGCTCAGTCCGCAACGAGTGTGGCCGAGTGAGGTTCAGGAATGATGGCAAAGCGGTTGGACCGTGGGTCGGTAGGCGCTCCTCGGATACGCACTGTGCGGAACCCGACGCTGAGATGAGCTCCGACCTCGCGAATCACCATCAGGGCCAGCAGCAGGCCCGAGCCTGTCTGCACCAAATGGCCGGATATAAGACCACAGTCAATCCGCCACGTCAGCATTCCAACACCTGCTTGCCACATGGGAGGCGTCCAGCGCAGCGCAGAGCGCTACGCGCCTGAATACCGGAACGACTTGACACAGCCCGGGACGGATTGCGCGCTGTGGGGCCGCCCGAGCCCGTTGGCGAGGCGGCAGGCTCAGACAGCCTCGCCGCAGTTGAGTAAGTGCATTGAGAGAGGACCTCGGGTTTCGTGCATTGCGAACTAGAAGCGACGAAGCCGCCAATTAGCTGCTTGAGTGCGGCATGTGGCCGACAAGCGCCCAAATCCCTATTAACTCCGTTCACGCCAGACAGCCGCCTCCTTTCGCAACGAACAAGCGATCTACAGAGGCTATCGCATTGCGCTCGCGTGGGCGACGCGTGGGTAATAACCTCAATGCACATTCACTCTCAAAGGAGATCTTCAAACCACCTAACCTTCCTCTGTTGCTCTTGGTGCCAAACACCAATGAACATTTCTTTTACGACGGACATTAAAGGAATACACCATGGCTAACATCAGCGAAGTGGCGGAG
Organism: Variovorax sp. dw_954; assembly: GCF_018449755.1. Taxonomy (NCBI): domain Bacteria; kingdom Pseudomonadati; phylum Pseudomonadota; class Betaproteobacteria; order Burkholderiales; family Comamonadaceae; genus Variovorax; species Variovorax sp. dw_954. The sequence continues at coordinate 176,942 of NZ_JAAVVD010000014.1, read as the reverse complement.
AGCTTCCGCCAATGGAAATTCATGACGACGACCCCCGCAACGTTGGTCCTACCCAAGGAAAAGTTTGACGGGCTTCCGGACCGAAACTTTTCTTTGAAAAACGACAATGCAAAAAAATACCTGCAGTACGAGAGTCAAACTTTCGGCATCAATTTGGGCTGGACAGACAATGCAAGTCCGACTACCGCTGAAAAAGTAGCAAAATTCTTCCTTAACAGGCCGGGCACAGACGCCTCACGACCCGAGTGTCAAGCCATAGGGGGAGCATCGGAGCTCTTCTGAAGAAATCGGTGGCGTGCATGACCCATGCGAAGAACGCAACGCACGCAGCCATCAAGAGCGTCGCAAGGGTGAGCGCGATCTAACCGGTGACGCTAACGAACAAGGGCTCTCCGAAGTCCAGCGGTCCGTCAAACGCTGGTTCTGATTGCCAGCCAACACCGGCTTGGAGTGGTGCGAGGTCTAAAAGCCCGTGATCTTGGTACACCGCTGACCAAAAGGCCTGTGCGCCCTCATGTCGTGCACCTACGCTAAATCGCAGGGCCACGTTGTCCATGGTTTGATTTCGATCGTGGCTGAGCAAAGCGCCCTGTGCGCCCATGTCAAAACCATTCAAGAAAAGCCGCATGGGCTTGCCTTTGGCGTCGGCGATCGCGGCGTCGTAATCAGCCTGATCGACTACGACAATAATGTCGCTTGGCCCCTCGAGGATGTTCAGTGATTTGCCGCGGAAGCAATCGGTTGGGTCGTAAGAGGTGGGCGGAACGCTCGAATTGAAGAGTTTGAGCCAAAGGGCGTAGACCGACGCGAAAGTGGGGGACTGGTCCGCATAGGCGCACTTGATTTTGTAAGTCGGGGATGCAGGTGTCGCAGCTGCACATGCGAGGCAGCAAAGCATGGCACCCGAGACCAGGCTTCGGCGAAGCCAAAACAAACAGGGAGGCGGTCATGACACCCCTTTGATCGTTGTTGTCGGCGACGGCCGCGTGAGTGGCGGGCTGACCGGTCGTCGCGATGCTAAAGGGTCACGTTGGCGGTGTGCATCCTCAATTGCTATGAGGCCTGGCGCGAAATACGAGCAGTCAAACTCCCCTGCACCCTTTTGGGTGCATCTGGTTCAGCGGATTGCCGACCGCAAGCGACGAATGTCACGCGGATGTGACTATGCGTCAGTTTGTGAGCCTGCGTCGCTCGAAAATTTCCGTGTGCCGCTGGACCACGAATTTGGTCAAGTCTTGCTTGGTCAGTGGTTGGTTCTGATCGGCTTGCATCGCGTGTGAGTGGGACACGATGAAGCGTTGATCTTTGCCAAAAAGCCAAATGACATGTGCATGAAGCCGTGGAAGAACGAGAAGGCGCAGTTCCCTCGAGTCGGCGGTCGTACTATCGCACTGAGTCAGGGCGCGGTGCAGATGGGTTGCGGCGGTTTCGTAATGAAGACTGAGGAGCACAAGCTTGCCGTTTGTCGCTTGCTTGAGGTCTGCGGTTGCGAGAGGCTTATCGCCTTCCATGAGCAAGTAGCGCCAGCCTACTCTTTTGGGATTTTTGAAGTTGCCTGGATGAGCGACATCGCCCGTGTAAAGCGGGATGGGGCCGCGGGCCTCAACAGTTTTGTTGCCAAGTTTGCTTGAAGCCAGGTGCGAAGTTCGGATGACAAGAGAAAGCTGCTCTTTCAACGCAGCATGTGCGGCTTCGGGAGTGGGTTTCATCTCGAGCCTCGCGGTCAGGTCAGATAGTAGTGGGACAAGAAGCCGCCAGCGCTTCGATAGTTCGACGTCAGCGCAGCGAGCGATGTGCTTCCAAGCCCCACCGCGGGATCAGGGTCGCCGACATCAACCCAGATCCCTTGATCGCCTGTGTCGTAGATGCCGAAGACAGAAATGAAGTGGGCGGAGTTTGTGGTGCCCCAGACGATGCGCACACCAATGGGGCGCTGGTGCTGCAATTGGTTGGTGATGTCCGGTGCGCCCAGTGGGGCGGCATACACGTAAGTTGCGACGCCGGCTTTGGCAAGCGCCGTCTGTAGTTCGGCGGTGCTGTTGCAGCCCCCTGGGGTGTCACAGCAGGTAGCCAGATTGAGCACCGAACTGGCCAACTGGCATTGCGTCGTTCCAGTGCCGATGCCGTAGAAGGAGGTGATGGCGAGAGCTACGGCGGACCAGCACCATTCATTTTGTTCCTGGCTTGCGATCGAGAAGGACGAAAGCATTAGGGAGGGTTGCCCGCCATCGGCAGTGGGGTCTGGACTGGTCAGATCCAGGGAGGCGGTGGGTAGAGAGTCAAGGGCTGACATATGGTCCTTCACTATCAAGTCGCAAGACATCGTTGTGTCTGCGGTGGAAAGCGAGGATAGTCGCGGACAGGAGAAGTGAAAAGGAGAATAGGAATGCACGCCTTCCGTTTCATGGTCCCGGTGGCTTTGTTGACGACGCTTTGGGGTTGTGCTGCTCCCACAGTGCAGTACACCAAGCTGCAGCCTGGTGCCGCGGGCCAAACCACTTCGAATCAGCCGCTAAACCCTCAGGGTTGGCAGAAGTTCAGATTCGCGCATTCGACGCTGGTGATTGCGCAAGACACGGGTGGGGTGTCGGCATCGGCAGTTCTCATTGACTCGCCGCTGGACGTTTACTACACGGCTCACGGGTCGAGCTCGACATGGGGCGTCAAGACGGACATCGGATTCAAGTACAAGACGAACACGCAACTATTGGATACGGCGGACGTGTCGATGCAGGACAACCGAATCAAACTGATCGATAGTGCCGCCTCGATTGCGACGACAGTGCTTCCGTTGCTTGGGGGCAGTGGGCCAGGTGTGGCGCCAGCAGCCTTTCCGATGCGAATGGTGATGGACGACTATCTGGCGCCGCAGAGTCCGAGTGGGTGCACTGACGATCTGAATTCAGTGCGGACCTGCGAGAAGATCCCTGGACCAAATGCTTCAACGATTTCCTTGACCATCTATCCGGCGGCGCCTGACGCAATTTCAATTGACGCATTCGACGCTGGACATCTGAACACGAACGAGTCTGTGCTGTACTACGCTTCATGCCGGGACGTCGTAGTGAACCTCACTCCCGGACCCGCGCCTGCATCTACCTCTGACACTGCGACCACGCCAGCCGCAGCGCAGATGGCCAAGGATCAGCAGGCGCCGACAAAGACAGCCAAGGGCGCTGCGCCGGCGAATGGTTCGCCAAACAAACATCCTCCGCCAGTCCCTCCGGTTGGCGCACAGGCGCCGGTGGCAACGTCGACGACAGATCAGACGCAAGCGCAGTCAGGTCCAGTAAAAGGGTTTACGTCAACGGTTCGCGTTGCAGATGCGAGATACCTAGAGGCGATAGGATTGCCGGCCAAGGGCGTCGTCTCGTTCCGCAATGATTGTGGGGCTGAGGTGTCCAGTCAGGCGCCGGGAATCTCAAGCAGTACTGAAGTGGCGGCCGAGGTGGTCAAGCAGGCTAAGGCCGTTTATGACGCCGAGACGGCGGCAAAAGCAGCCAAGGCTAAAGCGGCAGCGGCTGCGAAGCCGCCGGCCAAGCCGTAGACGTCTTGAGCCCCCGTCCTGCAAGACGGCGCGCTGCTCAATTCACAACGCTATAGCAGCAAGGTCGGCTCGAGCGAAGCGTCGGCCACAAGCATCGAGCCGCAGTGTTTGCACTTGATGGCTTCTGATCGAATGCTCTCCGTAAGCGGCCAGCCAACACACGTTGAAGTCGAGGGATCGGTTCGCGAGGATGGTGTGCATCTAAGTTAGATGGACATCTATGGATTTCAGGAAGCTTCCCCGTCGTCGCCACAGCGCGGAATTGAAGAGTGCCGTCGTGACCGCATGCAAGGCCCCTGGCGCCTCTGTCGCGGCCATCGCGCAAGCGCACGGGTTGAACGCCAATCTCGTGCACCGGTGGCTACGGCGTGCGGCCGGCGTGGCGAGCGCGACCAGTCCAAAGGTGGTCGGAGAATTCGTTGCGTTGCCGTTGCCAACGGCGCTGTCAGCACCGCGCCCAACTGAGGCCGTAGCGCCCTTGCCGGACATCCGCATCGAGCTGCGCCGCGGCGCGACGACCGTCACCGTGAGTTGGCCGCTGGCCGGCGCCAGCGATTGCGGCCAGTGGCTGCACCAGTGGCTGAAGTGAAGGCCGCGCTGGGTAAGCGTCCGGCGAACACGTCTTGACGACGGCCAGCTCGATCAACTCGAAGTGATGGCCGGCTGCCAGCGATGTGGCAGCAACTCCTGGACGCGGCTTGCGGGCTGCGTGGGCAAGCGCTCGAGCACGTCCTTCAGGTAGGCATACGGATCGTGCCCGTTGAGCCGCGCCGAGTGCACGAGGCTCATGACCGCAGCGGCACGTTTGCCGGCACGCAGGCTCCCGGCGAACAACCAGTTGTTCCTCTCATGCATAAATGAGCATGAACGCAAAAACTGGTTGTTCGCCGGCAGTCTGGTCGCGGGCCAGCGTGCGGCCGCGATCACGAGCCTTATCCAGTCGGCCAAGCTCAACGGCCTTGATCCCTATGCATACCTGAGGGACGTGCTCACGCGCCTGCCAACGCACAAGGCCCGCGACATCGACTAACTGCTGCCGCACCTCTGGCGCCCGGGCGGTAGCGCCGCATAACGTCGGCGCAAGTGCCGGGCTGCGTGTGTTCGCTGGCCCCTTACTGCTCTCCGCGCAGAAAGAGCAATCCTCATGGATGAGGCGCCGAGCAACGCGCGCCGGTCTTGCCGCCGGCGTTGCCCTTCTTGCTGCCTGGCCAGCCTTGCGCTTGTCCTTCAGACGGTAGCTCTCGCCCGCGATCTGCACGATGTGCGCGTGGTGCAGCAATCGATCGAGCATCGCCGCCGTCAACGTCTGATCGTCGGCGTGAAGTAATGGAATGGACGCCCCCACCTATCGCGGCATTGGATATGCCAAAGTTGAAGCGTTACTCAACCGCCTGAACCACTGAAGGAGCATCCGTCATGAAGATTGCGACTGTTTGTATCGATTTGGCAAAGAACGTGCTGCAAATCCACGGCGTGGACCAGAGCGGGAAGGCCGTGCTCAAGAAGCAGCTCAAGCGTAATCAGGTCCTCGAGTTCTTCGCCAACATGGAGCAGTGCCTGATTGGCATGGAAGCGTGCGCCGTGAGTGTCCGAGAGTCCCCGTCGTTGCCTGACGTCTTCGCGGTGGTCAAACGGCTGTGGGGCTTCGACAAGGTTCGCTATCGCGGACTGGCGAAGAACGCGACCCGGGCATTTGTGACGCTGGCGATGGCCAACATCTATCTCGCGAGGCAACCACTGTTGGCACAAGTGCGTGCATAGCGAACCAGGAGCGGGCAAATGGCCCGTAGCCAGAGTCCGAACGGACCGATTTGTCTCTAATTGCGCACCACAATCGACCAAAGTCCGGCGTGGTCGTCGGATTTCATGTCACTGATAGACCCGCATCACTGTTCAACGAAAAGCATGGCTTGATCAGCCTTGCCCTAGTACTGGTTCTCGTATGACTCGCCCCAGTCATCCGCCGCCGGGCGATCCGCCAGGCTTGATCGGCGGAATGGCGACGGCCCGCACCTCGTCCGGCGGATCGCCGATCGGCTTGCCGCCGGGCGCCAGCACGATGCTTCGGTAGCTCGCCTTGCCCGGAGACGGCATGAACGGCGAGGATGCCAAATGCACGGGCTGCGCGTTCATATCCGCGACGGCGACGAACAAGTCATCGCTGGACGCGGGCGCTGCGTCCTTTCGTCTTGACCGGCTCGCAGTGACGCGCGGCGACCCGGCGTCGTCCGCCACGTCCTGGCCATCGTCCGGGCCCGTCTGGCGCAGCAGGAAATACCCGCTTTGGTCTGTGTAGGCATAGCCATGTGCGCCGACGTAGCGGTTCTGATCGTCGACAAGGTAAACAGTCTGCCGGATCCGCGGCGAGAACGAGGCGTCGTAGACGCGACCGTGCAACACCCAGCCGTTGGCGGGCACCGACGGCGCGGGCGTGGCTATCTGCTGCTGCACCATCTGTAAACGGCCGACGGCCGTCGCCGTCGCCGCCACCAGGGCCTGCGACGCACTCGCTGGCGCTGACTGCGCGCCGAGCCGCGCCACGGCATCGGTAGCACTGCGCTGCTGATGGGCGAGCCGCGCCTGCTGGACCCGGACCAGGCTGTCGATGCGGTCCAGCGCGGCAGCATCGACCACGCCAACGACGGACGAAGCGAATCCCAGGGGATCGTCGCTTGCAGCGGACCTGCCGCCGGCGGTTGATCGCGGCAAGGCCCCCGCGGCGCGCGAAGACGAAGTGGCGTTCATGGCGAGATCCTTCGAAGAAAGAAGTTGACGGTATGTGATCAGCCCTGCCTGATGTACTGTTCCTGCAGCGCCTCGCAGAACTTGCCCGTTGCCCAGTCAAGGTTCTGAGCGCGTATGAGGTGGACCGGGCCCTTCGCAAGCAGGCAGGCGGTGGAGACGTTGTTCGTCGTGACATTCAACAGGCCGAAGGTCATGCCTGACACGGCCCCTGTCCCCAGGACTTCCTGAAGCCGGTTGCCGCACACTTGCGTCGTCACGCCGAAGGCGAACAGGTCCAGGTCGACGCCTCCCGGCAGGCCGTCGACCCAGCAGCGATTGTTGGCGACGGTGACGTGGTCCAGCGTGAAGATGAGTACCGAGACCAAGCCGTTGCGCCCGTTCGCACGCGTCTCCAGCTCGCAGACGTTGTCGGTGAACAGCACATTGCCGTCCGACGAGGCCGCGTCCGAGCCGTCGCCCCGCTTCGACGCGCCGGCGGCCGTCGTTTCCCAGACGCCGCTGAACTGCTCGAGCTCTGCCTGTTCGAGCGACAACGCCAGGTTCACAATGCTCACCGTAAGCGCGAGTTCCGCGTCCGGCGTCCCGACGGTGCCGCCCGAGGCGAAGTGGTTGCCCGTGATCTCGAACGATCCCGAACCCGTCACCTGGAAGGCTGGCCCGAGTGCCGTTCGCACCAGGTTGCCCTGCACCATCAACGACGGCAGCGTCGGCTTGAACACCGGCACTGGCTGCGCCCTGTTCGCGCCAGAGAATGTCGTCGGGTTGAATGCCCCCTTTGACGGATCCGCCGCGAAGCTGGATGGCGTCGCGATATTGATGACGATCCCTCCCCGCAACGGGTTGCCGGTACTCGCGTCCTGCACATAGGCGTGGTTCCAGTCGCGTGTCTCCTGCATCTGGTTGCGGCCGATGATCGCCTGCTCGGCGTGCAGCACGTAGATCCCGCACACCAGCGCGGCGCCGGGCGTCGGCCCGAAATCGGTGATGACGTTGTCGAGGATGTGCACGCCCTGGACATCGGGCAGCGCGATCGCACCGTAACCGATGTCGGTCACGATCTTGGTGGTCGGACGAGGTGTCGCGCGCATCGTCGACGTGATGAAGTTGCCGACGATGGACAGACGCTCAACCGTGACGACCTCGCTGGCGCCGAACCCCGCCGGCCCGATGCCGCACAGGCCCACCCCACGCAGCCGATTGCGCATGATGCGGATGTCGCGCAGCGGAGGCCCTGCGACGACCGAGAAGCGGTCACGGTCCGACCCGACGCTCGGCGGCCACTCCAGCGTGACGTGGTCGTCGCACGGATCGATCGTCGTGACGACGATACCCGGCGGCCGACGCGGACCATTGCCCTTCACGTCGATGAGGCGCGCACTGCCCAGCGTGATCGCGTTGCCTCGACCGTCCTCCACCAGGTTGTCGGCGACGAGCACGCCGACCGAACCGCCGGCGACCTGGATGCCGCCCTGGGTCATGGCGACATCCGCGCCCGGGAGGCTACGGGCCGCGGCGGCCGGCGCGGCGTGTGTGTCGGTTGCGGCCTCGGCCCGGGCGAGTTTCACCGCGGCGGACTGATCTCCGACGAGAAAGTCCGGCATCCATCGGATCGCCCCGGGCGTGCCGACGATGCCCACCCAGTTGCGCTCGACGCCCATCTCGCGGCCCGCCACGTAGACGGCGGGCCACTGGCTCCGGATGTCCGCCATCGCCACGCGGCATTGCTCGATACGCAGAACTTCCACCTGGAACACCGCGACAGCCGGCAGCGTGGAGGCGACCATGTCGAGGTCGAGCACGGCGACGTCGATGTTGCCGCGAGCGCGAGACTCGGCGAGCGAGGCGGCGACTGGCGCCTTCACCGAGACCGTCGGCGCAGCCGGCGGCGCAGCAGTGTCAAGCAGCACGCCCACCTCGTCGCGCGCAGCCAGCACGCAGAAGTCGCGCAGTTCGATGTGCTGCGAATCGATCACGGTGAGCACCGCCGCGAGCTGGGACAGGCCCGCGCCGGCCGCCGCGACGGCACCCGTCTTGGCGGCGGCCGATGCGAGGCGCGTCTGATGGCCACAGCCGGTGATGACGATGTCGTGCATGCCCTTCACCACGACGTCCTCGAAGTACTGCCCGGCGAGGATGCGCACCTCCCCGCCCGAAGCCTGCAGCGTCTTGAGCGCGGCGTTGATCGACGTGTACTCGCCGACGCTGTTCGTGCCGTCGCCCACCGTCACGGCGCAGCAACCGCACCCGCCGCTGCCAGCGTGCGGCCAGGGCGTCCGGCAGTCGGGATTGCTCGGGGGATTGAAGCTGACGATGCCGAGCTTGGCGTAATGGTGATGCGGCCCGAGTGGCGGCGCCTTGGCCAGCGTATCGACCTGCCCCGTCGCCGTGCGCGCCGCGAAGGACCAGAAGTCGCCCGAGCCGAACTGGCCGCTCGCGGTTGCCGACGTATCGAGGTCGAACGCCACCGTGACGCCCGACTCGAGCACCAGCGTCGTGCCCGGCGCCGGCACCGGAATCACCCCTCGGCTCGTCGGCGCGTCGAGATCCCACCAGACGGTCGCGAGGTCGGACAGGTAGACCTTGCCTGATTGATCCCAACGGATGATGCGCGTGCAGTCCTGCGGCACCAACGGCGTCCCGGCGGCGAATGGCGCCGCCGTCGGGAGAGTCAGCGTGATCGTGCGGCTCGACGCGTCGACCTGGTCGATCTGGCACATTTCACCGGGCAAGCCATTGCGCTGGAGCGCCTCGTTGGTCAGCTCGATCCAGTTGCCCGGCAGGAAGCCGAGCACCTGGTCGCGACCGACGCTGGTGACGGTCAGCACGGCAGTCGGCGTACCGAGCGTGCTCGAGCCCTGGGTGATCGCGGTGACCGCGGTCTGCACCGATCCGTTCTCGCGCGACCACTTGAAGGTCGCGCCCGCCGGCGTCGCAACGGCATTGCCGACGCCCGCGCCCCAGATCTCGACGCGATAGAGCTGGTTCTCGACGCCCGAATAGCCGTTCGAATCGCCGAGGCAGCAGGGGCCGGATGCGGCGTTCGGCACCGTTCCCGTCGTGAGCCGGCCGGCGCTCGGCTTCGGGAACACCTTCGCGTCGGACGTGCCGCAGACGATCGCCGAGCCGCCGTTCGCACCGGACGCGTCCATCAGCCGCACCTGCCAGACTGTCTGCAACCGGCCCGCGGTATCGACGGCGATCGCCGGGTCGACGAGATCCGCGTCCTGCAGGAAATTGACCGGGCGCGTCCAGACGTCGAGGTAGGCGAGCAGCGGTCCGTTGCCGGACAGCAGCGATACGTCCGCGTACAGCTGGTCCTTGTAGTCGATCGTCGCGGCCACCTGGGGCGCAGGCTGCGGCGAGCCGGAGAGTTCGGCCAGCGCCGGATCCCAGACAGCGTTCTTGCGCAGACCGTGGTTCTCGACAAGGAGCCCGTCCACGTACATGCGTCCGCAACCGATCGTGAGGCTGTTGACGCCTCCGGCGACGATCGCGGTGACCTGGAACGCGGCCGGCGTGGTCTGCGGCACGACCGTGCCGCCCAGGATGTCCAGCGTCCCGGCCTGGACCCGGCGCAGCGAACTCGCCAGCCATTCGTTCCAGTCCGCGTCGGTCTGCACCCGGCCCTGCTCGACGACGACGCCCTGGTAGTCCTTCCAGGGATCGAAGGTATTGCGACTGAGATCGAAGGTCACGGCAGGCTCCTCTTTCGCACGCTGGGCGTGTCAGTTCTCGACGATCGCGCCGGATTGCAGGCCGACGGGCAGGTACTCGCGCATCCGGATCGCGAGGTCGCTTTCCCTCAGCGGCGCGAGCAACGCGTGGAAGGCGCCCATCTCGCCGCCATCCGACGCCCCGCGCCGGATGACGTCGTCGGTCGAGACGAGCAGCTTCAGGTAGTCCGGGGTGCCGTAGCGGCGGCTCGCGAACAGCGGCTCGGGTCCGGCGAGCACCTGCTGGACGCATTCGTAGTGCCGCGGCAGGCGCGCGCCGACCGGCACGAAGCTGAAGCGCACGCAGCCTTCCTGCTTCCGGTCGGCGACGAGACCGCTGGACCAGCTGTCGATGGATGCCAGCGCCGACCAGAAGATGCTGTCGCTGACCAGGCAAAGCGCCGACGCATGCACCTTGCCAACGACGGTGCAGCCGTTCATCGCCAGGCTCGCACCCGCGGACTGGCCGTCGGGGGCCGCGTGAGCCACGCCGCTGCGGTCGCAGGCGTCGACGATGCAGTCGACGAGCGTCACATCCGCCAGCGGCACCGCCAGGATCGCGCCGAGGATCGCGCCATGGCCCTCCACCTGGCATCCGGGCGCTTCGACGAGGAGCGCCGGCGCTCCGGGAAAGCGCGGCTGGGCGCAACTGCTGGGGGTGGTATCGACGGCCCAGCCCGGCACGAGCGTCGTGTGCGTCAGCTGCAATCGCGCCAGCGCGTTGACGCCGCCGCCGGGCCGAAGCGCCGGAACGTGCAACATCGCGGCGGGCGCCGGCGCGCCAGGCGCCATGCCCGTGTCGGCGGCGATCAGCAGCCCGTTGATCGCCAAGGTACTCGACACGTCTCCCGAGACGTCGATCTGGCCCGCGAGCAACAGGGTCGGCCGCGCCCCGTCGGCGGCACGCAGTTCGAGTGTCGTGCCGGCAGGCAGGTCGACGGCCAGCGCGGGCGAGGCTAGCGTCGCGCTGCCGGTGATCTCGAGCGCCACCGTACCGTTCAGTGCGAGTTGCACGACGGCGAACGCGAGCGCTTGGGCGAGCGTGGCGTAGCGGGCGGGCTGCGCCGTGTCCGGGTACGGCAGCACCCACACGGGGTCGGTCTGGATGAAGCTGGACGCGCGCTCGTATTCGCCACCGCCCAGGTCCGCCGCGAATCCATAGTGCCACGTCGCCGTGACCACCGGCACGGGCGCCGCGCCCGGGTCGGGCAAGGCGAGACGCCCGAGCTCGGGGTCGATCACCAGCGCGTAGGGCTGGGCCGCGCTGGCGGGGCCGGGCAGGTTGCTCCAGGCGCCGTCCGGCCCCGAGAGGTTGGCGACGCGGATCTCGAAGGGGTCGACCAACCGGCCGTCGAGCCACACCGACAGGCTGCCCGTCGGACGGTAGTAGCCGGCGCCTACGCCCGCCTTGAGATCCTCGCAGAGCACGCGCCTGCGCAGCCGGTCGGCGACGTTGGCGGCTTGCACCGGATCGAGGCCGCCTGGCGGCAATGCGCGCGCGCGGTGGAACAGCGGCGTGTCGATGCCGAGCGAGGAGAACCGGAAGCAACGCGGCGCGCCCGCCAGGTTCTTGGCCGAGGCCGCGGCCGGAGCGGCGGTGACGCGATAGGCCGCCTGCGTCCACAGGAAGATGGCGATGTTAGGCACGTTGAACCGCGCGCGGCCCCGGGCGACGGAGCGCACGTCGACCCGATGCATGCAGCGGTCGAAGCCGGTGTCGACGTACAGGCATGTGCGCCAGTCGCGCACGTCGGGTGCGTAGCGGCAATGCCGGCGCAGGTGCCTGACGTACTGGGTGGCACCCAGCAGCTCGAACATCTCACGCGCGTGGGAGCCCCAGCCCGTGAGGTCGTGCGCCAGTTCCTCGATCACGCGCAGCGTGCCCTTGCGCCGCCGCAGCGCGATGGTGCTGGCCACCGCGGCACGCGTGTTGTCGACCGCGGCCGCGATGCCGTGGATCGGGATGTAGCCCACGAGGTCGCCGATGTAGGGGATGACCCATTCGGCACAGGTCTCGATGAACTGGTCGTCGTACAGCTGGTCGAGGTCCTCGGCCATCGCGGCGAGCTGCTCGTCGATGACCATCAGCAACGACTTGAGCGGCCCGCGCGCGGCCTTGGCGAGCAAGCCGTCGAGTTGGAACTGCTGGGGTGTGCCCGGCGCGGGATTGAGCAACTGAAGCGCGCCGAGGGTCGCCTTCTCTGCGGCCGTCAACAGATCGGCCGACAGGGCGATGCGCGCATCGCGCATCCGGTGAACGGCGGGAAGCAGGTCGTAGAGGGACGAGGTCATGTCAGAACTCCGAGCACAAGCTTCTTTGGATCAGGGGCGAGCACGAGGATCTCTGCCGGCAGCGGCAACGTGCCCGGAGTGACGCGCGGGCGATACGGACAGATCGACTGCATCCCGTCGCTGCAGGGCCGCGGCAGCGCCGTCGCCAGGGCCCCGGACATCCACGCGTTGAACGCGGAAACCGACCAGGCCGCGCTGCCGAGGTCGCCCGCGGTGCTCGTCGCCACGACGTCGAGCTGCGTGACATCGACGGCGACCACGCCAGCGACACCCTGGATCAACGCTGCGATCTCGTCGCGCGACACGCCTTGGCCGAAGCCCCGTGCGGCAAAGCAGTAGGTGCGCTGCAACAGCGCGCGGACGGCGGCCTCGACGACGGCGGCGTCGTAGCGCGAGTCGTAGCAAACCTGTGCGCCGACGCGGAACCAGGTCTCCAGGAAGGATTGCGGCCAGACCACGACGTTGCCGCTGCTTGCAGCCGCCAGCGCCGCCACGAGCCGCGCGCGCGTCGGATCGCCGAGAGGCATCGCCGCGCCGCAAGCGCCCGCCAGCGTGAGCAGGACGCCGCGGTACGGTCCGGCCGGAATCCAGTCGGCCTGCGCCTTCGAGATGCCGGCGAAGGCCGCCGCGAAGCGTTCGAAATCCTCGAGCGAGACGGCGCGCCCCAAGGTCATGACGGACAGCGGCGCGTTCGCGCGGATGTCCTCCACGCTCTGCGCGTCCTGGCCGCCGGTCGCCGCCATCGGGTTGGTGACGTCGGAGACCCCGACGGGCCGGTCGACGAGCGTCGTGATGGCGCCGACGCCCACGTTGCTAGCCGCACCCAGTCCGACGCGATAGGTCGCACTTATGTTGTTCTGGCCCGTCGGCAACGTCGCGCCCTCGACGCCGTCGCCAAAGGTCACGCGTGTCGCGCCGCCGCCAAGGTCGGTGCTCGTGTAAACGCTGGCCGTGGGCGCCGCTCCATAGAGCGAGGCGACGGCGTCCCAGGTCACGCCACCGACGCGAACCGCCAGGCTCGATTGCCGCCCCGTCGGCGTGGCGGCGCCGACGTAGGTGAGCGGTGCCTGCTTCAGGACGAAGACCTGGTTCGGCGTCACCGCCGACCCGCTGCCCAGGAGCTCGGTCACCGAGCTGCCGGCGGTGGCCGGGCCCACATTCGCGTTGATCGTCGTGACGGCGCGCTCGTAGCAGGACACCAGCGGATTCTTGAGAACGAGCCGGGTATGGGGTCCGCCGGTCGCCGCGACTAGCACCTGCGCGATTTCGGCGAATTCCTGGACGACCGGATCGTTCTTGTCGCTCGGCGTCAGGTCGAACTGCACCAGCCTGGCGGCCAGCGTACCGCTGCGGCCATTGGCGTCGATGACGGCGAGCGTGAACGACGCCGTCGCGCCGGTCCAGTCGGGGATCTCGCCGCCCGCCGTGAAGAAGGCCGGCGGTCGCGCGACGGCGAACATGTCGCCCATCGCCACGAGCACGGGATCAGAGCCGTCGTCGGGCACGAAGCGCAGGCCGTTCGCCAGGTGGTTGGCTGTCAGCTTCTGGCTCTTGCCCTGGACGGCGATGGCGACGACGCCCGCGAGATCGTCGCGGATCACGTCGAGGTCGACGAACGCGCCGTACAGCGGACAGGCAAGCGGCTTGTCCGTCGTCGCGAGCTCTTCGCTCTGCGCGTAGACGGTGACGCGTCGCGTCGCCTGGTAGGCCGCCTGCAGGTCCTGCCCGAGGTCCACCGTGATGCGGCTGATCTTGGCCGAGCCAGCGTAGTCCGAGCGCGAGACGTTGCTCACCGCTTTCGCCTGGTACAGCGTGAGCGCGCCCGCCGGCGACCGCGTGACGTTGCCGTCGGGCGTCGCGACGACCAGCCAGCTGTCAGGCACGATCTTCGAATACGCTGCGTCGAGGTCGAGCAGGTTCAGCGCCCACAGGTCGTCGCCGGTGGCGTTGTCGCGCCCGAAGTTCCACTCGGGCAAGTCGCCGGAGCTCACGACCTGGCTTGTCTGCAGCGCGCCCAGCGTGAGCGGGGCCAGCATCCGCGGGTCGAGTGCGTTGTAGCCGAACAGCGACGCGCGCTGGCGCAGCGCGAGGAACATCGAATGACGGTGTGCCGGTGCGCTGGTCCCGCCGCCGAGGCCCCCCGCCCAGGTGACCAGAGTGCGCTGGTTCACGGTATCCGTCGTCACCGCGGTCACAATGCGCAGGTCCCAGTGCGTGCTCGTCGACACCTGCAGGTGCTCGTCGCCCACCACCAGGATGGCGTCGCCCGGGTGCAGTTGCGTCGCGGTGCCGGCGAGCCAGGCCTGCGTCTGTCCAGTGGAGGGAAGCCACGCGACGCCCGCGCGCACCGGGAGCGCGTTCCAGTCCGGCTTGGCCAGGATGTCGCGCGAGGTCTCGAAGGTCTGCGGCGTTGCTCCTTGCGCCGGCACGCTCTGCGCGCGACTGCCGGCCGGGATCGTGATCGCCGTGGTGCTCGGATCGGTCGGCAGGCCGATGGCGGCCCGGACGGTGAACGCGAGCCAGGTCGACGCCGACACGCCCGGCGCAGGCTGGTAGCCGATCAACCGGCCCAGGTAAGCCAGCGAGTCGCGCTGGGTCGCGGTGCGCAGGTAGCTCTCGTTGGCGAGGCGCTCCTGGTAGAACGTGAGGATGTCCAGCACGACCGCGCCCGCGTCGAGCAGCGCGATGCTGAAGTCGTCGGTCGAACGCGTCTTGAGGCGCGCCAACGCCGGATAGTCGGCCGACGACAGGCGGGCAAGCATCGTCTCGCGGAAGGTCGCCCACGTGCCGGTGCGGTACGCGATCGCTGACAGCCCGGGCGGATTGTCTTCCCCGCGCGGCGTCTGGACGCTCACGCCCGCGCAGCAGCCGCAGGCGCAGTCGGGGGTGCCGGTGCAGCTCATCGAGGCCTCACTTTCCGCCGACCATGACCAGCCGCAGCCGACCGTGATTCGGCAGGCTCCGGTCGTTGTCCATGCGGGCGATCTGGGACGGGCGCAGCGGGATCTCGCCGCGCCGCAGCGGGACCAACGTCGCGACGCCCTGCGGCTGGAACACCGTCGCGCGCACGCTCGCGACCCCCGCCACGCCGCGCGCGACGGCATACAGCGGACTGAGGTACACCGTCTGCCCGAGCCGGAAGCGTCCCGGCGCGAAGTAGCCGGGCGTGCCGTCCGGCATCCGCCCGCTGCCGAGGGCGGCGGCGAGCGCGGTCCGCACCTGGGCCTGGAACGCGTCGGGGGCGACGCAGACGGTCAGCTCGATCTCGAGCGGCACGTAGTCCGGTCCCTCGAGCTCGAAGTCCTCGCCGGCAAGCCGCGCGCGGTCGATGCGGCGGGCGAGCGCCCTGCGCGTCGCCGTGGCGAGCGCGCCGCCGCTGGCGGGCTCGGCCACGACGAAGGCCGTATACCAGCTGCCGGTCCAGCGCAGCGTCGCCTCGGCGTCCACGATGCCAGCGACGGACTCGGCGACCTGCGCGTAGTCGGCCATGCTGACGGCGCGTTCCTGGGTCAGGAAGGCCTGCGGCGCGCGGCGCCGGATCTGGTCCGCCGTCTCCGCGTCGACACCGCCCACGGCCGCCAGCGGATTCGTCGCGGACACGATGCGCGGATCCGCGACCACGTTCACTAGGCTGTCCGCGCCCACGTTGCCACCACTGCCGTTACCGACGCGACAAAGCGCGTTGAACTGCGTCCCGGCGTCGGGCGCGCGTCCGTTGACGCCGTCCCCGAAGCGCAGCTTCGCAGTGCCGTCGGACTCGACCTCGACGACGAACCCGGCGTCGTCGGGACCCGATTCCAGCAGGTCGGACACGGGTGTCCAGGTGGGACCGGCGGCCGCGGTCGACAGCGTGATTTCGGGCAGCGCCGCACGGGCATCGGTGCGCGTCAAGGCCATCGCGGACTGTGCCAGCGGCGGCTGGCCTTCGAAGGACCGCACCTCGATCAACGCGGACGGCACGCCGCCCGCCGCGGCGATCGTGGCCAGCGTCAGGCCCGCGAAGCGCTCGACGACGCGCGGCAACGCTACGCCGACCCCGCCGGATCCGGGGTTGTAGAGCACCAACAGGTCGAAGGTGTCGGGGGCGTCGAGATGACCTTCGACGAGCACCTGGAATCGCGCCGGCCAGCCGAGCGCGGGTTGCACCTGCAGATCGAGGTAGGGCACGTTCCCGCCATCGACCAGGCTGAAGGCTCCCGCGACCGGAAGCATGGTGGGCGCGGCCGGGAAGTTGGCCGGGTTGGCCGCCGGAAGCAGCGACGTGGGCGACACGCGCACGAAGCGCGACTGCGCGTCGATCGCGAGCGGCGCCGAGTCCGGCTGGTTCGCCGCCAACGTCAGGTCCGGCAAGACTTCGAGGACCACGGGGCCCGCGACGCCGGCCGGGCCGCCCGGCGGATCGAAGACGACAGACAGGTCGAGATTCGTCGGGACGTCCGCGTTCGCCGCGGCAAGGATGCCGAACAGGGGAGGCCAGGCGACCGGCGCCTTCGCCTTCACCAGCAGGCCCGCGTTGCCCTGGCCGTCCACGAGCGCGACGCTGCCGGTCGCCGACAGCGCGACCGGGCTCGGCGTGACCGGCGCGCCGATCAACGGCAGGGGCTGCGCCTGTGTCACCGGGGCTTCCGGCAGCGTCGGCCGGTAGCGAACGGGAAACCGCGCAGGCGCCGTCGGGTTGCACCGATCGACCTGCACCGGCGCGCGCACGAGCGTCGGCGATGGGATGGCCGGCTCCAGCTGGCTGGCCGGCATCGACAGTCCCTGGTCGGCGAGCACGACGTTGCCGAACGCGACGCTGACGTCGACGAGCGATTGCACCGTGCCGTTGGCGTCGAGAAACGACGAGGACAGGCACAGCGCGAACGGCAAGGCGTCCTCGTCGTTCCAGGCGATCTCGGTGACGGGCGTCGGCTTCTGTCCCGCGGCGGTGATCGGCTGCCCCGTCCCCGCCTCGAACAGCGGGTCGACGAGCGTCTGGCCGGACGCGTCCAGCGTTGCGACACGCGTCAGGCGCACGACGCAGCGATGGCGCAGGTCGGCATCGGCGGCGAAGCCGGTCTGCGGCCCGAGCACCTCCTGGAACACGAGCACCTCGCCGGGTTGCAGGTGCGCCAGCGTGCCGAGCAGCGTCGCCTCGGTCGCGCCGCGCGGCAGGCAGCAATTGTGATTGCCCCAGGTGTGGAAGCGCAACTGGTTGTGCTCGAGCCAGAGCGCGGCGTCCTGCATCGGCTCGAACGCGACGATGCCGGCCAGCAAGGCCGCGTGCTCGTTGCCCGCGCCGAATGCCAGCGACACCGTCGGGCCGCTCGGCGAGCTGGTGTGGAAGCGCGCGGCCCCGCGCTGCAGCACGAACGACGCGTTGACGTTCAACGCGACCCACGCGCGGGCGTTGCAGCCGTCGTGGATCGTGTAGTCGACCAGCTTCGCGTGGCGTCGCAGCGAGACGCGGCTGCGCGCCGTGCCGAGGTAGGCCTCGGTCGCGACGGCGTCCTGCCGGTAGCTGAGCTCGTCGCCGGCGTAGGCGAGCAATTCGGCCAGCATGACGCCGACATCCGCCTCGCTGGCGCCTTCCCAGGTCGGCACGAGCTGGCTCAACCGGTCGAGGACGATCGTGCGAAGCGAGCCGTAGTCCTTCGCGAGGTAGTTGATCGGCGGTGGCGGCGGCAGCCCGGGAGGACAGTCGGTGGCCACGGGCTTGCAATCGAAGTCCGGCCCACATTCCACCTTGAACGAGAACGCCACGCAGGCGAGTTGCGGGTCGAAGCCGTCGAGCGGCTCGGTCACGTCGAAGTCGGCGGTGGCGGCGACAGTCGCGTCGTTGACGAGCCGTAGAACGTAAGGAGCGAAGTCGCCGTAGGCATCGGTGCGCACGACCAGGACGCGTGCGGGGTTCGCGATGCCCGCAAGGTAGGCTTTCTCCGCCGCGGTCGCCAGCGGCGGGGAGGGCGCAGCCGGCGCGACCCAGGTCACGGCGATCGACGTGATGCTCTCGCCGCCGGTGACAAGCACGTTGCTCGACGCGAGCGTCGCGGGCACGGGCTTCAGGCAATGCACCAGCAGCGTCCGCTGACGCGGGCTGCCAAGGGGCGCGTCGTGGTCCAGCACCTCCAGGAAGTCGATGCCGTTGAGCGTCGGGTTGCCGAGCACCGCCGCGCGGCGCTGCTCGTCGCAGCAGGCGTGGACGGTACAGCCGTTCATGACGCGACCGCTCCGCCGTTCGCCGCCGCGCGATCCCCTTCGGGAAGAGTCGAGGGCGCTCTCACGAATTGCCTCCGTGCTGGAACGTCTTGACCTGCGGGATGCCCGTGTCCAAAGGCGCGTAGGTGACCGTGACCTTCAGCGTCGCCTCCACCGAAGTCGTCTCGACCGCGATCACCTTGAGGTAGCCGGACAGCCATTTCTGCAGCGCGCCTTGCACCGTCAGCTGCGTCGCGGCGGCGAGTTCGGGGCTGTTCGGGACGAAGGGCAGCTGCAGCAGGCCGCTGCCGAAGTCGGGCAGGTTGACACGCTCGCCAGGCGAGGTGAACAGCACCTGCTCGACAAGCTCGTACAGATAGTCGTCGCCCGCCGACAGCGTGCGTCCGCTCGCATCGAACAGGGTGGGGAAATGGATGTTCATGTCTCGTCCTTTCCTCAGGTCGCCTGCACCAGCGTCTGCGCCGACATCGGCAGCAATGGCGTGCCGGTCGGCGTGCAGGTCGACTTGCCGGACTGGATCGCCACGGGCTGGCCCTGCGAGAAGACCGACGTCGCGCCGACCAGCCACTGGCCCATCACGCACGGCCCGTTGCCCGGCGGCGGAGCGAAAGCGCAGCCCGCGATCGAGTAGGGCGCGGCAATCGTCGCGACCGCCATGCCCGAGACGAAGACGCACGAGCTCACCTCGGTCGGCACGGCTTTGCCGCCGTGCGCGCACGTGACGACCGCGCCGAGATGAAGAATGGGACCGGGCATCAGCGGCTCCCGTCCACGGCAAGGGGTATCGCGCCGGATTTCATCGCATCGCCTCAGCCGCCACCGACCACGGTGAGCGCCGTTTCGTTGACCGCGACGGTGTTGCCCACCAGCGTGATCGATGCGCCGTGCCCGTTGTCGATGTAGATGCCCGTCGCATTGACCACGATGCTGGCCCCGCCCGCGCGAAGCAGGATGCCACCGCCCGTGGGCGTGGGCGCAGCGTCCGAGACGACCAGCACGCTCTGCCCGGTAGTCTGCAACACGATGTTCTGGCCCGGCGGGATCGCCGGCGGCGCGGTGCCGAGCGTCGGCACGTCGCTGCCGTCGCCCCAGAAACCGCCGCTCCAGATGGGGCTGTTCGTGTCGCCCTGCTCGAACTCGATCCAGACCTGCGAGCCGATGGGCGGCACGATCAGGCAGCCCGCCTGCATGCCCGCCGCCGGCACGCAGGGCATGCACCAGCTGCTCACCGATTCTCCGAGCACCGCGCTCACCTGCGCGATGATGCGGCCCATCTGCTTCGGATCGACGTTGTCCGTCACCAGGCCGCGGAACTTGCCGTAGTAGCGCTGCTGCCCCGCGGACGGATCGAGGGCGTTCGTGCTCATGCGGCCACCGTCGGCACCGTCGAAGTCAAGCCGTTGCGCGTCAGCGTGAAGCTCTGCTTGTATTCGCCGCGCTTGATCTTGTGCGTGACGCTCTTGACGTAGTACAGCCCGTCGAAGGCAGGCCCTGCGCCGCGCACTCCGACGAGCTGGCGCGCGCCGAGAACGCGGCCGTAGCGCGAGACATCGAGGCTGCCCTCGCAGGTGACGACTTCCGCGCTCTGCGCCGCCGCCGCCAGCCCCAGCATGATGGCTCGCGACACCGGCAGCTTGGCAGCGTCCTCGCGGAACGGCTTCAGGTCGGGCGGCACCAGGTTGGTCGGCAGCGGCATGATCGCGCCCAGGGGCGGGTTCAGCGGCGTCACCGACGGGATCGGGATCGGTATCGAAGCGCCGGTGTCCTGGTTGTAGACATAGAGCAGCGGGATCTTGAAGCGCTCCTGGTCGTACGCGAAGTGCAGGTTCTCGACGTTCGTGTAGGCGTCCATATCCAGGTTCAGCGCCGGCTGCACGGGGCCAACCTTGATCTGCGGGCCCCAGTAGGCCGTGCTGGCGCCCACCGCCGGGCCGGCCTGGAGGTAGAAGACGTAGCCGACCTCGTCGGCCATGCTGCGCAGGTAGGCGAAGTCCGTCCCTTGCTGCCCCGGGGTCTCGTCGATGGG
Source organism: Variovorax sp. dw_954 (assembly GCF_018449755.1). Lineage (NCBI taxonomy): Bacteria > Pseudomonadati > Pseudomonadota > Betaproteobacteria > Burkholderiales > Comamonadaceae > Variovorax > Variovorax sp. dw_954. Next base: position 156,421 of record NZ_JAAVVD010000014.1, on the reverse strand, counting down.
CAGCGACACGTCGACCATGACGCTCGGGATGATCACCGGCACGATGCCGAAGAACGCGTACTTGGCCAGCAGCAACGCCACGCGCGCCTCCCGCGGACACGCAGGGAACGGAAAGCCGCTCAGATTCGACTGATCCATCAACGCGGTGAGGTCGCGCCCGGTGATGGTCAGCGTCGAGTTCGATCCCTTGTCGCCCGGCGCGATGTGGTTGTTGGTGATCACGCCGTCGATCAGCACGCTCGCGACGCCGTTGACGGTGGCGACCAGGATGCAGCGCATGAACAGCAGCGGCTGTCCGCCGGTCAGCAGGAACAGGATCTGCAGCGGCGACTGCTTGTCGATGCTGAATTCGATCTGGAAGCCGCTCGGGCCGGTGTCGTCGGTCTTCACCTCGACCCGGGCGAGCGCGTCCATCACGGGCCGCGGCGCCGTGGCCGGGACGATCGGGCCGATCAGCAGCGAGAGCTGGACGCTCTTAATCACCGGTTCCTCCCGGCACGCCCTGCGGTGTCGTGATGACGACCACCTTGCCGAGCGGCGTCGTGAGTTCGGACGGTTGCATGACGCCGTTGGCGTCGCACACCAGCCACGCCATCAGCGGATCGCCCAGGTAGCGCGCCGCGATCAGGTCGGGGCGGTCGCCCTCGACCACCGTGTGCCGGTTGACGACGGCGTAGTTCGGCGCCCCCGGTTGCGGCACCAGGCGACGCTGCAGGTACGCGACCGCGTGGCCGTCCGGCGCCGTGTACTGCAGGACGGCGGACCCGTAGTAGCGGCTGTCCATCGGAAAGGTGACCGGCGGCACGACGCCAAGCTGCATCATCGCCAACAGCGGGTAGTTCATGGCAGGCCTCCAAGACCGAGCACGGTGAGCGCCGGTGAAACGGCCCTGGCGGCCAGCGTCTGCTTCTTCGTGAGGTAGGCCATGAAGAGACGCCCGCCGGGATGCGAGAAGCCGAGGTCGTCGATCGTCAGCACGCGCATGCCGAGACTCACCTTGGCCCGGATCGGGTTCAGCTGCGGATCGAACGCCTGCTCGGTGATCGAGAAGTCCGTCAGGCGCACCGGCACCACGCGCGTCGCGCTCCAGACGAACAGCGTGACGGGCTGTTCCAGCGGCAGGATCTCCAGCGTGCCGGCATTGGCGAGCGCATCGTCGGCGAGCAGGCTCTCGACGCTCGGGTTCACCAGCATCTCGAGCTGCGCCAGCGCCGGGTGCAGGCCGTATTCGACCGCGTCCGGGAACCGCTGCGGGAACTCGAGCTGGTCGGTCGCGTCGAAGTCGGCCTCGAGCTTGATCGTCTCGATGGCCGGGCCGCGCAGGCGCAGCGCATCCACCCGGTTGCCGTCGGCCGATCCCGGCGTCGCCTGCACCTGCAGCGTCCTCGAGAGCGAGTCCGGGTTGTACTGCAGCGCGATGACGCCGAGCACGACGCTGGTATCGGGATCGAGCGTGATGATGCCGCCCTTGACCAGGCGCGGGGAGATGGGCGAGGTCATGGGTGGGCTCCCGGGTCGGGGCGGGGTGGTTCGTGTGTTGGGTGGCGTTTGTGCATGGACGGCTCTCAAGCTCAGGCGGTCGCCTCGACGCTGCCCCTGGGATCGATCACCTCGCCCTTGGGCGTCTTCAGATCGCCCTTCCCGTTCTTCCAGCCGCCACTCCATTCGGCAGGCGTCACCGTCCAGCTGAGTGTCTTCAGCCTGGATTCCGCGGTGACCGGATTGCCTGGCTTCTTCGGGCTATCCGCGTAACTCGCCTTGATCACGAAGTGCACCGCAGCTTTGCCTGTGCTGATCACCTCGATGATCTTCTGCTCGACGCCAGTCTCGGTTCCGTTGTACATCTGCTGGTTGGCCTTGTTGGTGATCGGCATCATGTTCTTCCACACACCCTGCCCACCAAGTCGTTGGCTGAGCATGTGGCCGCGTACGTACCGACGCGCCTTGACGAGGTCGTCACCCAAGTCGGTCCAGATCGGGGGATCGTTGCTCTTGTCGGGTTCGGTGCCGACCGGGTGCTTCAACGTCAGGAACGCATCGGTCTTTTTTCCGGCACCAAATTCGTGAACTTCACTGGAGACGATCTTCGAGTCGGGAATTCCCTTTCCTCCCATCGACGGCAGCGCTGCAATACGAGTCAGCAGGAGGTCGAATTTGTCCGGGCTATCGGCGGCTTTCCCCTTCTTCGAGGGTTCCGGCTTGTCGTCCTTGCTCTCCTCCTTCTTGTGCCAGTGGATCTCCTTTGCAAGTTCGATCAATTCCTTCTTCTGCGTCGGCGTCGCGACGACGTGTTCCTCCAGGAATTTCTGCAGCGTCGATTTCGCGCTCTGCACCATCACCTCTGGATGGTCTTCGCTTCCCTCCAGGAACATCTCGTGCTTTTCATCGCCCAACTTGAAAGGCTTGTGCTCCTTCCACCACTCACTCACACTGGCGACCGCACTCGAGGCGACGCCCTTGGTGGCATCCCAAGCCGCGCGCCCCTTGCTCACCAGCATGCCCACGACCTTGTCGAACGCCGCCTTGACCTTCGCGCGAACGCCCTCGATGACGCCGCGGATGGCGGCCCCGATGCCATCGAGATGCAGGAATCCGGCCAGGAAACCCAGGAGCAGCGGGATGGTGCGCGTCATGGTCTGCTCGATCCAGTTCGCCGCCTTCTCGATGTTGCCGTGGGCGATCTCGGACAGCGAATCGACGATGGTCTGGATCAGCGCCGAAAGCTGCTTGGCCTTCTCGATGAAGAACTTGATCGTCTCGTAGATTGCACGGATCGATTCGATCAACCCGGCGACCGGATTGAACAGCGCGACGATCTTCGGCACCGCGATCTTGACGACCTGGCTCATCACCCAATCGCGCACCTTGCCGAGCATCGTGTCGAGCAGGTCGCTCGCGGAATCGACGATCAACTTCCAGGCGGCCCGCAAGCCTCCCGGCCCGGCGAGCGCCTTGACCACGTCCAGCGACTTCTCGAGAAACGCGATCGCCTGCTCGCCGAGCGCGCCGACCAGGCTCTCGCGGAACCTCGCCCAAGTGATCCCGAGGATCGAGAGCACCATGCCGCCGATCGACGCGAGATCGAATTGTTTCGGGATGGCCAGGCCCGGCACCTTGACCGCGCCGAACAGCCATTCGACGAGGCCCTCCTGCAGGTGATTGACGATGTTGCCGCTGAACTGGTTGAAGCCCAGCTTCAGCGCATCCACCAGGTGCCGAAGAAAGGCCACCGGGTCGCTCGCGATGAGACTCAGCGAGGCGCCCGCATTGTGCAGCGTTTTCTTAACCTCCTGGCCGCCGATTGCATCGAGCGCGGAGTCGACCACAAACTCCGCCACCTTGCGGAGCACGTCGCCCGCGAAACTCATCAACTTCTCCAGATGGGGCCGAAGGATCTCCTTGATGAGATCGATGGTCTTGAAAGGATGCCATGCCGAGGCCCCCGCGGCCACCTGCTGCAGCAACTCCTCGAAGTGCGCTTCCGTGAAATGGAGATCGGCGATCTTGCCGCGGATCCAGGCGACGGCCTGCTCGATCGCATTGTTCTGCTTCAACTTCTCGAACGCATCCTTCCCGCCCGGCATCAACTCCAGTACGGCGCCGACCAGCGTGGTTGCATCGCTCGGAGTCTGCTTGCCCGTCAACGGATCCTTGCCGAGGATGAGCGTCATCAGCGTGTAGCCAGGCAGCTTCTGCAATTTAGCGACGACCTCGCCCACGATCGCCGAGAACGGCCCCGTGTCGAACGCGCGCTGCACGCCGCGCGCCGCGCGCCCTGCACCCGCGTGATCCGCCGTCGGCGCGCCGGACTGCTGCACCACATGAGCGAGTTCGTGCGCGAGCAGGTGCCGCCCCTCGCTCGCATGCGGCGCATAACGCCCCTCGGCGAACACGACATCCGCGCCGACCGTGTAGGCCTTGGCACCCAGCGCACGCGCGGATTCAGCCGCGCGACCATCCGTGTGCACGCGCACGGGCGACAGGTCGAAGCCGAGGCGTGACTCCATGAAGGCGCGCGTCTCGGCATCGAGCGGTCGTCCCGGCGACTGCAGCGCGTGATCAACCTCGGGGTGGGCCGCCGACGTCGTGTGTCCCGGATCGATCTTGCGCAGCATCAGGCCTGGCGTCGTCGAGTGCGGACGCGGCATCCCGTGCCCCGTCACGGGGGCGGGCGTGGCCGCTGGCGCGTGCGCGGTTCCAGTCGTGCCCGCCATGCCGGTTGCCGTCTCGGGTGCGGCCTCGCGGGTCGGGGAACGCGCTTCCGCGGACACCTCGCGCTCGCGCAGGTACGCGCCGATGACGGTGCCGGACCAGAGTTCCGATGGCCGCGCGTGGGGCGATCTCCGTCGTTCGCGCGCCGGCCGCGGCGCGTGGCTCGGCGCCGCGGGTGCCTTGGTGCTGCCAGCCGAGGCTGCCGTGGAACCGGTGGCCGAATGGGTGGTCACCGGACGGGCCGCCCCGGCCTGCGCGCCGATGCCCGCTTGATGAAGCGCATCGTCACGGCCTTTCGCGCCGTGCGGCTTCGGGTGACAGGCGGCACCGGACAAGCGCAGGGGTTTGAGCGCCGCTGTGCCTGGCCGGCTGGCCGCGCCACGGTGGCCGGGCGCAACGACCGAACTCGCCGCGTGATCGCTCGCGCCGGCATCCACTTGGCGCCGGACGATGCCGGCACCCGTGGACGAGAACGACCAGCCCGGCACATGTCCGCCGCCGACCACTGCGTCCGCGACGCGGTCCGCCTCGACTTCGAAGCTGTCGCTCGCCCGGCTCACCTGCAGCACGGACGACGCGCGCGAGGCCGATGCGGCCTCGGCAACCCGGGAAATCGCCGCGGTCATCGCCTGGCCTTTCCGGAGGGTGCCCCGGCCGCGGTGCCAATCGCGTGGGCGATGCCCTGGCCGACCGCGCGCGCGCCGGATGTCCCGGACCCGAGCGGCACCCGTCCCAAGCGCAGCACCGGCGTGCGGCGCGACACGGCAGCCCTGTCGCCTGGCCCGGCCAGCACGCGGACGAGCTCGGACTCGAGCGCCGCGACGAGCGCGTCGCGCTGCGTCGGTTCCAGCCCGGACACGACGATGCGGTCGATCGTGACGGTGACGCGGCTCATACCCATCCCCGTATCTCGACTTCCGACAGCGCGCGCTCGGTCTTCGTCGCTTCCATGCGCGTGGCGGCCAGCAGGTGTCCCATGTCCACGGGCCCGCCTGCCTGGGCGGCGATGAACGCCGCGTTGAGCGCGATGTTGCGGATGTTGCCGCCCGCCATGTTCAGCTGCGCGAGCTGCTGGTTCACCAGACCCCGGGTCGGCGTGGCGCGGGGAAACACGCGCGACCAGATGAGCTCACGCTGGCCGACGTCCGGGAACGGGAACTCGATGCAGAAGCGCAGCCGACGCTGGAACGAGCGGTCGAGCGACGACCGCAGGTTGGTGGTCAGGATCGCCAGACCCTGGAACGCCTCCATGCGCTGCAGCAGGTAGCCGACCTCGATGTTCGCGAAACGGTCGTGGCTGTCCTTGACCTCGGAGCGCCGGCCGAAGAGCGCGTCCGCCTCGTCGAACAACAGGACAAGGCCGCCGCCGTCGGCCGCATCGAAGATCCGGGCCAGGTTCTTCTCGGTTTCACCGATGTACTTACTGACGACCATCGACAGGTCGACGCGGTAGAGGTCGAGTCCGAGCGCCGTGGCCAGCACTTCCGCCGCGAGTGTCTTGCCAGTGCCGCTCTGGCCGCAGAAGAGCGCGCTGAGCCCGAGCCCGCGCCGCCCCTTGCCGGCGAAGTCCCAGCGTTCGTGCACCGTCATCCGGAGGCGGGCCTGCGAGGCGAGCTGCCTGACGGCATCGAGCTGTTGCGCCGGCAACACCAGATCGTCCCAGCCCGCGACGGGGACGATGCGCTCGGCCAGCCCTTCGAGCGCCGGCCGGGCGGCCGATCGGCACGCGCGCCACAAGCGCTGCGACAGTCTGGCCCGCGCCACTTCGGCTTCGGCTTCGGCGTCGCTGCCAGCCGGTGCCCCGCCCTCAAGCTGCGTCTCGACGCCGCCGTCCGCTTCGGTCTGCGCGAGCACCTGCGCCGCGACGTCGGCGACCGCGTCGGCCGAGAGCCGGAATTGCGCGCAGACGTTGTCGATCGCCTCCGGCACGTGTCCGGCCAGCGGCCCCAGCAACGCCTCCCACAGCCGGCGCTGGCTGCGCGGGCTCGGCTTGTCGACATCGACCTGCTCGACGGCGCGATCGAGATGCAAGGGCGCCCGGCTGGCCACCATCACGACCCCGGGCAGGCGCTCGGCGAGCCGGCGCGCGGCCGGTGTCGGTTGCTCTTTGTTCCACTGGAGCAGCAGGAAGGCCGGTAGCAGCCGGGATTCGCGTGACCAGAGCTGGATGAACAGATCGAGTTCCGCGCCCACCGGCGGATGATCGGCCTGCCTCAGCACGAAGAGCTCGCGGCCCGCACGACGGGCGACCATCGCGGCCACGGCTTCCTGCCCCAACAAGTCGTCGCCGCACAGGTTCAACACGGCCGCGGGCCACGGCGGCGCAGTCGGAAGCTCGAGGCTCTCGACTGCCAGCCGCCAATGCTCCTCGGCCATGCAAGGCGATTCCTGCCTGGGTGACAGAAGGCCCTCGAGCCGCCCGTCGAGACGATTCACGCCGGCTAGGTAATGCAGGACGCGCTCGTCGATGCGCAATTCGGCCTGGGTCACACCGGCGCCGGGCTTCATCTCGACCAGGCGGAAGCGACGCAGCGGCGCGGACGGGGCCAGGGCTCTCCAGTCGGGTGCGTCGAGGACGGACAACGCCAGCGAGAAGGTCACATGGCCTCGATCCGAGTCACCGCCTGCGCGGGCCACGCAGGCCGCGAGCGCCGGGTCCATCTCGACGCCGGCGCACAGCAACAGCACCTGGAGTTCGAACGCATCGAGCTCGAACGCGGATGCCAGCGCGTCGACGGCGGTGGGCGCGCCCGTGTCGTCCGCCGCGGGCAACGGATCGGCCGGGGTCTCGCCAGCGATCCGGCATCGCAGGTCGGCGAAGGCGCGCACGAGTCGCGACTGATTGCGCGCTGCCCAATCGACGGTCTCGCGCGCATTCATACGGTCACCAGCGGGCCTGAGAAGGTCGGCGGCGGCCCCGGGTTGACGCTCACCGCGCTCGGCACGCCGTCCACGATGAGGCGCGCGACCAGCGGCCCGGGCGGCAGCGTCGCCGGGAACACGAAGGACAGCGTGCCCACGCTGCCGGTGAACGGTTCGGCCGCGGCGGTGGCGCCGAAGAACGGCGCGGCGAGCGCGCTGAGCGCGAGCGAGACGTCCTGGCCCGCTCGCACGCTGGGCGAGAAATTGACGGTGACCTGCTTGCCGGCGGCCGTCGCCACGGCGGGTGCGACCTGGGCCGGCAGCGTGGGCGCGATGGCCAGCGACAGGGTGTTGGTCGAGCGCACGACGTCACCGCTCGAGCCTAGGAACTGGCCTTCCACCGTGTAGAAGCCGGCCGGTTGCAGGCTCGCTGGATCGGGGACGAACGTGAACGACGTCCCGGTCTGCGCGGCAAGGTTCGCGGTGAACTGGATGCCCAGTCGATCATTGGCGAGAAGCACCTGACTCAGACCGGCCAAGAACTCACCGGTGACGCCGACGACGTCCGTCGATGCCGCGGCCGGCTGGCCGTTGAGTGCCCGCAGCGTGAGAAGTTGCGCCGGTGCGCCCGGCAGCACCTGGAGGTCACGATTGAGCACGGGCAGCGCGAGCGTCGCGGGGCGCCGCGCCTGGATCAGCACCACCGTCACCGTGAAGGGATACGTGGGGCGGTAATCGGCCTTGAGCGCCGTCCATAGCCAGGCCATCTCTTCTCGTCCAAGCGGCGCCGGCGTGATCTTGATCATCTCGATCTGGTTCTCGAGCCCGGACTGCTGCAAGTAGGGGATCAGCGCGGTGGCCGCCAGCGGCGTCGCGAGATTCGCTAGCGCTGTTGCGACGGTTGCGCGGGCGAGCACTGGCGCGTCGGACAGCATCTGGACCGCGTAGCCCAGCAGCGCCTCGGCCTCCCAGTATTCCGAGGCGTAGACCGTGAGCAGGTAGTGCAGGTCCAGTCCGAGCGGCGGGCTGGACAGGCGGGTACTGCCGTCCGCCCCCGCGGAGGGCAGGTCGACATTGCGCCACGCGGTGTTGTGCGTGACCTGGTGCATGAACAAGTTGACCTGGTTCTGCGGTCCGTCGAGGTGGCCGAGCGTCTGCTGCACCTGGTCCGGGGCGAGGCAGGACACGCCGACGGAGTTCGGGAATGGGCCATTCAGGCCGGCATAGAGGTTCTGCAACTGGTACTGCAGAACCGCCGTCACGCCGGCGATGGCCAGCCCAGTCGTCATCGGCTGCCTCGCGCACGCGACGTCAGGTAGTCGTCCAGGCTCTGGGCACGTCGCGGCGCGGGTGCCGCCACCTGTGGCTGGCGAACCTCGGGCACCGCGACGACCTCGATGCGGCCGATGCGGATCTCGATGTCGCGCTCCTCGTGCGCCACGCCCCGCGCGGCGATGCTCGCGACATTCACGCTCGCCGCGCGCGCCGCGACCTCGGGCGCGCGCGTGGCCGCAGCTGCGGAATGCGCGCCGGCCATCGATGCGGGCGCGACGACGAGGCTCGGCGGCCGGGCGGGATCCGCGGCGTCCGCGCGGGTGCGCGGTACGTCGTCCTCCCCGCCGAGCTGCGTGCGCGCCCGCCCGCGCCGCGCCGGTTCGCGGTCCGCTTCGGGCAATCGATTGGCCGGCAGCACGGGCATGAACGGCAAGGGGGGCAGTTCGGCTGTCGCGTGTGCGGGCGATGCGGTCGGCCCCAAGCGATCGCGGGACCGCGATCCGGACATAGCTTCGTTGAATTCGCCCCGCGTGGACCGCACCTCGTCCCGTGGCGGGCGCCTGGAATCGCTCGCTGCCGTTCGCGCCGAGGTTGCCACGATCGACCCCACCGTCGCGCGTTCCTCGAGGTGCTCCTCGGGATCCCGCACGACGACACCGTCCGGCGGCCCCGCCAGCGGCCGCAGGCGCGGACGCTGCGTCCCAGCGCCACTGACGAGGCGCTGGAGGTAGCCCGTCATGCCCACACCATCTCGAGGTAGGCCGCGCGACGCGCAGGCGCCAAGGCCAGGATCTCACCCTCGTTCCAGCCGTAGGCACCGGCGAGTGCATGCACCTCGCGCAGCAGTCGGCGCGCGCGCGCGTCGAGCTCGCTCCACAGGAAGGCGGCGAGATCGAGGTTCTCCCTGAACCCGGAGTGGCACTGAGGACAATCGAAGTCAAGCAGGATCTCGGCGCAGGGGTCGGCCAGCGCGAGTTGCTCGCCGATGCGCTCAAGGTCCGTCTCGCTCCAGGTTCGGTCCTCGGACTCGGGCTCGCTCGGGAGGGCCAGGCGGCAACGCAGCGCGAGGCGCATCGCGGCGTCCTCCGCGTCGACGACGCTGGCGAGATCGCGACTGGTCGGCAGGCGGAACCTCTCGTGCGCGACGGTCACCGTCGCCTCGGACGTCGGCGGCTGCGCCGCGAGCTGCGCGGCGTCGAACGTGAACTCCAGTTGCTCCCGGCACTCGGGACACGTCGTCATTCCTTCGAGCCGCGGCCCGAAGGACACGCACTGCAAGCGCGCGAGCAGCCGGTTTCGATCGCCGATCGGCCAGTCCGCGACGTCCTCGCCGCGCGTCGCCGGGAACGTACGATGGATCGCCAGCAACCCGCGATCGAGCGGATGCAGGCCGCGCCCCGCTTCCCACAGCTCGAGACAAGCGGTCGCATCCATCCGTACCATGTCGGACTCCGGAGTCGCCAGGCGAGCGCTTGCCGCGGCCATGACTCAAGTCGCGACGGAGGTGAGCGTCGTGTCCTTCGGCTCGACCACGGCGGTGTCGCGCTCCCAGCCTTCGTTCTCGAGCTTAATCATCTCGATGGCCACCGCGTTGGCATTGGCGTCGAGGTCGGGCATCGCGTGATACTCCGACACCCAGCAGCGATAGATCTTGTACGCCATCACCAACTGCCCCGCCTCGTTGTAGAACTCGAGGTAGATATCCTTGCGCATGTTGGCGAGCGACACTTCGGAGCCGAGCCCGCTGCCGATGCTCCAGACGCGGCCGGCCCAATCGTGGAAGCTCATGTCCTGGGTGAGGCCGCGCTCCAGCGTGATCGCCTCGTATTTCTGGCGCCCGGGCGATTTGTAGGAGGTCGACTGATCGCCGCCGGAGCGAAATTCCACGACCTCGGTGGTCCGCTTGAGGCTGCTCATCTTGCTGATGGCAGCCACGAACTGTCCGTCCCATTTCAGGCGGAACTTGAAGTTCTTGTACGGATCGAGCCGCTGCGGGTTCGCAGGATATATGGCCATCGTTGCACTCCCGGTCAGGACGTCTGACCTGCGATCTGCTGGATCTGGATCACCACGAATTCCGCGGGATCCAGCGGCGCGAAGCCGACGAGAATGTTCACGACGCCAAGCGCGACGCTCGAGGCCGGGTTGTTCTCGCCGTCGCACTTGACGAAGTACGCCGCCTGCCGCGTCGTGCCCGCGAACGCGCCCTGCAGGAACAGGCCCTGCATGAACGTGCCGACGCTCATGCGGATCTGTCCCCACAGCGGCTCGTCGTTGGGCTCGAAGACGATCCATTGCGTGCCTACGTAGAGGCTGGACTCGATGTACAGCGCCAGCCGGCGTACCGGGACGTACTTCCACTGCGAGCCGAGGGCGTCGGCGCCATCCAGCGTGCGCGCACCCCAGATCACGGTCCCACTGGTGCGGAACGTCCGCAGGCAATTGACCGCGAGGGGGTTGAGGTCGCCCTGCAGCGCATCATTTAGGGAAACTGTCGGCCCGAGGACCTGGCTCAGGCTGGTCGCGATTCCCGCGGGTGCCTTCCAGACGCCGCGGTTCGTGTCGGTCGACGCGTACAGCCCCGCGACGGCGCCGCTGGGCGGGAAGGCGGCGGTGCGCCCGCCCGCGGCCGGATCGGGGGCAAGCACCCACGGAAAGTAGTAGGCGGAGTAGCTGGCATGTGAGGACGCCCCGGCCAGCGGAGTCGTGGCGGCTCCGTTGGTGCCGTAGGGCCCGTTCTGAAGCAATAGCTTTTGGGTGGCAAATTGCGGCGCATCGACGATCAGGAACGCGCGGTTGCTGAAGCAGAAATTCTGCAGGCCGCCCAACGTCGCTTTGTCCGTCTCGCCCGGCACGCACAACAGGTCGAACGTCACCGTGCTTAGTGCGCTGATGGCCGGGCTGGGGGGCATCACCGTCACCAGTGCCTCAAACGCCATGCCAGGATCGCCTGGGTATAACTGCGTGCCGGCGTTGCCGTTGGCAAAGGTCAAATAGTTGGGCGGCGCGTTGGCGGCGGGCGCGAGCGGTGCGATCGGTACCTGCGTTCCGCCGGGAGGGATAAAGGTCAGATAGTCCGAATCGCTGTCGATGACGTTGACGAAGTAGCGCGGATCGGTGGTCGTCACCGACAAGTCGCTATAGCTCTCGAGCGTCGTCATCTGGTTGTTCGGCCCCGCGAGTTGCACAAGCAGGCTGAACCGATTCGCCGAAGCGAGGGTGATCGTCAACTTTAGCGAGTCGCCCCATTGGCCGGGACTGCTCGCCCACAGGGTCACGTTGCCGGTGCCGTCCGGCCAAATGGTGGAGGAGTTCTTGGCGGTAGCGGCATCGAGCACCCTGACGATATATGCCTGCTGTCCCCCGTTCTGGAAGAAATGACTGACCGCGTAGGCGAGGTAGACACCCGTGACGAATCCGCCGTACGTCGCCTGGTATTCCGACATGCTATGGACCATCACGGCCTCGTCGGCCGGCCCCTGCGGCGCCCAGCCGATGAACGCCGCGATGGAAGTCGCCACGCCCGTGATGGTGTGCTGGTTGCTGGGGAGTTCCTGGACATAGACGCCCGGATAGGAAAGGGTTGGTGGCACGTTCGTTCCCTTCAGTGTCGAGCGTGGGCGCGCAAATGCCCCGTGCGGGCGGAAGCCCTGGCCAGCCGGTGCGCCCCTCATTGCGTGCTGCCTACTATTGGCGAGCGAGGCGCCTCGCGCATCCACCGCCCGTGCCGATTGGGATGGACGAAGGATCTAGATCCGTTCCGGCTGGAGGTCTAGATCCGGTGCCTCATGGCGGCGCTGCTCACAGCCGGGCGCAGGCGGCGCGGAAGGCGTCCGCCAGTTCTACGGCCGAGAAGTCCTCCATCGCCCGCAGCACCGGCGCCCCCGCTGCGGTCGTCCAGTAAAGAGTCGCACGGCGGGCGTCCGGGTCGAGGACGAGAACGTGGCTCGAAGGCGAGGTCGCACGAATCGATGCGGCGAGTTCGTCGTGCTCGCGGTCCGTCCCTCCCGCGAGGACGAGCCAGGGCGCAAGGCGTGACAGGCTCGCGGACAGGTCATCGCGGCTCGGCAGGACCGCGACGACGTCCAGCGAAACGACAGCATCGAGCGCGTCGACGACAAAGTCTGCAAGCAATGTGGGAAGGGTCACAACCACCGTGCGCATGTGCGCCACCCGACGAGCCCGGGGGTAACCATGTTGACGCTCGTGACCATCCGTCGCCATCCACCGGAAGGTGGAAAAACGATGGACGACCCGATCGAAGCCGTCGCTAGCGCGGTGGCTGCGTCCGCATCAGTGAGGCGAGCTGGGTACGCCGCTCCAGCTGGAGCTTGAGCAGGGCGTTGTGGACATGGGACTTGGCGGTGGAAACGCCGATGTCCAGCCGTCGCGCGATGTCCTTGTTGCTGAGGCCCTGGCCGATCAGGCGGACGATCTCGAATTCGCGCGACGTCAGCGCGCGAGAGTCGACAGGTGACGGCTGTGACTGACGCTGGCGCGCCACGATCGCGACGCGATGTAGCAAGCCGGCGGCGACCTGCGCCGAACATGCCTGGCGGCCGGCGCGGATGTCCTCGATCAATAGATGCAAGTCGCCCGCGGCGGCCGTGCTCGGGATGTAGCCGTCCACACCGGCTTCGGCCCACGCCAGCACGGCTTCGACGGATTCGCTGATCGCGAACACGACAAGCAGCAGGCGCGGCATGGAGTCGCGCAGGCTGGAGACAACCGAGAGCCAATCGGGCAGGGTCGCGTCCATCAATACCATGTCGGGCCGCTCGCACGGCAGCGCCGCCAGCAGACCGGCGCAGTTCGCGAAAACGCCTGCAATACGGAGACCTTCCTGACGGCTGAGGATCTCGTGCAAGCTGTCGCGAACAAAGCGAACCTCGGACAGGATAGCCAGCACCAGCGTCCCGTCGTCATTGCGCACGTCCCGCTCCGCGGGCATTACGACAGCGCCCGAAGGCAAGCTAGGCGCGCGACGTGCGTCCCCGGCGCCGACATCGATCTTTCTCATGGGATCTTCTTCCGTTGCGGTCAAATTCCCCGCGACGCACGGGCGTCGCAATCTCGCGCCTAGACCCACAAGCAACTCGCGAATAGTTGCCCAAAAGCAAGGACCGTCGAGCGCCAGATGCTACTGCACGATCGCTGATGGGAAAAGTGCGAGCATGCGGTATCTGGCGCGCGATCGCATAGCAGTCTGGGGGGACTTCGCCAGCGCAAGCCGTCGCGATCCAAGGCACGTCAGCGACCGTTCAAGAAATGTGCCAAGAGGTGGACGAGGAAATCCCCAAATTCGAGCACGACCGCGGTGATGGGGGGCCAAGCTACGCCGAGTGGCGCGCGCGTCGACCAAAGCGAGCCGCGCCTTCTCCGAATTCGTGAGTTGCTCGCCTATGGCTCGCCGTCGTGCGATCCCCGCGAAATTCCCAAGCCAAGAAAGCGATATGGCGAAGCCGTTGCTCGGCTCGGATGCCCAGTTTCCTCGTTCCGAGGAGCACTTGGTCGGGCACGTACGCGTACACACACGGGGCACGGTCGGCAAACGCAGATCGCGTTCAATGACCGCCACGAAGACGGCCGCCTTATCAACTACTCGAAGCGAGGCCGCCGGGCCTGGCGGGCTCACACATTTTTCGCACGCTTCCCTCTCGTCCCGCACGCACCCCGATAAATGGACGCACTCCCCATTCTTGATGATGCGGACGGGGGCCCCGGAATGTACAGTTACGACTGCTATCCGGGACAGTGTCAGGTTCCCACCTCCGGTCGTTAAAACGGACGCACCACGCACAATAAGAGGTACCTATGATGTGCGAAGTTCGTGAGCGCCATTTAGTCTCCGCTTTCAGACGTTCACACCTCGGCGTCATTGCCGCCTGCTTCATGATGAGCGCGTGCACGATGCTCGTTGCAGAACCCACGCGGCCTAACATCGCGCCGCGGAAAAGCGGTCTCATCTGGAATGATGCTTACGACTCCCTGGAGTTGGCTCGGACCAACATGCTGGATGGTCAGAGTTCCCTGGATTCCTTCGACAAGTTGACAGTGGGCTTAGTGGGCGTAGGAACCGGCGGCGCTGCCGTGGCTGCTGTTGTCCCTGCAGCCAGTGGATCGCCTGCCAGTAAGTGACAGTTGCGCCGCTCGAACGCCACAACCCAAAGGACCTACCATGCTGACGGTTGCCAATCGTACCGTTTCGTCTACGCGAGCCGCTCGCCATTTCCTAACGCAACGAGGACCCAAGCGATATGCGTGGGGCGGGGCTGGGCTGCTGGCGTTATTTGGTGTCGCACTGCTGATCCTCGTTGTTGGCATCGTGCCAGAGTATGTGGATGTCAGCGGTATAGCGCCTCCGGTCCCTCCAACGCCTGACCAGATCAAGCAGAGCGCCCATCTAGCGCAATTCGCCCGGTTGGCCATTTTTTTCAGCTGCTCTGCTGCTCTCTTTTTTTGGTTCATGTCTGTCGGTGTCGGTGTCACCGGCCAGCGCGCCGGCATCCTGTGGACGTCACGCAATACGTACAGCCTGTCCCGACTGCAGCTGACGCTGTGGACCTGGATTGTCCTGTCCGCGCTGATGACGACGGTGATTTGCCGCATGTACTACCTGTTGCTGCCCAGGGGCACGGGGGGCTTCGCTGGTGCCATGAACGTGGTGATCCCAGCGGAACTGCTGCAGGTCATGGGCATCAGCATTGCTTCTGCAACTTTGACGCCTTTAATTCTTTCCGCGAAATCGCAGCCGAGCCCTTCAATTACTGCGCAGCCGGATGCGGTGTCGACAGCGCAGCTGGACGCCGCGGCAGATCGCATCGGCGCACCGATCCAGGCGCTTGGCAGTGTCATGGTGCGCGACGCAAATTTCCCGCCGTTGTTCATAGACCTATTCCAGGGTGATGAGATCGGCAAGGCCGGTCTCGTCGACATAGGTAAGGTCCAGCAAGCAATCGTGTCTCTGGTGCTGATCGTCGGCTACCTATGCATCTTGATCAACTTGTTCGCCACAGGCGATGCTCAGGCGACACCCAAGGTTGCGGGAACGACCGAGCTACCGCCATTGTCCTCTGCCGTTGTCTACTTGCTGGGGATCAGTCACGCCGGCTACCTTGCCCTGAAGGCGACGCCCGCCCCAACTACCACGACCACCAACGCTGGCGCATTGAGCGGCATGCCAGTGGCTGCCACGCCGCCCAGCACGGTCTTGCCCCGTCCCGCACCACCGAACATTCGTCCCGTGCAGTGATCGGTGTCTCAAAACTTTAACAATCTTCGATAGGTCGGAGCGGAGATAGTGATGCCAACATTCGTCTGCGGTGATCAGCTTCGTCTGAACAAGTACCCCCCGGGGACCGCCACCTGCCTAGTGACGTTTCCTGATGACCTTCCGAGGCAGGTACTGATGCTGACGGCAGGGCACGCCGTGGTGTCAAGCGTTGCGGAACAAGGCAATGTGATTTCCAGTGTCGCAACCGGCGAAGCGATCGGATCGCTGTTTTGCTGGACGAACATCGACGGCAATCCGACTGCCGATGCCGCGCTGATCTGGGTCGATCCTGCCAAGGTGGCGGCGCGGATTCGCGGACTGACGGCACCTACGCTGGTCAACACGCGGCCCGCAGAGGGCGACGTAGTGCGAATCATGCCAGCTCAGGTCGGGGGAGTGCCGCGTCAAGCCAAGATCAGGGCCATCGACCAAGCAGTCGACCTGATGGTAGGTGGTCCAGGGTGGCCTGAGGCACCGACCATCACCTACCAAGGGCAGATCTTCACGGACGACCTCATCAGCGATGCCGGCGATAGCGGCGCGCTGGTGCTGGACTGGCAGGGTCAGGCTGTCGGCATGGTGGTCGCCGGTAGCTTGGAAACAGGGACGGTAATCACGCCCATCACAGCGATCTTTGCCAATCCTGCATGGGGCGGCATGAGGATGGCGCTGTTAAAGGACATCCCCTCAGCACCATTACTCCCCGTCTTGGCGCCCTCCGACAGCATGGTCGGTGGGGCCGCGGATGGGGTCGCGGACAGAGAAGGCACGATTGCTGCGGTCAACGGGATGGCAATGGCCGGTGCCCTCGGCGCACAAGCTCAGGATGCCAAAAACGCGCTGACTGATGTGGTGTTTGAGCCGGCATCACCGGAGGAGTTCATCAGACTCCTCACACCGTCTGCGATAGCCACCATGCGAAATTTCGGTGTTCCCGCGAGCTTCACAATCGCACAGGGGGCGCTAGAGTCCGGATGGGGAAAGTCCAAACTCGCAACCAATGGCAGGAACCTGTTCGGCGTCAAGGCCGACGTCTCCTGGACGGGCGACAAGATCACGATGTACACACGAGAATTTGCCAATGGCGCTCCCGTGATGGTCGAAGCTGTGTGGCGCAAGTACCCGGGCCTACAAGCCTGCCTCGATGATCATGCCAAGTTCTTCCGCGACAACCCGCGTTACAGCGGCTGTTTTCAGTTCAAGGATGGAGAGGGCTTTACAAACGCTGTGGCAGGGGCCGGATATGCAACCGATCCGAATTACGCGAAAAAACTGATCGCGACCATTCGGGCACGTAATCTCGGTCAGCTAGACAAGGCGTTTTAGCCCTCACGACGTGACGCGCTTACGCAGTGCAGCCGCCAACGGACTGAGGGTGAAGCTCCCCTAGTCTAGATTCCTTGACAAAGTTGAATCTGCATTGATTGAGTCAAGTTTTTCTACGCAGCGATGTGGGCTTGGTCGCACCATGAATTGACGGCGTCTTCGGCAGAATGGAACTGCCCCAGGGCTTGCGGCGAACCTGCCGGGGCAGCGGGTACCGGCGGGGCCATTGCGGGGCGCAGGATGCGCGAATACACGCGTGTGTAAAGCAGCGCCGTCCTCAGTCCTTCATTGGTCAGTCGATAGCGGTGGGTCTTCGGCAGTCGCTCGATCAGGCCGTGCAGGCGCAGCCGCCGCAGTTCGTAGCTCATTCGCCCGGGCGAGATCTCGTCGGCACGTTTGCCGAGCAGGACGGCGAACTGCTGGCGCAGGTCCTTGTTGGTGAATCCGCGCGCCACGAACACGAACATCAACACCGCATTGAGAACGGCTTGTGCGTTGGCGTCGCCGAAGCGCAGTGCGGGCGCACGCTGTCCGTCGATCTGACGTGGTCGCTGCAGATGCTGGAACTCTTCGTCCCCCAGCGCACAGTCGTGGCTGATCTGCTCGATCTCCAACAGGCGCCGGTTGGCGGCAAAGCCGATGCGGCGCAACTCGGGCAGGTTCTTCAGCAGTCGCCCCACGCCGAAGTCGCGCGTGTCGTTGATGGTGGTCTCGGTCCTCAAGGCCTGGCCCTCCTTGTGGTACTGCTTGATGCGTGAACGCTTGTAGTCCACATGCAGCGAGGGCGTGACGCCCTCGGTGATCACCCGGGTGCGGAACCGCCCCGGGGTGCGCCGGTTGATCCGGCGATCGAAGATGAGTTGGACTTGGCCGGGCCGCCCGATGTCCAGGTTCTCGCGGATGACCTGCTCGAAGAAGATGCGCCCGGCCACTGGCCGATCGAGCACCTGGGTCAGCGCGAATTCGGCCTGCAGGATCGACAAGCCGTAGCGGTAGCCGGCGGCACGGTCGAACCGGTCAAACGGATGGGGCAGCCGCGCCAGCCATTTGCGCAGCAGCCGGTCGATCTTCTTGTCGTCCAGGCCATCGCAGATGCGCTGCAGGGCGTTGGGGTCGGCGCAGGACAGCACGCCGTTGTCCAACGCCTCGAAGGCAATGCCGCGCTTGCGCAACTGGCACTTGGCATACTCGTTGCCGTTGATGCACAGCTTGGCGTTGTAGGGGAAATAGGAACAGAACTTCAGGAAGAACGGGCCGAAGTCCTGGTCCACGCAATAGAAGTAGAAGTGGTTGACCATCGCCGAGCCGTCCACCACCCACGGGTAGGTCATGCCGGTGGCAGCATTGCGGCGACGCTCGGTGCGCACAACCCGCGCCTTCTCCTGTGCGCGACCGACGTAAAGCACGCCTTCATCGGCGTCGAACTGCTGCAGGTACTGCTGCGTGAGGTCGTCCTTGCGTTGGTGCTTGGAGAAGCTCACCATCTCCACGCGCTGCTCGGCGACAAAGCGCTCGATGTTGGCCACGAACGCGTCGGTCTTCGGTGCCACCCCCGCGGTCGATGCGAAGCGCTGACCCAGGTGGCCACGCATCATTGAGCTTCGAGCTCCAAATATTTCTGGGCCTGACCCAGACGGCTCGACCGGAGCCACCTTACTCCGAAGCAACCGCAAGCGAAACGACCCCCGTATCACTCGTCGGTCTGAGGCGGAGCCTCGTTAGCCGTTGAACAAAGATGCGGCGGCTATGGGTCACGCGCATGAAAACGATCATGTCAACGTCCGGAACATCCACGCCCTCGTTGAACAGATCGCGGGTGGTCACGATGTCGAGATTGCCGCGCCAGAACGCCGCCATGGTCTTGTCGCGGGTGCGCGGGTCCATGTCGCCGGTGATCGCCTCCGCGCGGAAACCAAAGAGCCGCAGCATGGCGGCGAAGGCGCGCGCATGAACCACGGTCGAACAAAAGACGACGCCTGAGCGGCGTCGATCGACCGTGAACGACTCGCGAATAATCTTCGCCGCTTCCTCGTCTCGCGTCGGGATTAATAGCTTTCGGTTGAGTTGCTGCAATGAATAGTTGTGGACCGAGCGATCGCGCACGAACTCCCAATCCACGTTGTCCGCCAGCAAGCGGTAGTCCGCTTCGCAAAGGAATCCGTTGCGAAGACCTTCCGCGATGCCCACGCGAACGACGGGCTGGCCGAGAAGCTGGTCGATATCAAAGCCATCTCCGCGCCATGGGGTCGCGGTCACGCCCCCAAGCATCGGCGCCTTCAGCGCTTTGACGACCGTGCGAAAGCTCTCCGAACCGACGTGGTGGGCCTCATCAACCAGAATCAGCCCGAAGCGCGGCAAGTCGTCAATGCGTGACATGACGCTCTGCACCGTGGCGAACGTTATGCCATCCCAGTAGGAGGGCTCCTCTCCCCCCATCAGACGGTGAGTCGAGATTGATTTTGGCAACTGGTCCCAAAAGGACCGCTGAAGCTGATCCACCAACTCGCGCGTGCCGGCCATCACGAGAACCTTGCCTTCGGGGATCGCGTCGTCGCTGTAGAGCTGAGAAACCACCTCCGCCATGACGACCGTCTTGCCGAGACCGGTCGCGAGAACGACCTGTCCCTTTCCAGTCTCACGTAGCGCGTCCATGAATTGCGCTGTGGCTTCAGCCTGATAGGGCCGAAGCTGGCGACGCGAATGCGAATATTCCGGGGAACGACGCGCCATCTCGATCAACGTCGCAGCGGGTAGCAATTCGACTTTGATGCCCAGCGCGTCCCATTTCTTAACTGCGGCAAATGTCGCTGGCCCGAACGCACGGGAAGCGGCGACAACCATGCGGTCCGCCTCGTAGAAACGCGCCGCCTCGACCACCTGATCAACGGCGTCAGGGGTCGGGTACTGGTTCGATACGAATTTGCATTGAACGACCCAGAGCTGCCCCCCCTTCACTCCGAGCACATCGGCGCCCTTGTCGCCGCTGCCGCCGACCACGCGCACATCCCCGAACCCGTTGGCCACCAGCAGCCGCGCAACATCACGCTCGAACGCTTGCCACGGTCCGTTCAGTAGCCGGCGCGTATCGAGAAATGACTCCATCTCAATCCGCAGCGTCGGGACGGAGCAGTTTCAAGGACAGGCTGGCCCGGATCAAGGCGTCCCGACCGGCTCGTTCGAGGTCCAACGGGGATTGGCTGGCGAGCCATACTGCGTCCGCAAAATACCCGTCATACCGCGCGCGCACGACGCGTCGCGCTTCCTCGGTCACTTCCGGAGAGCCATAGTCGAGTTCAACATAAGGGTCATCCCAGAATCTGCCATCGAGGAACAACTCCGGATGCGCAGCGACGAAATCCCGAATTGTTTGCGGCTCCGCGTAGTTGAGAAACGACCCTGCGGCAATGGCGTCGCGTGGCGCTGCCACCCCGCGCGCGACCATTCTGCGGCCAATGGCCTCACGGGCTGCCGGGCTCAATTCCTCGTAGAGCCGTGCACCCTCGCCATTTGCGAGCTGGCCTTGCAGTGACGCCGCGATGTGTGCCAGTGTGCTGGTTGCCTCGACGATGATTTCCCCTGCGTCAAGGCGCGAATCGGCGCAATAGTCCCTGCGGAAGTCGGCCAGAATCGAGGCAAAAGTTGCGTCCGGGGCCGTCTGGCGGAGAAATTCCATCGTGCGATGCGACAGCTCAATCAGCAACGCATCAAGTGGCGTCATCGTGGTCGAGCGGTACAGGTCGTGTGTGGTGTCCGTCAAGAACGCGTAGGTGCGTGTCGCGACATCGACAAGCGGCAATGCCCAGGGATGACCAGCCCCAAGACCGGGATCGCGGCGATCGACCGCGAACCCCTGTACGTCGTACTCGACCCGATAGGTGGGGTGAACGTACTTTCGCGTCAACTCGAAGATCGGCCTGCGTTCCGGCAGAGGCGCCGGAGCAGACGGGGGAGAAACCGTCGCGCCAGACGAGGGCGGCGGAGCGGGGGCTGCGGGGCCGCCGCCGGTATCCTCATCAAGGAAGCCCGGAGGGATATCAAGCCCCGGTGCGGGTGTGCCGCCGCCCGGCGTGCCGGTGGGTGGAACGCCGAGCGCAGTCGCATCCTGTTCCTCGACAAGCTGCCACCAACGTTCGTCACTCAGATAGTCCGGCTCGTTGTTTTCGAACAGGCCCGCCATTTCGAGCGCACGCTCGTTGTCCTTCACCACGAGAATACGTGACCACAAGCCATTCTTCCCTTGAGGCGAAGTTCGTCGGAACGCTTGAAATAGCCGGAATAGCGGGCTGTTGTTGGCGCCGTAACCCAGTGTCCTCGCTTTGAGCGGTTGCAGTGGACCGTCCCCGCGCACCAAGCGCACCATCTCGGCCCACGCTGGATCGTCGCGCTCAAATCGATCCTTCGTATAGCTCACCCGGCAATGATCAAGATGGATCTCGCCGACGAACCGACCTCGTTTACGCTGGTCATCGGTCGGGTACTCAATTTCCGAGCTTTCGCCCTCTCGCCACTCGAACAGGTCCTTGATGCCCAGTTCGATCTTGCGACCGTTGCGAATGATGTCAAGGCCGTAATCATACGGCCATCACAGCGTCGCGGTCCGCCTCTGGGTCCACGAGCCAATCTTCAACCGGCCCGGTGGCTCACTTCCACTTCGGCGCCGAGTGCTAGCGATGACAATGTCGCCGCTGCGGCCTCTTCGCGCCTGCAAGTAGGGGACTGCCATGCCTTTTGTTGCACCCTCGGCGGCGCGCATGCCGCCTCTAGATTTCCTGTTGGCCGACCAGATCGAACCGCCGAAGCGCATCGCCCGGCACTTGGGCGTGAGCCTGCAGCGCTGGCGCGCCAGCGGCAACGCGCCGCGCGCCGCCTATTTGGCGCTGTGGTTCGAGAGCCGATGGGGCATGGCAGCATTGCACACGCAGGCCTTCAACGAGGCTCAGCACGCCCGCGCCCGGGTTGCCTCGCTGGAGCGCCAGTGCGAGCGGCTGAGAAGGGTCATCCATGCGTATGAAAGCGCCGAGACGCAACCGGCCTCCAACGCGCCGGCCTTTACGGCGATATAGATGGCGGCTATCGCGGCATGCATGCATCCGACAATTTCGGCGGCATCTCCCGCGCGTGTCCGATGGCGTGACGATCCGGACTTGATGAAAGGGCTGCAGTCGCTCTGACCGTTATGTTCCCTTCAGTGCGCGACACGCGATTGCGTCGCCCTGGCCGACGCGACTTCTGCGCGGGCTGGGCACATAACGAGCGACGCCACACAATCCCGCACGACATAGCGACAACTGCCGCCGATGTAGCGCCAAGCCTGTTCACGCAGTCGCGCCACGTCTCTTGACCGTGAATACCGCCGTGTTGCCACGATCGTGGCCATGGTGTCGGCGACGATTCTGCTCTCTAATCACATCCCCAGCCTGACATCAGTACAGTACTGGGGGCGTGCGAAGCACGAGCGACTATTGGAATAGAGGTATTCTGTCAAAAAATAAAAAAGGTACCTTCTTCAATTTAATTCGCGGCACCGAGGAAATTGTGAGATTCGAGTTAAGCCGAATCAAACACCCCTCCGCGGCGCGCCGAGGAACGCGGTAGCGGTAGAAAGAGCCAGTGGCCCGCCGCGACATAGGCGGAACGGCAATTGAAATAGCCGAATCGGACCGGGAATTTCCGGTCGGTGTGTTCTTAGCTTTGAATCGGAGATCAGGCAATGCGAAAACAGAAAGGTCGAATCTTTGTGTCTATCGGCGTTTCGAAGCCACAAGGCGGTCTCGAGGAGTTGCCTGGCGCTATCACTGCTGCAGAACGAATGGCTGCATGGGCGACTGCACAAGGCTATGAAACGTTACTGCTCCACGATGCGGCCTTCCCGGAAATCACTATCAAACTCTTACGCAATAAAATTACTTCGCTCATAAGCGAGGTTACTGATGAATTCGGACTCAAACGACTCGTAATATTTTTTGCCGGCCACGGCGCAGCGCTGGCGATTGGGGATCAGTACTGGATATTAACCCACTGGCAGAAGCGTCCGACTGAGGCAATAAGGGTTTCTTCACTTCAGAGAATGCTGGAATATTACGGGCCGAAGCAGGTTTCTGTCATTGGTGACGCGTGCCAGGAGTTTTCGTCGAAATTCATCGCCCTGCAAGGCAGTCCGGTGCTCGACAAGCCTGACGAGGATCAACATCCCTACGAACTCGACCAATTCTTCGCAGTCGACGTGGGAAAGCAGGCTTTTATGATTAAGGCCAACGGCGACAAGAGGGATTTCTGCCTATTCACTGAAGTCCTCCTCAACGCACTGGAAGGAGATGCCCGGGAATCCTGTTTCGAAGAAATTGCTGGAGAAAAAGTTGTCACCAGCCAATCGCTTGCTCGCTATCTTGACGAAAATGTCTCGCGGGAAGCTGGCAAGTACGGGGTGCGAATGACTCCTCGTCCAAAGCCAGGATTTTATACCGACCGGATATATCTCACAATACCTCCCTCCTCCGGAGAGGTGCCTTTTTCGTCAACCTTCAATTTACCGGTTGAAAAGGGTTCGTCCGGCTTGAGTGCCTTCCGACCAAGTACAGACGAGTTGAGCCAACCGGCCGAACCAAGAAGGAAAGCTAAGCCCCATCCTCGCTCGGTCGGAAAGGCAAAGTTAATAAAGTCCGCTGAACCAAACGGTGCGCTTGACTTCCGAGCCGAGTCGCTCGAAAAGGCTCGTGAAGCTAGCCGCGAAGCGCTTGTTGCTGAGATCGGCAGTGTCCATGTCCGTGATCATTTCGAGACGGGCTGCGGCATCTGTGTCAGCGGCGCAGAGGTCGCCGAGGTGGAGGCCTCTTTTGGGACAGTGTCACCTGTAGACGAACAGCCCAATTGGTTTCGAATCAGATTGCAATCCGGCGATGCTGACAGCTTAGGGTGGAGTGATGTATTGGTAACGCTGGCTGACGGACGTACCGTCTCGGTCTGCGTGATAAACGGATTTGTCACCGCGGTACACATCATTGACGCGGCTTCGGTCAACCTATTCCACCGCCCGCTCGGTGAACCCGGATATCAAGGCTCAGATCATGCCATCGACCTCCTAGCGCAGGCGCACGCTGGCCTGTTGAATCGCGATGCCATTATCAATACAGCAGTCATGCTTCGATGGGAGAAGCACCGCATTATTACCCTTGGCTGCATCGCAGCACAGTTCTATGACGCAATTCGTGATGTGGACAGCCTACGCTCGATGGCAGCCTTCTATGCGATTCACGACCAACCTGTGCCACTCGACATTATCCTCTACGGAGGCGGCAAGATCAGCGAACGCGGAGGCCGTCTCTACGCCGACATTCCGGCGGTCGCCGCACGCCAGCCGCGAACGCACGAAGAAGGGATGCAGCGGTTTCCAAATGAAGAGACACCCCAATTCCTAGGACATCCGATTGCTGGCCGAATACCGTGGATGCGCCAAGCATGGGGAGCCGTCGCAACTGCCAACTGCGATGTAAGTGGAGAGGTCTGGCGAAAGCAGGCCACATTAGCCATGGACTACCTCGCGCCCGGTATGTTTACGGTAGCTCCGCCCGACGGCCGCGATTCTTTTTATAAGTTGGCCCGCATTCATGCCAATAGCGGCGAGTCCGAGCCTTTCCTTACACATTCATGAACCAATGCGGAGAAAAACACCATGCGTATGATTCTTGTTCATGGCATCAACCAACAGGGCAAAAGCGCCCAAGTGATTCTCGATGAGTGGATGCCTACCCTGCGCGCGAGTTGTGCCATGCACGGCGCCGATCCGCTTGACAAGCTTTCTCGCATTGAAGCAGCTTGGTACGGAGACACGCTTGAGCAATTGAGCTCGGCAAAAGTGAAAGGCCAAGCGATCGCGCTGGGCACGGAAGACACGCCAGACGACTTTGATGAATTCTCAGTCGATGCGCTCAAGGAAATGGCGCTGCGCATGGGCGCAACTGAATCGCAAATTGACAGTGAACTTTCGCAGACAGCTGTTGCTCTGGGCGCAGGTTTACACAAGAAATGGCTCAAGGCGATTGCCCGCGTAATAGAAACCATTTCTCCCGCCCGTGGCACGCTCGCCTTACGCGTGCTGGGACAGGCCCATGCCTATATTCGTAATCAACACGTGCATGATGAGGTCAACAAGCTGGTGCGGCCGCTCCTCCTAGACGATGAGCCGTCGATAGTTGTTTCGCATTCGCTTGGGACCATCGTGGCCTTTTCACTGCTGCGGGAATTTGCCAACAGTGGCAACCCGCGGCAATGTCCGCTCTTCGTGACTTTGGGCTCTCCCCTTGGCATCGATAGCGTCCGCAAAGGCTTCATGAAGCCTCGTGTTAAACCTGAAAACGTACAACGCTGGGTCAATGGCGCCGACCCAGAAGACTTTATAGCACTGCGACCCGAACTTACTAGTAGCAATTTCGGTTCAGGGATTGAAAACTATTCCGATCTCGAAAACGGCCATGAAGACCCTCACTCCATCGCCGGGTACCTCAGCGATACACGCATCGCCAAAGCTATCGTAGAGTCAATTTACTGAGCGGCGATTTTCGGCCCCGTTGGCGACTTAAAAGCGCCAGCGCGTCACAAGTAAACGCATGAGCGATGGCGGCACTGGGCCAAGTGTTGAAGCTGAGCAGCAAACTGGTTAGGTGCAAAGCCATCTAGGAGGACAAGACATGGTGCCCGAGCCTGAACTTGATAGTAGCGGAAACCCGAAGCGACCTAGACGGTCCGGAAGGCTACAGGTCGGGCAGCGAGTCTGCGGGGCGGAACGGGCACCCAGCTGAGCAACAGCAGCCAATAAATTTCGGGAATTTTCTTTTCCAACTTGGAGCGAAACTTCCAATAACAATATGCGCCTTTCATTTCGATACGCAGTTGAGTCTATTGATCAAATGGTAACCCGTGGGGCCGGTGTTGAGACTTCGATCCTAAAAAGGAGATTGTATGAGCGCGTTTTTTGATGGTTTAGAGCAATTTGTAAATCAACTAGGCGCTGGTTTTTTTCCTTTGCCACCACCTGATCCTACTGGTCTGGAAGACTCTGATCCAAATCTCACAGGATTGCCAAGAGACGCCAACGGTATCTTAATGCAATATCAACCACCACCGAATCCTGTACCTCAGGACTGGAAATTTTATGACGGCGGCGATTCTGCTCAGAAAACAGGCATAGCAGCGTTTTCGGGTGGCAAACAAGATAGAGCGCTATTACATGTCTTCGAGACAGATGGCCTCATGGTCCGTCACCCCTCCGATTTTCCGCACAACAATTGGAAAAATTCCTCCCGCGATCAACTGATGGCGTTCTTGGCGGGGTGCTGGCGGGGGCGTCTTTTTGAAATAAGTAGCAGACTTTTTACAGCCCATGCCACCCGTGTACCGCCATTTACCTGCCAGAACACCGAAAACGACGTTCCCGGGAGCACAAAAGCTCCACCTGTTGGCGATATTCTGATGCCACACGACTTGATGGTATTTGCAATCGCTTGCGGAAAGAACGATGCCTATTTAGATTTACATGGGCAGTTCGCGCTTCAAGCTGCGATTGAAACAGCCGATCCTGCGGTTGAGCAAAATAATCTTCTCTGTGAAGCAATTTTAGGTGGCCGTTTGGATCTGTACGTGCAAGTCAATCCAAATTACAAAGAGGTGATCAACAAATACTGGTCAGTCCAACCATGGCGTGGCCAACCCCAAATTGCTAGCGCATTCGTTGCAACGGTAGAAATGGAACTATTGAGATATCAAGGTCGACCCAAAATTCCATTGATTTTCCCCGCAAACACAATTGCTGAAATCGCAGGGCTTGACTGGGGTAAGGAATTGCAAAACATTGACCCTACACACCATACTGAACTCGCAAAGAAGTTTTTAGTTGCGGCCGTCGCTGACGCAAAAAAGACCGCAGATTCGCTCGGAATTCCGCCGCCGGCCACGATTCGAGTAGGCGATGTGGATGTGCCCATTCCGATCCCGCAGCAGGTTCCCCTCCCACCACCGCCACCGCCATGGGTTCCAGATCCGATACCGCCGTGGATCCGTCATCTGTTTGGTTAGTTGGGGTGAGAGAGCGATTCAACTGGTGGGGTCCGCGCGCGCGCGGGCCGGCGAGCGGCAGCGGCGATCTTGCTGCTGCACCTTCGCGCGAGCGGCCGCCCGCTTGATAGTCAGTGGAGGCGCCCAGAGCATCGCTGACCGTGCGCAGAAGGATCAAACTCAGTATGGCGGTCTGTGAGGGAGCGGTCGAGTCGGAACCGCAGGCGCTGCTTTGCTTATGCTGGAGCTCGATTCACAACCGGGCATCGAGACGCTGGGCCTGAGCTTGGCGAACGGCAAAGCTGCCCTCGCGCAATTGCAGGCCCGTATCGTCACGCGGCAAGTCGAGCTGATGTCTGCCAGCCAGCGCCGGTGCGAATTGTGCGGCCTGAATCGCGACCTCAAGGACTACCACGATGTGCACTACCGCAGCCTGTTTGGCGGGGTTGTCGTGCGCGTGCCCAGGTGGCAGCGATGTGCCTGTTCACCCGAGTTCGACACCGACTCCGCTCTCTGCTTAAGCCTGGCGACCGAGCCGGTGGGCAAGGGGGTGGGCAACCCGGTCCCGGTGGCGCAGTAGCCCGCATGCACCGGTCCTGCGCCCATTCCGCTGGGGAGATGAGCATCTGGTCTTGCGAGCGGAAGCTCATCGAATGATCAATCCAGACGCGGCCATTCCTCAGGCTCTTGCGCAACGACATCATGGTGCACGCAGCGAACGCGTCCAGGCCCGCTCGCGGATCGACATCGTGCACCAGATCGTGCCAGGCGGCGCCGACATCAGGCAGTGCAAGGTCGCCAGGCAGTTCGGTTGCGTTCGTCGCCCGCAGCTGGCGCCACGCGGCCAACTGCTCGAAGGCCGGGTCCGTGGCGAGCCCACCGAACTCCAACGATTGCAGACCGCCCAGCAACGCCCTGACGCGCCGGTGATCGGTCGAGAGCGCCTTTTGTTGGCGCCGGTATAGATCCGCGTCTATTCGCTGGCGAGGACGCGGTTTTGTATCGGCCCTGATGGTCTTGGGTGGATGAATGGCAGATGGCCCCGCGAGGGGCCATCTGTTCGTGGGTCGGCGTGCGACGTGTTTAGAACGGTGCGTCGAGGTCGAAGTGGGGTGGGACCCGATCGTGGACGAGTTGATGGCGCCACGCTCGCTGGATTTCGGAGCCGTAGGCCCTCCAGAGTTGCTCGCGCAGCAACTCAAGGCACTCAAAGACGGCGAGCGCCTGATTGGGTGACCAGTGCGACGGCAGCGCGAACGCGGCGCTCGGTCGCTTGGTGCGACTGCGCCGCGATGACGGTTTCGTCGGCGCGGGCCTGGGCATGACCTCACGCACGCGGCGTGCGTGTTGAAGCGGCTCTCGTGCCAGCCGCGGTGCGTCGAGCAGCCGCGCGTTGCGCGGCGTGTTCCTCGGCCTCCTTCTGGCGGTATGAGTCGCCCTCGATGCGCACGACCTCGGCGCGGTGCATCAGTCGGTCGACCAGAGAGACCACGCAGGCGGCGTTGAGGAAGACCTCGCCCCAGTCGGCGAATCGTCTGTTCGTCGTCACGATTGGTTGGCGACAATTAGCGCCGCATTGACTCGCCGGAATTGTTACCCGAGCTGGCCTGTTGCCTCACGTAAGTTGCTACCCGTCGGATGGTCCGACGGGAGCATCACTACGTGACGAGGCGAATCAGCATGGCAACACGCAAGGAGTTGGTTGAGGCAGTGCGAGCGCGCTACGGCAGCGCGCCACCGGTGGAGAAGGCGAAGATCCTGGATGAGTTTGTGGCCTTGACCGGCTACCACCGCAAACACGCCATCCGGGTGCTGCGAGAAGACGCCAGCGTGAAGGAAGCGCGGGCACGCAACCGTCTGTATGACGAGGCAGTCCGGCAAGCGCTGACGGTGCTCTGGGAGGCCGGCGATCGCGTCTGCGGCAAGCGGCTGAAGGCGCTGATCCCGATGTTGGTCGATGCGATGGAACGCCATGGCCACCTCGACCTGGACCCGGTAGTCAAGACCAAGGTCTTGCAGGTCAGCGCCGCGACCATTGATCGCGTCCTGGCCGATGCGCGTTTGCATATCGACGGGAAGCGCAGGCGCCGCACTGGGGTGGGCGCGGCCATCAGGCGCAGCATTCCGGTGCGCACGTTCGCAGACTGGCGCGACCCGGCGCCAGGCTTCCTCGAGATCGATATGGTCGAACACTGCGGCGGCCCGAAGACCGACGGTGACTACGTTCACACCCTGACGCTGACCGACATCGCCAGTGGGTGGACGGAATGCGTGGCGATGAGGATGCGCGATCAGATGCTGGTGATCGAAGCCTTCGAGAAGGTGACGGCCGATCTGCCGTTCGCGATGCTCGGCATCGACTCGGACAACGACAGCACGTTCATGAGCCAGGCCGTGTTCGACTATTGCAAGGGCCGAGGTCTTGAGCAGACGCGATCGCGTCCCTACAAGAAGAACGACCAGGCCTGGGTGGAGCAAAAGAACGGTGCCATCGTTCGACGGCTGGTCGGCTATGGCCGCCTGAGCGGTCGGGAAGCCACGAAGGCCCTGGCGCGGCTGTACGAGTCATCGCGGCTGTACATCAACTTCTTCCAACCTTCATTCAAGCTGAAGTCCAAGACGCGCGACGGCGCTCGCGTGCACAAGGTCTACTTCGCGCCGGCGACGCCGTGTGACCGGCTACTTGCCCACGCCGGTGTCGATCCAGCGATCAAGAAGAAGCTGATGGCGCAATTCAAGCGACTCGACCCAGTGCGCCTGCTGCAGGAAATCCGCAGCGCACAGCAGACATTGAGCGAGATCGCGGCGCATGGCGTGCCGAGCGAAGTGGAGCAGAGAAGTACGTCCGATGTTGCGACCTTCCTTCAGGGCTTGTCGTCAGCGTGGACCCAGGGCGAAGTGCGTCCGACGCATCGCAAGCAGCCACAGGCCAAACACTGGTGGCGCACCCGCACGGACCCGTTCGCCGACGCGTGGCCAGTCATTGAAGGCTGGCTGATCGCGGAGCCCTCGATAGCGGCCAAGGCCTTGATGGCGCGACTGGTGGCGATGGTTCCGGAGATCTACGACGGCAAGGCGCAACTGCGGACACTGCAGCGCCGGGTGAAGGCCTGGCGCAGCGCACGCGTCACGGAAATGGTCCTGGGCGGTCTGCGCAAGGCCGATGCAGTGGCGGCAGAAGTCTGAACGCAGTCGACCACCTTACGCGATGCCAAGGGGGGCCGGGCGCTTCGCGCCCGGCAGGCCATGGACATGTGGACGATGCGCCTGCGGCGCACCGGCTGCGACCGTGGACAACGCAGCGCTACGCGGCTGCGTTGCCCACCGCCGCAGCCTTCGCCCACATGCCCACAGCCTTCAACTAAACATTGAAAAGAAGACCTAACGACAACAAGCGGCCGGGTAACATTCCTTCGTGAGGCAACACGCCGGCCAAGCTAATTGTCGCCAACCAATCGAGCCACTCTCTTCGCCAGATCGGTGCGGTGACATCCAAGGGATTCACGAACACGCACCGCGCGCAGTAGCAGAAGTGTGTCCTTGGTCCTTCCCAGTGCAGAGGAACCTGGATCTCGTTGATGCCTTGCGTACTGATGCTGGTCAGTGCCGCGAGGCGGCCCACCATCTGCTGCTTCAGTTTCGGCATCAGCAGCCACTCCCGACCGTCAGGCATCTGCAAGTCGAGTTCGCACGTCGCCGCGAACGCCTCCACAATGCGGCGGCGGCAAGCCCTCGCCAGAGCAAGCGAGGGGGGTGGGGCCCATTGGTCGCCCGAATTGCACGCGGATAGTATCCCTTACTGATTTGCGTGCTGCCGAAGTGCGGGC
The DNA here is from genome assembly GCF_018449755.1 of Variovorax sp. dw_954. Lineage (NCBI taxonomy): Bacteria > Pseudomonadati > Pseudomonadota > Betaproteobacteria > Burkholderiales > Comamonadaceae > Variovorax > Variovorax sp. dw_954. The sequence goes on along the minus strand of NZ_JAAVVD010000014.1, from coordinate 125,599 downwards.
AGGCCCTGCGATGCGCCAGGGGCCGCGCAAGCGACCTCGCTTTTTGCCTGTTGAAGCACAAGACGAAAACCTGGCGAATAGCAGGGCGCAAACCACCCGCCGTACGGGCGCCTTCCCGCGCCTAACCGGCTGAGATTATGATGCAGATCTCAGCGCTATAGCCGAACGCCATTCGCATTTCGATTTCCGTCCCGCTCTGTTGCCGGATTAATCTCGATCGATCAAAATGGTGACGTTGCGGGTGCGCTCAATAAACGGCTGCGCAGGACACGTCTTCGATGAACCTCATATTTTCAACTCGGCGAGAATTCGATGACTACTGCTAACAAAAATGCAGAGCCTCTAAATGTCGCACTAATTGTCGATGTAGACAATATATGGATTGGTGCAAGCGGCACAGTATCCCAGCGCGCATCGCCCGTCCAGATGGCTCGGACTTTGCAGGACTTCGCGAAAGGTATTGGCACTGTCAACGTTGCAAGGGCGTACGGAACGACATATCATAAAAAACCCAACAAGGTTATGCAAAGTTTCGCCTCCGAGAGTTTTGAAGCGATAACCGTTGCAAACACGGGCGGCAAGAGCAGTATCGACCTTAAGATATCTTTAGACACCCAGGAGCTGCTCTTTACAAGTCCAAGCGTAGGGGTTTACATCCTTGCCTCGGGCGACTCTGACATCAGTGTACTTGCGGAAGCCATCGGTCGAAAAGGAGCAGTATTGATCTTGGTCGCGCCCAGATTGGTGACCAGCACAACTTTGATCGCCAGAGCCGACTTTTTTGTATCCCTTGAAGACTGTTTGTCGGGGGCTCGACTGGAAGCCGCGCTGGTCGCTGCTGGAAGGAATGCCAAAAGACCTACTGCGCCGCCGCCTTTGCCCATAGCAAGGCGCAGTTTGAAGGTATTCCTCTGTTACAGCCGGAAAGATGAGGAAAAAGTCAGGGAGCTCTACGGGAGACTCAAGGGTGAACAAGGTATCCAGCCTTGGTTGGACAAGGAGGATTTGCTGGGCGGCCAGAATTGGGCGTTCGAGATTGAGCGTGCCGTCGAAGGATCTCACGCGGTGATCGTTTGTTTGTCCAAACACGCCATCGATCGAGCAGGTTTCGTGCACAAAGAGATAAAAATTGCTCTTGACGCTGCCGATTATCGACCTGAAGGCACCGCGTTCATCATTCCAGTCAGGCTAGAGATGTGCGAGACACCAAAGCGTCTCGCGTTGTTTCACAGCGTCGACCTCTTCGAGGCTGGCGGTCATGCGCTCTTGCTCCGTTCCCTTCAACGGCGAGCGGACGCAATTCAGTAAAATAAATTATAAAGTACGCTCGGCAGCTGGGCCCGTGTATCAATCTCACGAAAATGACGATTGTCACGAGGGAAAATCCGGTAAGACTCTCATCCGCGCCTTGTCTCAATATATTCGCCCGCTATGCGAACCCAGCTTCAGCGAGTTCTATTCGTCAGCCAGCGCCAAGCAGAAAGCATGCGTGTCCCGGCGATGTGTTCGCTGATTTCCATCACAGACTCGACGCGTCAGCCAGCAAATATAAGTAGCAACTGGCACGCAATCTTGCGGCTAACGTTCGACGACGTAGATCCAATTACCTTCCTCGGTGCCAACCCGGAGTTGAGCCTGTTCACCAAAGAGCAGGCTGAACAAATTGCGGAGTTTGTCAGCTGCCAGGTGTTGCAGTGCAAACGCATGGTCATCCATTGCCGGCATGGAGTATCCCGCTCGGCTGCTGTCGCACGGGCGATCGCCACGATCACGGGCGTCTCGTTCAATCCGGAATACCTCGAATACAATCGCTACGTCTTTCAGCTGACATTTGAGGCACTCAAAATTGCCATTCCGAAGGGACTTTGTTTCAGCACTCGCTGAATAAGGTGGTAACGAGCTCATTTTGCCTAAACGGGGGCTACAAAACGGCCCGGCAACACCTACTGCCACATGGTCCCGCCGCCAGGATTCGAACCTGGATCTCGGCCTTCGGAGGGCCGAATTCTGATCCATTGAAATACGGCGAGAGGTCGGTAGGGGATCGACAACCTTGACGATTAATGGTTCGCGGGCAGCCCCGGCTTTGCACTTGGCGTGGCTTCACTCTTGGCGATGCGACTTTCGAGGCGAAAGAGGGCCGCCGACGGAACCCACCGCTGCAAATCCAGGGGTCCGCGTCAAGCGTCTACGTGGACTCGGATGGCACCTCTACTTTTGCCAACTGCTCAGCGAGCCAAAGCGGCTTGCGCCCGCGCGAGCCACCAACCCATTTTTCGCCTTTCGGCCCCGTATAAGTGGGACCCTTGGGAGTCGCTCCCGCCGGAGCGATACGACGACCCGGCACCGACGATTTGCCGGTCAAACCAAGTTCCTTCGCGGATATGCCGTATTCTGCGATCCTCCGCCGCAACTCCTGAACGACACCACCGATTTCTTCCTCGCGTTGTTTCGCGGCGGTCGCTCGCAACTGCGCGATTTGCTCCTCAAGCCCTTTGATCTGGGCATCGATTTGAGCGATAGAAAGAGTTGCCATTGCCATGTCTGTTTTTTTTGATGCGAAATGATAAAGCCATTGCGCAACGATTGATAGGATCTAACCCCGAAGTCGCTTGGCTTTCAATCGAGCGCCGGCCCCACGCGGAGCAGTTTTGCGCCCGGCGCTGCCCGCTAAAGCGCCCGCCAAGAGCGCCCGGGTGCCCTCATGCGATGTCCTCTCTTCGCTGACCTGCCGCAGAGCATCGTCGAGTCGCTGCTGAAGCGCCGAGCCTTCTGATTGGGCCTGCGCCAGCAGACTCGCTTGGGAGGTGAGTTGTTCGCGAAGCTCACGCTCGACTTGCTGGGCGGCCTGCTGCGTCTCTCGCAGCATCCGGCGCCCGGCCTCCAGCGTCTGCGCCGCGGCCTCCTCACTGCGCAAGCGCTGTTGCTGTTCCCTGGCCAGCCCGGCTTCCAGCCGCTTCGCGGACTGGCGCGCCCGATCGACCTCCTCATGTGAGTGGCGTTCCAGGGCGGCGTGGCGTTCCCGCTCCGCCTTGGCATCCTTGTCCCGCTCGGCCAACGCTTCCGTGTGCTCCTGCCGCAGCAGTTCCTTGCTGGCATGAGACTGCTGGAGGAGGGCGTTGAGCCGCGCGATCTCCTGCTCAGACGCGGCCCGCAGCCGTGCGATCTCGGCCGTCTGTTCGGCCAGTTGCCGCTCCAGCGTCTCGCGCGCCTGCTGCGCGGAGGCCAGTGCGGCATCCAACCTTGCGCGGGCCTGTTCAAAGGCAGCTTCTCTCTGCGCCAGGTCGGCGTGGCCAACAGCCAGCACATTGCCGGCTTCATCGAGGGCGGCCCGGGCGCTTTCCATTTCCTGGCGCTGTACATCGTCTGCCTCGCGCCGCGCCGTCTCCCACAAGAGTCGTGTCGCGTTCCGAACGCTGACCGGCACGCCGTCCGCGTCATTGCCGGCCGCCAGATTGGCTGCCGGATTTGTTCCCCCGGCGATCCGTTGCGCCAGAGTCCCGAACCATCGCTCCAGCATCGGGCTCACAGTATTCGGAGACCCTCGCCCTATCTTGAGCCGCACGCGCTCGATGGTGGGCCGCAGCCCCTCGGCCAAGAGCGCATCCGCGGCCCTGAACACGTCTTCTTCCTGAATCCCGCGTCGAAACTGTTGAATCTCAGCCATTTTTGACCCTTGAACCGGTTGGCGACGACCGCCCTCTTCCCTTGAATATTTACCCACGATAAGGGATAGTTATCGTGACCTATTGGTGTATGATGTAGCAAATCATATGTCATATGTATGGGTATTTCTAGAGACCCACAGAATCCGCACCCGCTCGTGAACGCCGCCGAATGGACGCCAGTCCTGGAACCCGCGCGTCTCACGCAAACGGCCGAGGCTGCGGCGCGCGCGCTCTTGCGTGAAGGCGAATCGGCCAACACTCGCGCCTCATACGCCTCGGCCATGCGCTACTGGTGCGCCTGGTTCGCCGCTCGCTACGGCCAGGCACTTCAATTGCCGGTGCCGGTGCCCGTCGTGATCCAGTTCATCGTCGACCACGCCGCGCGCAAGCCCGATGTGGATGCCAACGACCCTTTCGACGCAAACGGCAACGCGACGGACGCGACAACGGCGGCGAGCCCGAAATCCACTGCCACCGCGAAAGCCAAACTCGTGCATGAACTGCCGCCGGAGATCGACCAGGCGCTGGTGGACAACGGGTACAAGGGGAAGCTTGGGGTGCCGGCGCTCAATACGCTGGTGCATCGCGTGGCGGTGCTTTCGAAGGCGCACCAACTGGCCAAGGAAGGTAATCCCTGTGGCGATGCGCTGGTGCGCGAGTTGCTGGGGCGCACAAGGCGCGCCTATGCGCAACGAGGTGCCCGTCCCCGCAAGCAGCGCGCACTGACCAAGGACCCGCTGCAAGCATTGCTCGCCACCTGCGACGAGACGCTGCGCGGAAAACGCGACCGCGCCCTGCTGCTCTTCGCGTGGGCCACCGGCGGGCGGCGCCGCTCCGAAGTGGCCGCAGCGACGCTGGAGAACCTGCGCCGCGTCGATGCGAAATCCTATATCTACACGCTCACGCATTCGAAGACCAACCAGTCGGGCATCGAGCGCCCGGAGGACGTGAAACCCCTCGTCGGGAGCGCCGCCGTGGCCATGCAGGCCTGGCTTGCTGAACTGAAGGAAAGAGGGGTCAAGGAGGGCGCCCTCTTCCGTCGCATCCGCAAAGGCGGGCACCTGGGCGAGCCGCTCGCACCCGCCGCGGTGCGCGACATCGTGAAGCAGCGCTGTGCGCTCGCGGGGGTCGAGGGGAAGTTTTCTGCGCACTCGTTGAGAGCTGGGTTTGTGACGGAAGCAGGCAAGCAATCCATGTCATTGCCGGAGACGATGGCGATGACGGGACATCACAGCGTGGCCACGGTGATGGGGTACTTCCGCGCGGAGAGTTCACTCAACAGCAAGGCCAGTCGGATGCTCGACGACGAGTGACATGACGAGGATGCCCCTCGCCAGTTAAATCGTGACGTTCGTTCACAGATGATGTGCTGTCGCGATTCTTTTCAAAGGTCCGCCCGACTCGCACGATGGGGGCTAACGGACAGGCGCATTCGCTGCCTGTCTTTCCCCACCGACGATACGGAGACATCATGGAAGAGCGCACCGAATTGCAGGAAGCCCTGCTCGACAGTTTGCAACGCGTGGTCGACAAGGAAATCGCGCCCATCGCGCAGCAGATGGATGAAGAGGAAAAGTTTCCCGTCCATCTCATCAAGGTGTTCGGCGAAATGGGCCTCATGCAGGCCCGAGTGCCCGAGGAATACGGCGGCCCCGGCCTCGACCTCACCACCACCTGCATGGCCAAGGAACTCGTGGCCCGCGTGTCGATGACTGGCGCACAGCTCATCAACCAGAACACCATCTCCTTCGTGCTCCCGCTGCTGCACTTCGGCACCGATGAACAGCGCAAGAAGTGGCTGCCGCTGGTGGCCAACGGCGGCGTGGTGAGCTCGGTGGCCATCACCGAGCCGCACGCGGGCTCCGATGTCGGCGCGATGAAGACCTCGGCCGTGCGCGATGGCGATCACTATGTCGTCAACGGCCAGAAGTGCTTCATCACCATGGCGCCGCTGGCGGACTACATCACGCTGTTCGCGAAGACCGGCGACGTGGGCAAGCGCGGCGTGGACAACATCAGCTGTTTCATCGTCGACATGAAATCGGCCGGTATCACGCTCGGCGGCAGCGAGAAGATGATGGGCCAGCGCGGCACGCCGCATGCGGACATCTTCTTCGACAACGTCCGCGTGCCAGTGGAAAACCGCATGGGCGAGGAAGGGCGCGGCTTCATTTCGTGCATGCACATCCTCGATCTGAATCGCCCTACGGTGGCGGCCAGTGCGGTCGGCGTGGCACAGGGCGCGTTCGACATCGCGGTGGCCTATGCCAAGGAACGCAAGGCCTTCGGTCGCGCCATCGGCGAGTTCCAGGGCCTGCAGTTCATGCTTGCCGACATGCACATCCAGATCGAGGCGGCGCGAGCCCTGCTCTACAAGTGCACCCGCGCCATCGACGCAGGGCAGCACACACGCCTGACGGAGATGGCGTCGATGGTGAAATGCTTCTGCACCGACACGGCCATGAAGGTGACGACGGACGCGGTCCAGATCCTGGGCGGGCATGGCTACATCCGCGGCAATCACGTGGAGCGCATGATGCGCGACGCCAAGGTGCTTCAGATCTACGAAGGCACCAACCAGATCCAGCGCATGGTCATCGCGCGCCGCGCCCTCGGCTTCCGCTGAGCCGCGCAATGGCAACCGTTCCAGCCGGCGCACCCGGTGCGCTCACGGGCATCCGGGTGCTCGACTTCACTTTCGTGATGTCGGGCCCCTACTGCACGCGACTGATGGCCGACCTCGGCGCCGAAGTCATCAAGATCGAATCGAAGAACGGCGACCTCACGCGCAGCCGCCCGCCATTTCGGGACGGCCGCAGCAGCTACTACGCATCGCTCAACTGTGGCAAGCGCAGCATCGTGCTCGATTTGAAGACGGACGAGGCGCGCGAGATCGTGCACGAACTGGTCAAGCAGGCCGACGTCGTGGTGGAGAACTTCCGCCCCGGCGTGATGAAGCGTTTGGGCCTCGGCTATGAGACCCTCAGCGAGATCAACCCTCGCCTGGTGTATTGCTCGATCTCCGGCTTCGGCCAGGGCAAGTCGGGCGACGGCAAGGGCGCGTATGCACCCACCCTGCACGCGCTCTCGGGCTTCGATGACGCCATGCGTGGCTACCAGGACGACGCGAGCCGCCCTCCCAACACCGGGATCTTCGTGGCCGACGTGCTGGGAGGCTCACTCGCCTTCGGCGGCATCCAGGCCGCGCTGGTGCAACGCCAGCGCACCGGCCGGGGCGACTTGGTCGACCTGTCGCTGCTTGATTCGATGGTGAGCCTGCTGGTGTGCGAAGTCGGCGAGGCGCAGTTCCCGGAGCAGCCATTGCACTTCGTCTACAAGCCCACCCCTGCGCGCGACGGCCACCTCGTGGTCGCGCCGACCACGCAGGACAACTTCATCGCGTTGTGCGAGGCCACCGGTCACCCTGAATGGCTGGAGGACGTGCGCTTTGCGACCGGTCGCGGTCGCCAGGTGCACTGGGACGCCTTCCTGGCCGAGCTCGCCAAATGGGCGATGCTGCACACCGCAGAGGAATGCGAACGCATCCTCGACGCGCACCAGGTGCCGTGCTCGCGCTATCTCAACATCGGCGAGACGATGCAGTTGCCCGTGGTGAAGGAGCGCGGAACGATGTGCGAGATGGATGACGGTGCCGGGCCCTTCCTGGTCGCGGGCACACCGTTCCGGATGAAGCAGGGCAACGCCGGTCCGCGCGCACACCTGCCGGCACTCGGCGAGGATGGACCCGCAATTCTCGGCGACCTGCTCGGAAAGGATGCGGCCGGCATCGCGCGGCTGCGTGCCGCAGGCGTGCTCGGCGGATAGACACAAGAACAGCAGGTCCACGAACCTTGGAGACAAATTGCCATGAACACCTCGATGACGGCGCTGCTCGTCGGCGCCTGCGCGATGGCGCTGGCGTCCTCCGCGACCGCGCAGGCCCCCTTCCCCGACAAGCCGATCCGTGTCGTCCTGCCCTTTGCGGCCGGCGGCGTGACCGATGCGATGCTGCGCCTGTTGCAGGAGCCCGTGGCGCGCAGCCTCGGACAGCCGCTGATCATCGACAACCGCCCCGGCGCCGCCGGCATGATCGGCGCCCGGCTCGTTGCCGACGCACCCGCCGACGGATACACCGTGATGGTGGTGAACACCGGGGTGATCTCGATCACACCCTTCGTGCAGAAAAGCGCAGGTATCGATCCGCAGAAGCGTTTCGTGCCCGTGGCCGGCCTCTCGAGCGCGCCATCGGTGCTGCTGGTACATCCATCGGTCCCTGCCAATGACCTGCGTCAATTCCTCGACTATGCCAAGGCCAATCCTGGCAAGCTCGAATATGCGGTGGTCGGCAAGGGCGCCTACGGCGACGTGGCGACGTCGCTGTTCCAGCGCCAGGCGGGCATCCAGATGCTGCCTGTGCCCTACCAGGGCAACGCGCAGACGACGACGGCGCTGCTGACCGGTGAAGTGAAGGTGCACCTCACCATCCTTTCGGGCCCGATGAACGACTACGTGAAGACCGGTCGCATCAAGGCACTCGGCGTTGCCACGGCGACAGCGAGCCCCCTCGTGCCTGGTGTTGCGCCCATCGCCGCGCAACTGCCCGGCTTCGATGCCGTGGTCTACACCGGCATCGTCGCACCGGCGCGCACGCCACCTGCCATTGCCGAGAAGATCGGCCGCGCCTTCACCACCGCCCTGGCCGATCCCGCGATACGAGCTCAGCTGAACACGATGGGCATGGAAGCCTCGCCGCTGGACGGCAAGGCCTATGGCGGGCGCATCGCGCGCGAGATCGGCGTTTTCGCGCCCGTCATCAAGGAACTGGGCACCGAATGAACGCGCATCGCACAGAGAACCGGAGACAAGAAATGCCCTCGATCATCCGCAAGTGCAGCCTTGCCGTTGCGTTCGCCTTGCCCCTCGCAGCCTCGGCAGCCTTCCCCGAAAGGCCGATCCGCCTGGTCATCCCCTACGCTGCGGGCGGCCCCACCGACGCCATGGCCCGCATCCTGCAGGGCCCGTTGCAGCAGGCCCTGGGCGGCGCCACGATCATCGTGGACAACGTGCCCGGCGTGGGCGGTGCCTTGGGCGCCCAGCAGGTGCTGCGCGCGCCCGCCGACGGCTACACGCTCTTCCTCGGCAACAACGGTCCCAGCGCCGTCACGCCGCTGCTGCAGAAGAACGCGGGCTTCGATCCGGTGAAGGACTTCGTGCCGATCTCCATGGTGGCGAGGTCGACCATGGTGCTGGCCGTGTCCGGCGCCGTTCCCGCGACCAACATGAGCACTTTCCTGGATTGGGCACGCAAGTCCCAGGGCAAGGCCAACTACGCCAGTGCGGGCGTGGGCTCGCTCGGGCACCTCGGCACCGAACTGCTCATCGAGCAGGCCGGCATCAAGATGACGCACGTGCCTTACAAGGGACAGGCGCCCACGCTCAACGCCTTGATCGCCGGCGAGGTGCAGGTGCTGCTGACCACACCGACCGAGGCCATGCGCGGCCAGATCGCCACCGGCAGGATCAAGCTCGTGGGCGTGACCTCCGAAACCACGTCACCGCACGACCCGAAGACCGACGTGGTCGGCAAGTACGTGCCGGGCTATTCGCTTTACTCCTGGTTCGCGCTGCTCGCCCGGGCCGGCACGCCGCCGGCCGTGGTGCAGCAACTGCATGCGGCCGTCGTCAAGGCGGTGGCATCCGAAGAGGTGAGAAAGCACTTCGATCTGCTCGGCGTCGACGCCGAGAGCAGCGATCCCGCCAAGGTGATGGACTACGTCAAGCAGGACGTCGCACGCTGGAGCGTGATCATCCGCGAGCAGAACATCCAGCCCGAGTAGGCCGGAACACACCATGGATTTCACGCTTCGATCGCAGGAGGTCCGCATGACCCATCCCGGCTACGAGAGCTTGCTCTACGCCCGCGACGGCCAGGTCGCTGTCCTCACCTTCAATCGCCCGCACCGCATGAATGCCATCGGCGGCACGCTCAAGCAGGACATCGCCGCGGCCATGCGCGAGGCCGGCCGCGACGACGCGGTGCGCGCCATCGTGTTGACCGGCGCGGGTGCCGCCTTTGCGCCGGCGGCGACGTGAAGGAAATGAACGCCGGCCCCGGCGCCGCACGCCCCTTGCAGGAGAAGATCAACCCCGCGCGCGACGAGATGCTGCTGGCCATCCACGAGGCGGACAAGCCGGTGATCGCGGCCGTCCAAGGCGCGGCGGTAGGCGCGGGCATGAACATGGCGCTGGCGGCAGACATCCGTATCGCCGCGAGCAACGCGATCTTCGCGCAGGCCTTCGTCAGGCGGGGGTTGCCACCCGACACCGGCGCCACGTACCTGTTGCCGCGCGTGGTCGGCATGGCCAGGGCCTGCGAGCTTGCCTTCACGGGTGACACGATTGACGCCCAGGAGGCCCTGCGCCTGGGCATCGTCTCGCGCGTGGTCGACCCCGAAGCGTTGATGAGCACGGTGATGGCGCTGGCTGCGCGCATCGCCGCCGGGCCGCCCATCGCGATCCAGCTGGCCAAGCGCTCGCTCTATCGCGGCCAGCAAGGCAGCCTGCGCGATGCGCTCGCGCGCGAAGCGGCGGCGTTCAATGTGTGCATGGAAACCGAAGACGCGGCAGAGGGCGTCGCGGCCTTTCTCGAGAAACGCGCGGCGGTGTTCCAGGGCCGCTGAGTCTCCGGCCGGGGCACGGCGCCATTGCGCGCCCTGCACGATCAGAGGCTGGCCCAGCCGGCCTCGAACTTTTCGTTCAGGAAATCGAGAAACGCCCGTACGCGCGGGCTCAGGTTGCGCTTGCTCGGATAGACCACGTAGATGGGTTCTTCCGAAGCCACCTGGAACTTTTCCAGCACGGGAACCAGACGGCCCGCCGCAAGGTCGGCCGCCACATGCACCTGCGACAGGCTGACGATGCCCACGCCCGCGATGGCATAGGCCCGCAGCAGTTCGGACGAGTTGCTGCCGATGTTGCCCGTCACGCTCAGCGCCACCGGTTCGCTGCCGTCGTGCAGCGTCCAGGTGCTGCGCACCGAGCCGGGCAGGAAATTCATGCAGTTGTGATGCTGAAGGTCTTCGAGGGTCAGGGGAATGCCGGCCTTGGCGAGGTACTTGGGTGACGCGCACAAGGTCCAGCGCGTGGTCGAAATGCGCCGGGCCACGAGCGAGGAATCGGGAATCTCGCCGCTGCGGATGGACACGTCGATATGGTTCTCGAACAGGTCGATGGGGCTGGCCGTGAGGATGAACTCCACGCGCATGGCGGGGTGGCGCTCGAGGAACTCCGGAATCACGGGCGAGAGTTGATGCTGTGCCAGCAGCAGCGTCGAATTGAAGCGCAGCACGCCGCTGGCCTGTGTCTTTGTGTTCTGCAAACCGTTCTCGGCCTCCTCCAGCGCATCGAGCACGCGGTGTGCGCCCTCCAGGAATTGCTCGCCCTCGCGCGTGAGCTTGAGCACACGCGACGTGCGATGGAACAGCCGCACGCGCAGGCGGTTTTCCAGCCGCTGGATCAGCTTGCTCACGGTCGACGGGTCGCAGTCCAGGCTGCGCGCCGCCGCGGAAAAGCTGGTTTCCTCGGTCACGCGCAGGAATACGTCGAGCTCTCGGATGCGGTCGTTCATGGGCGGGCGACTGGTCGTTGGCGCTGCGGGCTCGGAGGTGTGCTGCAAGAATAACCGCCGCGCGCAAGAGGCGCCCTCGCATCACGCGGATTCAACCCTTCGACAGCCACTCCGCGCGTGACGATCCACGCGGCACCAGCACTTGGCGGTACTGGCCCGGAGTAAGCGACATGCGCACCTGATCGGTCACGCCCTGATAAAGGCCCATGGAAGTCTCGGCCTGAAAGACCTCTGGGTCCAGATAGCGATGGACATCGCCGCTGTTCGCGGTGGCATGCGCGAAGCGTTTGTCGAACAGGCCCAGCGTGTAGAGCCACAGCGATAGCCGCGTGAGTGACACATGCACCCGGTAGCTGCCGCCCTCGCGCGCGCGGCGCATCAACGCGGCCACGATGCCCGTCGTCAGCAACCAGGCGCCCAGGTAGTCATTGACGACCAGGATGACGGGCAGCTTCGGCGCGCTGGGTGAGCCTTCCAGCGTCATCACGCCAGTCACGCAGCCCGCCGTCTGGTCGAAACCCGGCCGGTCGGCCCACGCCCCGGTTTCGCCATGCAGGCTGATGCTCGCGTGGACGATGCCAGGCCGCGCGGCGGCCGCCTGCTGCGCTGAAAGGCCACGGCGCTCCAGGTAGCCCTGGCGCCGGTTGGCATAGAACACGTCGGCGCCGGCCAGCAACGCCTGCATGCGCGCGAAGCCGCCATTGGCACGGTCGGCTACGTCGAGCAGCGCGGAGCGCACGCCAACGTTGGCGGTGGCATAGAGCAGATCGCTCTCGAAATCGCCGGGTGGCCAGACGTTCAGCACATCAGCGCCATGCAGCGCCAGCGTGCGGCCCGTGCCGGCACCCGCGATCACGCGCGCCAGGCCCAACGCACGCACACCGTCGAGCGGCTGCTGGGGATGGGGCGAGAAAGGCTCGGGCGCCGAGTCGCCGATGCGCTCGATCTCGATCAGCGGAAGGCTGCGCAGCACATCCAGGTACTGCGGCTCTTCCATGAATTCCTCGACCGAGCGCAGCATCGGCATCACGATGCCGGCCTGGGCACTCGCCTCCTCCAACTCATGCCCCTTCCAGCCACGGATGGCCTGCGCCACGGCTGCCTCGCTGTCGCTGCAGTTCAGCAGGCGCAGCGCCGACGACTTGATGCGCGGGTACAGGTTGAGCGGCATCACCCAGCGGGCATCGGCCGTTTCGTAGAACTTGAGCGTGAACGGTGAATCCGGGTCGGCCGTGTTGCGCGGCGGGTAGCCGTTGATCAGTTCCCACTTGCGGTCGTAGAACGGGCACAGGCGGTGCGGCGCTCGTCGCAGGTCCATCGCAATGTCCTGGCCCGCGCCGCCGCGATGGCGCCACAGGGCCGCCATGGCCACCGACTTCGCCACCAGCCCGATGCCCGCCGCGGACGCGATGCGGAACACGCTGGCGATGACCGGATCCTGGCCGGTGAAATGGATGGCACCGCGACTGTCTTCGGGCACCAAGCCGACGCCCTGCAGCACGCCGCGCAGGTGCGCGTGCGGATCGAAGCCGTTGGCATGCACCGCCGGGGCAGCCAGCGCGCGGCGAATGGCTTCGGTGGTGCCGTCACTCATCGCGCTCAACCGTGGCTGCCGTCTGCGACGCCAGTCAACGCCTGCAGGATCGCGATCTGGCGGGCATCGCGCGCAGCCTCCAGCAAGGCGCGCGTGTGCTGGCCGTAGGAGGCATCGACCTGCTCGAACAGCAACTTCCTCGTGGCCTCGTCGAAGCGCACCTCGCGCTGCATCGAAGCCCAGCGCATTTCCATGCCGGGGCCGAACTGCTCCACGAAACTGCGCAACCCGCCATCGCCCCCACCCAGGTGGAAAGATGCGAAGGGACCGCCGGCGGCCCAGCGCAGCCCCACGGAGTTCGTGACGATCTCGTCCAACTCGTCGACGGTGACCACGCCGCCCACCACCAGCGCCACGCACTCGCGGAAGATGGCCGACTGCAGCCGGTTAGCGACAAAGCCGCCCACCTCCTTGCGCAGCACCTGCGGCACCTTGCCAACCGCGCGATAGAAGTCCACGGCGGCTTGCACCGACTCGGGCGCAGTGAGCTTGCCCGGCACCACCTCCACCAGCGGAATGATGTGCGGCGGGTTGAATGGATGGCCCACCAGCAGACGCTGCGGTGTCGCCATCTCGGCGGCCTGGTCGGTGGCCGGCAACGCCGAACTGGACGAGAGAAACAACGCCCCGGCCGGCGCCGCCTGCTCGATGCGGCGCCAGAGCTGGCGCTTGAAATCCAGCCGCTCGGGGCCGTTTTCCTGAACCAGGCCGGCCTGCGCCACGGCGCGCTCCAGGTCGGGCTCGAAGCGCAGGCGCTCGCCGATCTCGTCATTCGCCTGTGGCGCGCCAAGCTGCGCCAGCGTGGGCAAGGCGCGCGCCACGTAGTCGCGCACCTCCGCATCCACACCTTCGCGCGGATCGCTCACGCAGACCTTCAGGCCGTGCGCCAGGAACAGTGCGACCCAGGATGCGCCGATGACGCCGGCGCCCACCACCGTGACCCGTTGGAAGCGTTGCAGCACCTGCTCGCGGCTCGAATCGGTGGGGCTGTTCATGATGCCTTTGCCAGGTAGTCATGCACCACGCTGGGCGGCGTGAGCGACAGGTCGGCCACGATGTGGCTGGCAGCCACCACTTCGCGCACCGGGAAGTCGGCCATCGGCGCGAGCACGTGCTCGAACAATTGCAGTCGCGCCGGCCCACGGAAGGCGGACTTGATCTCGATGTCCTGGATCTGACTGCGTACCAGCTCGCAGATGCGCAACTGCCGGTCGTACCCGCGCATGAGCTTGAGCATGAAGGTCGGCACGCAGATCTCGGCCCTGGCCTCTTCCAGCGGCAGCGGCTGGTGCTTGTAGCCCATGGTCGCGACCGCGATGCGCAGCGTGCCGTAGTCGAGCGTGCCGACCAGCGTATCGGAATCCACATACAGCCTGGGCGCGCCCAGCTTCTTGGGGAAGGCGCTGACCTCGCGGCCGCTGGCGATGGCCGGGTGGTTGTCCACGTACATCGCATGCAGGTATTCGCCACGCTCCTGCCCCAGGCGCACCACGATGGCCTGGCCGCATTCGGTGTAGTTGCCCAGGCCCGTGGTGTCGGGCATGCGCATCACCTCGAAGCGCACCAGCGGCTCGTCGATCTCGATGGGTTCGGGCACCACCTTGCGCAGCGCCTCGATGTCGGTGCGATAGGTGATGTTGAGGTATTCGCGGTTGTGAAAGCGGTAGGGCCCGCGCGGAAAGGCCGGCGCGCCCAAGGGCGTGCTGACCTGCTTGAACAGTTCATCGATCTTCATGGTCTTTCGATGCGTGGCGCGCTCACGTTGTCTCCTTGCGGGCCGTGGCATTGTGCGAGCCGCCCCTTTGCGACGACAGGTGCACAACGGCTAACATGGGGTGAGTTCCGGACACGCCCAGCGATTGACGTACCCGGGTTGACCCTTAAGGGAGACTCACCGCAGTGATCCACCCCTACACCCGTCCCTTGGCGCATTTGCCGCTGGCCGACGAGCGCCTCTACCTTCCCTACAAGATCGCGACCCTGGTGGAGGCGCTGGCCGAAGCGGGTGTCGATGCCGCACGGACGCTGGAACGTACAGGCCTGCAGGCAAGCGACCTGCGCAGCACCGTGCTGAAGACTTCCATCCGCCAGTTCATGACCGTCTGCCGCAACGGCATGGCGGCCACCGGCGACCCGCCTGCCCTTTCGTGCCGGCACGCGCATACATGTGTCCAGCTACGGCATGTACGGCTACGCGCTGCTGTGCTGCGAGACCCTGCGCGAGGTCACGCAGATGGCGGTGAAGTTCCATCGTCTGGCCACGCCCACCGTGTCGCTGAGTTTTCGCGAAGAGGACGGCGAGGCTGTCTGGACCTTTGACGATGTGCTGGACCTGGGCCCGGACGATGCGCTGCACCGCTTTCTTGTCGAGTTCCAGTTCGGCATTCACCAGACGCTGGCGCGCGACATGGTCGGGCCCGACTTCAAGCTGAGCCGGCTGCGCGCGCGCTACCCGCGACCGGAGCACGCCGCCCTGTATGGGGCGTACTTCGGCTGCCCCATCGAATTCGACCAACCGGACAACGAGCTGCGCTATCGCGCGGCGCTGCTGGACAAGCCCGCCGCATACCGCAACTCCATCACGGTGGCGATGGCGGCCGAGGTCTGCGAACGCATGCTGGTGGAGGCCAAGACAGCCAGCGGCCTGACCCGCCGCGTCTTCAACCTGTTGATGGAGCGCCCCGGCCAGTTCGACGACATGGAGGCACTGGCGCGCAAGCTCAACACCAGCTCGCGCACACTGCGCCGCCACCTGACGACGCAGGGCACGTCGTACAAGGAGATCCTGGACGACGTGCGCTGCCGCCTGGCCAAGGAATACTTGCGCAGCACGCGCATGGGCGTCGACGACATCGCCAGCACGCTGGGCTTCAGCGATGCCGCGAACTTTCGCCACGCCTTCCGCCGCTGGACACACAAGAGCCCGAGCGACTTCCGCCGCTGACCTCGATCCCTCAACCCCAGGGCCCCCGCGCCGCGCATGGTTTGGCCGCCCGCCACCGGTTTCTGACCGCGTGCGACCTTGGTGCAGCTTGCGGGGCGCTCAACAATCCCTCGCATCACCCATGCAGCCGCGACCACGACCGCTGCCGATTCCAGGAGACAGATCTTGATGAAGAAGCCTTCCTTCGTTGCTGCGGCTCTGCTTGCCTGCGCTGCGCTCGCGGCCACTGCGAACGCGCAAACTGCCGCGGCATACCCCAGCAAGCCCATCCGCATGGTCGTGCCCTACCCGGCCGGCGGTGGCGTCGACGCCATTGCACGCCAGCTTGGCAAGAAGATGGGTGAGGCGCTGGGCCAGGCGGTCACGGTCGACAACCGCCCGGGCGCCGGCGCCATCATCGGGCTGGACGCGGTGGCCAAGGCAGCGCCGGACGGGTACACGGTGCTGTTCACCGCGGGTTCGTCGATCAACCTCAACCCGCACGTCTACAAGAAACTGCCCTACGACCCGGCCAAGGATCTCCAGCCGGTGGCGCAGACTGGCAACACGCCCCTGCTGCTGTTGGTGAGCGCCACCAATCCGTCCAAGACGCTGGCCGAGTTCGTGGCAGCGGCCAAGGCCAAGCCCGGCACGGCCAGCTTTGGCTCGTATGGCAACGGCACCACCGGCCACTTGCTCGGTGCCGCTTTCGGCAAGTCAGCGGGTATCGACCTGCTGCACGTGCCCTTCAAGGGGGCTGCACCAGCGCTCACCGACCTGATCGGCGGCAACGTGACCTCGGTGGTGGCGGACCTCGGTTCGGCGCGCGGTCTCATTCAGGGCGGCAAGGTGCGCCCCCTGGCGCAGACCGGCGCCATGCGCGATCCGGCGCTGCCAAATGTGCCCACATTTGCGGAAGCTGGCCAACCCAGCCTGGCGGCGATGACCGGCTGGCTGGGTGTGTTCGTGCCCGCCAGGACGCCGAAGGACATCACCGACAAGCTGGCCGGCACCATCAGCAAGGTGTTGCAGACGGCCGAGCTGAAAGCCAGCATGGCCGAACTGGGCTACACCGCCACGGGGCTCTCGGGAGCCAAATTCGAAGAGCTGGTGCGGACCGATACCGACCGCTGGGGCAAGGCGGTGAAAGACATGGGTGGCATCACGCTGGATTGAGCTGGACCTGCTGCCGTGCATGATGCAGATTGGCCTGGCCTCGGGTGAGGACAGGCAAGGCTACTTCTTCGCCTGACCGACCGTGGCTTTCTTCAGGTCGTCCGGATAGGCATAGACGACGCGCCCACCCCTGACTTCGCCGAACACGGGGATGCTTGTCGTGATGGCGTCGTGGTCGGTCTTGGAGAATGGCCGGTTGTAGGTCGTGACCACTCCCTCGACGGTCGCCCTCAGGTCTTCCAGCGCGTCCTTGATCCTCGGTCCATCGGTGCTGCCGGCCTGCTTGATCGCGGCAGCCAGCAAGTAGACCGAGTCGTAGCCCTGCGCCGCCGACACCGGCGAATCGATGCGCCCGTTCTTCGGGCTGAAAGCCTTCAGGTAGCTGATGATGAAGGATTGCCGCTTCGGGTTCGTTGGCTCCTGGATGAAGGTCTGCGGCATGCGCGCCCCTTCTCCGTTGACCCCGGCGTTGTCGATGAAGTTGGCCATCGAGAGACTCCAGCTGCCGATCATCGGCACCTTCCAGCCGAGCTTCGTCATCCCGTTGGCGATCTGTGCCAGTTCCGGACCAATCCCATAGGTCAGCACCGCTTCAGCGCCGGCTTCCCTGGACCTGAGGAGTTGGGGCGTCATGTCCACGTCCTTGATGTTGAACTTCTCGACGGCCACCGGTGCGATGCCCTTGGCGTTGAGCGCCTTTTCCAGGTCCTCGCGGCCCAGCTGGCCGTAGTTGGTCGAGTCCGCGAGGATGGCAACCTTCTTGAAGCCTCGGCGCGCGATCGCCTCCTCGACGATCATGGGTGCCTGGATGCTGTCGTGCGCCGCGTTGCGAAAGACATAGTTCTCGGGCTCCTTGTCGAACTGGTGCGTGATCGTCGAGCCGGTCGCCACGTTGTTCATCACCGGGATCCTCGCCTCCTGGTAGAAGCGCTGCGACGCGAGTGCAACGCCGGTATTGACATAGCCAACCACGGCGACGACCTTCTCCTTGTTGATCATCTCCTGCGCGATCTGCACGCCGCGTTCGTTCTTGGCCTCGTCATCGCGTTCGATCGCAACGATCTGGCGGCCGAGCACGCCGCCGCTCCTGTTGATTTCATCGAGCGCGAGCCGCGCGCCATCGCGCATGCTCAAACCCATGGCCGAGGAGCCCCCCGTGAAGGGACCGGACACCGCGATCTTGATCGGCTCGGCCGCCAGCGCACTCGCAGTTCCAACGAGAACCGCCAGCAATGCCGCGCCGGCGCTCAACCTGGAAAACCTGGTCGTCATTTGTCTCTCCGTCGTTCTTGGATGGTTGGAAATCAGGAATGCCGATCGTGCGCGGCGTCCGTTGGTCGAACAAGGACGTAGATGCAATAACACCTTCAAGGATTCTTTGAAGCCAGCTTCAACGATCTTCAACAAGTGTTTTCTCTGGGTCCCCGTTGTGGCGCCGGGCGTCGCAGGCCAACATCCATCGCACCTGACCGGTTCATGCAACCCGCATGCGTCGGCAGGACAACGACGGAGACAAGACGATGCCTACGAGAAAGCCTTTCCGATTCGCGGCCGCCATTGGGTTCACCCTCGCCATGACCGCGCCATTCATGGCGTACGGCGTCGATGACAGTCCAGCGGGCCAGGGCAGCCTGGAGGTCTACGCGGAGTTGACCCAGTCAGGGATCGCTGCGATCAGCCAGATGCAGAGCGGCCAACTGATCATCGGATACCACCCCTTCTACCTGACACCGACGTCGGTGCAAGTCGCGACACTGAACAGCGATCGCAAGTCGAGCACACCCTATCCACCCGAGGGGTCGGGGCTGTTGCAAAGCTGCAGGAATCCCGATGGCAGCTTCCTTCCACCGGTCAATGGCCGATACGACTTCTGCATTGACTGGGTGCTCGGCTTCCACGCGGACGCGAACGGCATCCTGTGGATCCTCGATTCGGCCAAGTCGACCGACCGTTCGGATCCGGCGCATCCGAGGCCGAGTGCGTTGCATGCGAAGTACGTCGGCTGGGATACGAAGTCCAACAAGCTGCACAAGGTGATCGATCTCGACGCGGTGACCGTTCCGCAGTCGCAACACAATGACTTCGCGATCGATCTGAAGCACGGCGTCCTGATCGATGCAGACGAGGCGATCGGCGAAGACTCGAACGGCGTGGGCAACAAGGCGGCGCTGGTCGTCAGCGACATCGCGACGGGCAAGAGCCGCCGAGTACTCCAAGGCGATCGGCACGTGACGCCGAACGCGGACCCCATTCGATGGACAACCCAGGCCGGCGTGCCCGCAGCGTCCTGGGGGTTGGGGGTCGGTGTGGATGGCATTGCCCTCGACCACAAACAGGAGTGGCTGTACTTCGCGCCGCTGAGCGGCTACGAGATGTACAGGGTGCGCATGTCCGATCTTCTGGACACGGCGCTGAGTGATGCGCAACTGTCCGCGAAGGTCGAGTTCTACGCCCACAAGCCCTACAACGGCGGCCTGACCATCGACGCCAGGAACAACCTGTATCTGACCGAGGTCGGCAAGCACACGATCGGCATCATTCCGCCAGATACGCGGGAATACCGCAGATACGTTTCAGACCCGAAGATGATCTGGCCGGATGGCGTGACGTATGCCTCCAATGGATTCATGTACTCCGGTGCGGCACAACTGATTCAGACCGGAGCGTTCCAGAGCAATGCCACCCCTTCCGGCAAGGCGAGCAACGGCCCCCCCTACCGGGTCTATCGGTTTCGCCCGGAGGCACCAGGAACGCCAGGCTCCTGACCGTCCGAGGAAGGAAGCACCCGCGATGGGTGCTCGCATAATGGATCATGCACCTCGATGATCTCAGCCTTTTCGTTCGTGTCGCACACGCACAATCGCTGAGCGAGGCTGCCCGGCAGCTGGATCAGACCCCCTCCTCTGTCAGTGCGAGGCTGAAGCGCATCGAGGAGGAACTCGACGTGCGCCTCGTCGAACGCACGACCAGAGCATTGCGCCTGACACCCGAGGGAGAGCGATTTCTGCAAACCTGCGAGACGATGACGGTTGCGTGGACGCGTGGTCAAGGCTTGCTTCGCCAGGATGCCCGTGCCGTCGAAGGTCGCATCCATATTGCCGCCCCGACAGATACGAGCGTCCAGTTCCTTGCGGAGTGGATCGGCGAATACACAAGGATGCATTCGCGCCTGGTGGTGACCCTGCGAGTCGGCGACCGAATGCACGATCTGCCGCGCGAAGCGGTGGACATCGCTGTGAGATACGGTGAGCTGAGCGACTCGTCGATGGTCAGCCGGGTGCTGGTTCGCGCGCACCGGGTTCTGGTCGCCTCGCCAGAATATCTTGCTCGATCAGGACCGCTCCTGTGCCCGGCCGATCTCGCCAACCATCGATGCCTCGCATGGCTGACCCGCGATCAACCCAAGGTTCAATGGAGCTTTGTATCGTCGGACGGAGCTTGCGGGACAGCCGTCGTCACGCCAGCCTTGTGCGCAGACTCTCTCCTTGTTCGCCAGTGGGCCGTGGGGGGCGAAGGCGTCGCGTACAAGGCAGACGTCGACGTCGCCGCCGATCTTCGAGAGGGAAGGCTGGTGCGTCTGCTCGCGAAATACGAAGGCGAGGCGGTGCCGATCAATGCGGTCATGCCGAGTGGACGCCACGTGCCCACCCGGGTTCGCGCGATGGTGGACTATCTGGCCAAGCGGTTCGCAGGGCTCTAGAGAATCAGGAGCGAATCAGGCGCGCCGCTGGGTGCCGATCGCCGTCCCCGCGACCACGGCCGCCAGGCCGACGCCGTGCCACACCGAAAGCGACTCGCCAAGCAGCGCCGCGGCGAAGCCCACGCCGAACACCGGCACCCAGTAGAACCACAGCGACACCCGCGCGACGCCGATCCTGACGATGGCGTGGTTCCACGCGAGGTTGCCGAAGGTGGTCGCGATCAGCGACGAGAACAGCACCAGCATCAGCGGCCAGAAGCCGGGGTACCACGCGTCGATGCCGGGCGAGACGCCCGTCAGCGCCGCATGCAACGCCAGCATCGCCGTGCCGCACAGGTAGATCGCGGCGCTCGCATGCAGGGCGTCGGTCTCGCGTGCCAGGCGCTGGATCAGCACGCCGCCGATCGCGAAGGTCACGACGGAGCCGACCACCATGGCGTCGCCGATGCCGGTTTCGGCAAGGCGTGCGCCCGGTGACTGCAGCACCACGATCAGCACGCCGCCGAGGCCGAGTGCCACGCCCAGGATGCGCAGCATGCCCAGCCGCTCCTTGAGGATCAACGTGGCCATCAGGGACGACACCAGCGGACTGAGCGCGATGGCGACCGAGGCGTTGGTGGCGCTGGTGCGCACCAGTCCTGCAGACAACAGGATCTGGTTGACATAAACCATCAGCGCCGCGCAGGCCAGCACCGTCGCGATCTGGCGCCGGTTCATGCGCGCTCGCCGACGGCCGCGTTGCCACCAAAGCATCGCGCCCATGAACGCGGCCGCGAGCGCGGCACGCTCCGTGGCCATCACCGCGGGATCGAAATAGGAGGCGATGGTCTTCATCGCCGTCATGTTGAGGCCCCACAGGGCCGTCACCAGCAACAGCAGCGCCGACAGGCCGCGGGTCTCGGGTGCGGAGCTCGGCGCTGGCGAACTCATCGCATTCAAGGCAGGTCGCGCAAGTTGCTCCGATCGAGCCGATGCACGAGCGCCTCGCGCTCGGCATCGGCCAGCGGCGGGCCGGCGGCCGGCACCACGCGCATCAGGAACTCGACGACGGCAGCCCCGAAGGAGTCGTTGCGGTCGCCAGCCACCATGTGACTTGCCGCGCCGATCGCGACGTACTCGCTCGCCGGCGCCAGCGCCAGGAACTCCCGGACCCCTTCTTCGGTGAGCACGTCCGACATGCCCCCGCGAACCAGCAGCGAAGGCATCGAGAGCGCACTTGCGCACGCTTCCAGCCGGGCCTGCCGCCGTGCCATGTCGTGATCGCCTTCCAGGAAGCGAGGGTCCCAATGCCACCGGTATCTGCCATCCGCTGCGAGGCGGACGTTCTTCGCGAGGCCTTGCAGATGCCGGGGCCGCTCCCGGTGCGGCTGGTAGCTGGCGATGGCATCCGCCACTTCCTCCAGCGAGGCAAAGCCATCCGGGTTTCGCCGCATGAAGGCCATGATGTTCTGCACACCTCCCGCCTCGGCGCGTGGCGCGATGTCGACCAGTACCAGCGCCGCCGCATCGACCCTGCGCTCGCCTGCCGCCACCAGGCTGGTGCCGCCGCCCATGGAGGCACCCACCAGCACCGGGCGGACGGCGCCCTCCTGCGCCAGCACGCATTGAAGGTCCTGCACCATCAGGTCCTGGCTGTAGTCGCCATCGGCGGCCCAGTCGGAGTCGCCGTGTCCGCGCGCGTCGAACGCGATGGCGCGGTAACCCGCTGCGCCCAGCACTTCGCCCGTCCGCTTCCAGGCATGCCGTGTCTGTCCGCCGCCATGTTGAAGCACCACCGACACGGCCGAGGCATCGCCCCACGAATCGCCGGCCAGGCGGACGCCCCGTGCGCCCTCCCAGTAGTGCATGGGCAGGGGCGTTCCGGGCAGCCGTTCGCCGGCATTGGCGGCGGGCAATCTGGCAATCGTCGGATCGGGATGCATCGGCAAAGCTTAGCGGGCAAGGGCTGGATGCGCCGGGCCCCGCTAGAGCGCGATCCGCCCATGCGGATGGGTGCTGCTGACCCCGCCATCGACCGCGTACGACTGCCCGGTGACGAACGAGCTGTCGTCGCAGGCGAGGAACGCAGCCATCGCTGCGATCTCTTCGGGGCGCCCTGCCCGCTGCATCGGCGTCATGTGGCCGATGCGCCCTTCCTTGCCGCGTTCACGGGCCTGCTCGAACACCTTGCGCGTCATCTTGGTCTCGACCAGCCCCGGCAGGATCGCGTTGACCCGCACGCCGGTGCCCGTGAAGGCATTGGCGGCGGTTTGCGCGAGGCTGTTGACCGCGGCCTTGCTGGCGCTGTACTGGATCGAGCCTGCATTGGCGCGCAACGACGCCGCCGACGAGGTGAGGATGATCGATCCGCTGCGCTGCGCGGTCATGTGGCGGCCCGCGTACTTCACGGCCAGGAAGGCGCTGATCACGTTGACGTGCCAGACCTCGTTCCACTCGTCGACGGTCTGCTCGAGCAGCGGGGTGTTGGTGCCGGGCGTGCCGGCGTTGGCGAAGAAGACGTCGAGGCCGCCGAGTTCGGCGACACAGCTCGACACCATCGCCTGGACCTCGGCCTCGGCCGCCGCGTCGGCCACGCAAGCCGCCGCGCGGCCGCCCGCCGCGCGCACCATCGCCACGGTTTCCTCGGTGTTGTCCTGGCTGCGCCCGACCACCAGCACGGCAGCGCCCTCCTGCGCGAAGCGCAGCGCGCTGGCGCGGCCGATGCCGCTGCCCGCGCCGGTGATGATGGCGCGCTTGCCTTCGAGTCGGTTCATGTCGCTTGTCTCCTGCAAGGGAATGGCATGGTCAGCGGGTCGCGATGGTCCAGCCGCCGTCGGCGACGATCTCGGCGCCCTGCACGTAGCGGCTGTCCTCGCTGGCCAGGAAAGCCGCCACAGAGGCGATCTCCTGCGGCTCGCCGAAGCGTGCCAGCGGCATCGATGCCAGGCGCGCCTTGACCGTGGCCTCGTCGAACTTGGCAATCGAGGCCGGCGTGCCGATCATGCCCGGCACGATGGCGTTGACCCGGATGCCCATCGGGCTCAGCTCGACGGCCGCGGCACGGGTCAGGCCGAGCACGCCGGCCTTCATCGCGGCATAGCCGGTGGAATGCGTCAGCGCCTGCAGGGCCGAAGTCGAACTCAGATTGACGATCGAGCCGCCACCGCGGCGCTGCATCTGCGGTGCCGCGGCCTGCAGGGTCCAGATCAGGCCCTTGAGCCCGACGTCGAACATGCGGCCGACGCTCTCTTCGTCGACCTCGGCCAGCGGCTGGAAACGCGCCCACACGGCGTTGTTGACGAGCACGCCGACCGGCGCGCCGAAGTCGCGTTCCACCGCCTCGAATGCCGATGCCACGGCCTCGCGCCGTCCCACGTCCGCGACGTAGGCGCGCGCATCGATGCCGCGCTCGACGAGTCCGGTCACGGCGGCATCGAGGCGCGCGGCGCCAACGTCGAAGCAGGCGATGCGCCCGCCTTCGGCGGCGAAGCGCTCGGCGATCGCCAGGCCGATGCCGCGTGCCGCACCGGTGACGACGCAGACCGTGCCGGCCAGGCGCTGCGCGACGGCGAATGCGACAGCGCCGCTCATCGCGCGGCCCTCTCGGCATTCACGGCCTGCACCATCGCGCCACTGGCGCGCAGCGCGTCGATCGCGGAGGCTTCGACGCCCCATTCCTCCAGCACCTCTGCACTCTGTTCGCCGGCGGCGGGCGCGCCACGCCGCAGTCCGCCAGGCGTGCGATCGAAGCGCGGCGCGGGACTCGGGTGCAGCACGCCGTCGAAGCGGCTGAAGACGGCGCGAGCCTGCATATGCGGATGCGCCGGGGCCTCGTCGAGCGTCAGCACCGGCGAGAAGCAGGCATCCCGCCCGGCCATCACGTCGACCCATTCGTCACGCGTGCGCGTCCTGAAGATGGCTTCGAAGATCTCGCGCATCGACGCCCAGGTGCTGCGGTCGTTCTGCGGCGGCAGCGCTTCGGCGTCGAGTCCCATGGCGTCGGTCAGGGCGCGGTAGAAGCGCGCCTCGATCGCACCGACCGCGATGTACTTGCCGTCGCTGGTTTCATAGGTGCCGTAGAAATGCGCGCCGCCGTCGACGATGTTCTCGCCGCGATCGGCCGTCCATTCGCCCATCTGGCGAAAGGCCGAGAACGCAGACATCAGGTTGGCCAGGCCATCGACCATCGCTGCATCGACCACCTGCCCGCGGCCGGAGGCCCGCGCCTCTGCCAGCGCCGCCAGCACGCCGACGGCAAGGTACATCGCGCCGGCGCCCAAGTCGGCAGCGAGGTTGAGCGGCGGCACCGGCGGCCGCCCCTTCTCGCCGATGCAATGCAGCGCGCCGCTGAGGGCGAGGTAGTTGATGTCGTGCCCCACCGCCTGCGCGAGCGGCCCGTCCTGCCCCCAGCCGGTCATGCGCCCATAGACCAGCCGCGGATTCACCTGCAGGCACTCGACCGGTCCGAGCCCCAGCCGCTCAGCCACGCCGGGGCGGAAGCCTTCGATCAGGATGTCGGCATGCCGTGCCAGCTGCAACGCGGCATCGACGGCGGGCCGCGCCTTCAGGTCGAGCGCCACCGAGCGCTTGTTGCGGTTGTAGAAATCGAAATGCGGCGGCACGGGCGTGCCCAGGTCGATCGATGCCGCCCGGTCGATGCGCACGACGTCGGCGCCCATGTCGGCCAGCAAGGCACCGCAGAAAGGTGCCGGACCGATGGCCGGCAACTCGAGAACACGCACACCACTCAAGGGGCCGGGCATCGCGATCCTTCATTTAGTTCACTACCGTACGAGTAGATTATCAGGAGCAATCGACTGCGGGGTCAATCGCCCTTCCCGGGCGAAGCGTCGGTGTTTTCCATAGTTCGTACACTGGTGCACCTTCTATATGCTGATGTCCATGAAAGCTGCTGTCATCGAAGCGCGCGGACGCGCCGGGCTGGTCCTTCGCGATATTCCGGTCCCGGTGCGCCAGCCCGGCGAGGTGCTGGTGCGCGTGCACGCGGGCGGCCTGAACCGGGTCGACCTGTACATGCGCGACAACGGCGTCGGCATCACGCACACGCTGCCGCAGACAGCAGGCGTCGAGGCCGCCGGCGTCATCGCCGAGGCCGATGCCGACAGCGGCCTGGTGGCGGGGCAGAAGGTCGCCATCTTTGCCAATGCCTTCTGCGGCAAGTGTCGCTACTGCCTGGCAGGCGACCAGCCGCTGTGCGTGCGTGCGCACATCATGGGAGAGCATCGCGACGGCGGCTTTGCGGAATACGTGGCCATGCCGGCGCGCTGCGCACTGCCATTGCCCGACCACGTCGACCTGGTCGAGGCCGGCGTGGTGCTCACGGCCCATGCGACCGCGTGGCGGATGCTGTTCGGCAAGCGCGCGCTGCGCCCCGGCGAAACGGCGCTGGTGGTGGGCGTGGGCGGCGGCGTCGCGGTCGCCTGCCTGCAGCTCGCGGTGCAGGCCGGCGCGCGCGTGCTGGTGACCTCGTCCAGCGACGACAAGCTGGCGCGCGCCAAGGCGCTCGGCGCCAGCGGCGGCATCAACTACCGCAGCGAGAAGGTCGCGAAGCGTGTGCTGGAAATGACGAATGGCGAAGGCGTCGACATGGTGCTCGACAGCTCCGGTGCCGCGAGCTGGGACGACTCGCTGCGATCGCTGCGCCGCGGCGGCCGGCTCGTCACCTGCGGCGCGACCACCGGCTCCAACCCGGGCGCGGACCTGCAGCGCATCTTCATCCGCCAGCTCGAGGTGTACGGCTCGACGGGCGCCAGCATCGAGGAATGCCGCCAGCTCATCGCGCTGTTCGGGCGTGGCGCGTTCAAGCCGGTGATCGACCAGCGCTTTGCGCTGGAAGACTTCGCCGCCGCCTATGACCGGCTCGAACGCGGCGACCAGTTCGGCAAGCTCGTCCTGACGATGACCTGAAGCGCGAGCCACCACGGCATGGCCCTCAAGCAGCTTCTTCTCGTGCGCCACGCCCAGCCCGACGAAGGCCATGCGCTCCAGCCGGGCGACCCGCCGTTGCATCCGCACGGGCATGTGCAGGCGCGTGCACTGGCACTGCGCCGGCTGGCATTCGAGCCCATCGACCGCATCGTGTGCAGTCCGCAGCAGCGCGCCATCGACACCGCGGCCCCCCTGGCGCGCCTGCTCGGCATCGAGATCGAGGTGATCGAAGGCCTGGCCGAATGCGACCGGCACACTGCGCGCTATCGCTCGCCCGACACCATCCGGCGCGAGGAGCCGCACCGCTGGGCCGAGTTCCTGAAGTCGCCGCCGCGCTTCCTCGGCGTCGACCCGGACGTGTTCCGCCAGACCGTGCTCGATGCCTTCGCCGCGCTGCTGGCCGACGCGCATGGCCGGACCATCGCGGTGTTCTCGCACGGCATGCCGATCAAGACCATGGTCGCGCATTGCCTCGGCCTTGCGCGCACCGACGCCTTCTCGCTCGACCACTGCTCGCTCACGCGCCTGGTCGGCAGCTCGCTGCAGGACCTGCGCGCACGCAGCCTGAACGAATCGACGCCTTGAGCGCCGAATGCGTCCCGCGCGTCGGCGCGTGAACGCTCCTGTCAGGCCGGGCCGAACGCGCCCGCCTCGCGCAAGGCCTGCACCTCCTGCAGCTCGAAGCCCCACGCGGCCAGCACGCCGGTGGTGTCGGTGCCGGCCAAGGATTTGGGCAGCGTCGGCCGGTCGGGGGAGGTGCGACTGAAGCGCGGCGCCGGCGCCGGCTGCGCGACGCCATCCACCTCGACGAAGGTGCCGCGCGCACGGTTGTGCGGATGGGCGATTGACTCGGCCAGGTTCAGCACCGGCGCGAAGCAGACGTTGCTGCCTTCCATGATGTCGCACCACTCGGCGCGCGTCCGGCCGCGGAACACCTCCGCCAGGCGAGCGCGGAAGGCCGGCCAGCTGGCGCGATCGAGCTGGTCGGGCAGATCGGCTTGCCCGGCCAGGCCTGTCAGGCGCAGCAGCTCGGCGTAGAACTGCGGCTCGGCCGATGCGATGGTCACGTAGCCGCCATCCGAGGTTTCGTAGACGCCGTACCAGGGCGCGGTCTCGCCGTCGAGGACGTTCTCGCCGCGCGTGTCGCTCCAGGCACCGCTCGCGTGCGAGGCGAACATGTAGGTCATGAGCGATGCGGCGCCGTCGACCATCGCGGCGTCGACCACCTGGCCCTGCCCCGATTGCCGGGCCTCCAGCAGCGCGCAGACGATGCCGAAGGCCAGGTACATGCCGCCACCGCCGAAGTCGCCGACCAGGTTCAGCGGCACCGACGGCGGCTCGCCCTTGCGGCCGATGGAGTGAAGCGCGCCGGTGAGGGCGATGTAGTTGAGATCGTGGCCGGCCGCGCTGGCCAGCGGTCCGTTCTGGCCCCATCCGGTCATGCGTCCGTAGACCAGCCTGGGGTTGGCCGCGAGGCAGATGTCCGGGCCCAGCCCGAGGCGCTCCATCACGCCGGGGCGGAAGCCCTCGATGAAGGCGTCGGCCTTCACCAGCAGGCGCTGCAAGGTGGCGATGCCGGCGGCAGACTTCAGGTCGAGCGCCACCACGTCGCGGCTGCGGTTGAGCAGTTCGATGTTCGGATGCCCGGGCGGCGCCAGCTGGCCCGGCCGCTCGATACGCAGGATCTGCGCGCCCATGTCGGCCAGCATCATCGCGGCGAACGGGCCGGGCGCGAGCCCCGCCATCTCGATGATCCGGATGCCCTTGAGCGGTCCCATCATGGCCGGCGCGAGCCGTCTCCGTTTCGAGTCAGGTCGACTGCTTGCCCGGCGCCTGAATACAGGTCGCGCAACTGGCGCTTGAGCACCTTGCCGATGTCGCTGCGCGGCAGGCTCGCGACGGGTTGGATCGCACTCAGCCGCTGAGCCTTGCCGAGCTGCGCATTGGTCCATTGCAGCAAGGCATCGGCATCGGCCTGCGCGCCGTCGCGCAGCACCACGCAAGCGACCGGCGTCTCGCCCCAGCGTTCCGAGGGCACGCCGAACACCGCGACCTCGGCGATGTCGGGGTGCGTGCGCATCACGTTCTCGAGGTCGATCGGGTAGACGTTGAAGCCGCCCGAGATCACCATGTCCTTCTTGCGGTCGAGCAGGATGAGGAAGCCGTCCTCGTCGAAGCGCCCGGTATCGCCGCTGCGGATGAAGCGGCGGCCTTGCGTGTCGAACCACTCGGCCTCGGCCGTCTTCGCCGGAAGGTTGTGGTAGCCGACCATCATCGTGCCCGAGCGGCCGACGATCTCGCCGATCTCGCCGCGCGGCAGTTCGCGGCCGTCTTCATCGATCACGCGCATGTCGTGACCCGGCGCCGGATGGCCCACCGTGTGCAGCTTGTCCGGGCGTTGGTCGGCCGGCAGCACGCAGACGCCACCGCCTTCGGTCATGCCGTAGTACTCGACCAGCGCGCCCGGCCAGCGCGCGACCACGTCGGCCTTGAGCGCCGCCGGAAACGGCGCGCTGCCGCAGGACTTCACGCGGAACGCGCCCAGGTCGTAGCGCTCGAAATCAGGGCGCGCCATGATCCGCTGGAACTGCACCGGTACCATCATCGCGTGGGTCACGCGGTGTTCCTGCGCCAGTTCGAGATAGCGACCTGCGTCGAATTTGGCCATCAGCACGACCGTGCTGCCCAGCGACAGCGCGGGCAGGAAGCTCGACAGCGTCATGTTCGAGTACAGCGGGATCGACACCATCGTCACGGTGTCGGGCCCGTAGCCCAGCGAGGTGAAGAGCTGCACCTGCGCCCAGCGGAACGCATAGGGCATGACGATGCCCTTGGGCGTGCCGGTGGTGCCCGACGAATAGATGATGTTGAAGGGCCACTGCGGCTCGATCGCAATGGCTTGCGGCGCCGCGCCGACGGGGGCCAGCCACTGCGTGAAGGCCAGGCCCTCGGCCGAATCGTCGAGCGCGATGAGGGGCACCGCGATCCGCTCGCGCACCGGCTGCAGTGCAGCGGCCACCGCGGCACTCACGAACAGTCGCCTGGCGCCGGCATCGGCCACCATCGCCGCCAGGCCCGCGGCGGCGGTGTCCGGCGCCAGCGGTGCCACTGTGACACCGGCCCGCACGCTGCCGAGAAAGGTCACGGCGTACTCGAAGGAGGTGGCCGCGCAGATGGCGATCACGTCGCCCGGCTTCAGGCCGTCGCGCTGCAGCGATGCGGCGACGCGGTCCATCAGCGCGTCCAGCGCCGCATAGTCGAGGCTGCGCCCGTCCAGCCACAGCGCGGCATGCGCCGGCCGTTCGCGGGCATGCGCGCGGATCAGCTCGGCATTGGTGCCGAAATCCCGGGCCAGCAGGTCGGCGATCGCCATGTCTGCTTCAGGCCACGGCCATCACATCTTGCACTCGGGGCTCACCGGCGGCGCGATCTGCGCCGTTGGCTCGATCGACTTCATCACGATCTCGCCCTTGCCCTCGCCTGCCTTGGCGGCCTGCACGACGACCAGCGGACGCAGCAGCTGATGGTCGGCGGCGCGCATCTCGACCTCGCCCACCACGGTCTGCGCCTTCAGCCCGGCCAGCGCCGCGCGCACCGCCGGCACCTCGGCCGACTTGGCCTTCAGGATGGCCTGGTGCACCAGCTCGAAGGACATGTAGGCATCTGCGTCGATGTAGGTCGGCTTGCGCTTGTAGCGCGCCTCGAACGCCTTGACGAATTCGGCATTGCGCTCGCCCGGCATGGTCCAGAAGTAGCTCTGCGCCGACCACAGGCCGACGCTCGCATCGCCGTGCGCACCGATCAGGATCTCGTTGACCATCGATGCCGACAGCACCACCTTGTACTTTTCGAACAGCTTGAATGCCTGCTGCTGCTTGACCAGCGCGATGCCGCCCGACGACGGGTAGTACATCAGGAGGCCGTCGGCCGGCTTGTCGAGCAGCTGCGCGATGTAGCTGCCCAGGTCGGACGCGGTGATGGGGGCGAACAGCGTCTTGTTGACCTTGCCGCCGCTTTCCTGCATGGCGGCGGTGAAGCGCTTGGCGGTGTCGTGGCCGACCGCGATGTCGGCCATCAGCAGGTCCCAGTTCTTGATCCCGCTCTTCAGGGTCTGCTCGCGGAAGCTGTTGACCATCATGCCGTCGGTGATGCCGACGCGGAAGTAGTTCTCGCCGCAGTTCTTGCCGGTGAGATCGTCGGATGCCGCGGTGGCATCGATGAACAGCGCGTTGAGCCCCGACATCTTCGATGCGATCGCCAGCGAGGTGCCCGAAGGGTTCAGGCCGGTGAAGAACGAGACCCCCTGCTGCTCAACCAGCCGGTTGGCCGCCGCGATCGCCGAGGCCGGCGTGCCGGCATGGTTCTGCGTGATGAGCTCGTACTTGCGCCCGAGCGCGCCGCCCTGCGCGTTGAGCCGTTCCACCGCGAAGGCGGCGCCGTCGTTGACGAAGGCGCCGCTGACCGCGAACGGCCCGGTGTCGATGTTCACCACACCGAGCTTGATGGTCTGCGCCACCGCGATGCCGTGCAAGGCGATGGCGGCGGCCGCCACTGTCAAAAGTCTCTTGATCATGTCTGAAGGATCTCCGGGGTTAGAAGGCCAGCGCAGCACGGTGCTGCTCGGTGTCGATGTCTTCGGTGCGGCCGCGGTCGATGATTTCGCCCTTGGCCATCACGACGAAGCGCTGGCTGACGCGGCGCACCAGGTTCAGGTGCTGCTCGACCATCAGCACGCCGGTGCCGGCCGCGCGGATCTGGTTGAACACGTTGGCGAGTTCGTCGACCAGCACCGGCGACAGGCCCTCGGAAGGTTCGTCCAGCAGCAGCACGCGCGGGTTGCCCAGCAGCGCCCGCCCCACCGCCAGCATCTGCTGCTGCCCGCCGCTGAGCTCGGTGCCCATGCGGTCGCGCCGCTCGCGCAGCACCGGGAACAGCTTGTAGACCGATTCCATGCTCCAGTGGCCCTTGCGCCTGGAGGCTGCGCCGAGCAGCAGGTTGTCGCCGACCGTCAGGTGCGGCAGGATCATGCGGCCCTGCGGCGACATCGTGACGCCCTGCATCGCCGCGCGATAGGCGGGCAACTTCTGCAATGCCACGCCGCCGACCTCGATGCTGCCGCCGCTGACCGTGGTGCCGCCGAAGAAGGACATCAGCAAGGTCGACTTGCCCGCGCCGTTCTTGCCGACCACGGCGACCGCCTCGCCCTCCTCCACCTGCAGGTTGACATCGCGCAGCACGACCGACTTGCCATAGCCGGCATGCAAACCCTTGACATCGATGAAGCTCATTGAATGACCTCCGCGCTTCGCGCTGCGGTGCGAGCCCCCTTCGGAGCGGCCGGGCGGGGGTTCATGCCGCAGTCCCCAGGTATGCCGCGATCACTTTCGGATCGGCCCGCACCTGCGCCGGCGATCCGCTCGCCAGCAGGCGGCCCAGGTCGAGCGCGGTGATGGTGTCGCAGAAGCGGAAGACGGCATCGACATCGTGCTCTACCACCAGCGCCGTCACGTTGCGCGAGCGCACGACCATTGCCAGGTGCTCGAACAGCGCAACGGTTTCGGTGGTCGACAGGCCCGCGGCCGGTTCGTCCAGCAGCATCAGTGTCGGTTGGCCGACCAGCGCCAGCGCGATGTCGACGCGCCGCTGGTCGCCATAGGCGATGCTGTCGGCGATCTCGTCGTAGACGCTGCCGAGTTGCAGCGTGTCGACGATGCCGGCCAGGTCTTGCTCGCCGAGCTGCGACGCCACCAGCTCCAGTTGCTCGCCGACCCGGATGCCGGGAAAGATGCTGGTGCGCTGGAACGAGCGCGACATGCCCAGCCGCCGCCGCTGCACCACCGACAGGTGCGTGATGTCCTGCCCGTTGACGAAGACCCGGCCGCGCGTCGGCTTGCGGCGCCCGGTGATGGCGTCCATGAGGGTCGACTTGCCGGCACCGTTGGGGCCGATCACGCCGTGCAGCACGCCGCGCTGCGCCACCTCGAGGCTGACGCCGTCCAGCGCCTTGACGCTGCCGTAGGAAACGCTGAGGTCTTCAACGCGCAGCATCGTTGCCTCCTTGCGCCTTGGCGGCAGCCGGCTTGCCCAGGCGCGCGATCATGTTGCGGGCGAATCCCATGGTGCCTTCCGGGAACGCGACGATGACCAGCACCACGGCCAGGCCTGTCAGCAGTTCGAGATGGCCGGTGGCGCCGAACTGGTCCTGCCCGATGACATAGAGCAGCGCGCCAAGCACGGGGCCGCTGACCGTCGCGACGCCGCCGACCAGCGTCGACACCAGCGCGTGCCCCCCGGTCACGAAGTCGAGCAGCTCGGGCGATGCGAAGGCGGTGTGCAGCGCCGTCAGCAGGCCCGACACCGCGGCAATGAAGCCGGCCAGCGTGAACGCGAACACACGCGGCAGGTAGGTGTTGAAGCCGGAGAAGCGCATGCGCTCCTCGTTGGCGCGGATCGCGCGAAGCACGCGTCCGGTGCGCGACTGGCCCACGCCCCACGCCAGCAGCATGACGGCGCACAAGGCAAGCCAGGCGACCGGCCAGAACAGCCCGGGCTTGGCGAGCTGCGCCTGCGTCAGGCCGAAGAAGGTGCCCGAGAAGGTCAGCGCCAAGCCATCATCGCCGCCGGTGACGGGCCGGAAGTCGGTGATCATCACCATCGAGCGCAGCATCTGCGCCAGTGCCAGCGTGAGCATCGCGAACGGCAAGGGCCGTGCGCGCACGACCAGTGCGCCGATCAGCGCCGACAGCGCCGTCGCCGCGACCAGCGTCAGCACTGCCGCCGTCATCGCGTTCCAGCGGAACTGCGTGACCGCGATCGCGAACAGGTAGGTCGCGCTGCCGGTGAAGGCCGCGGCGCCGAACATCATGAGCCCACTCTGGTGCGCGAGGAAGCCGATCGCCACCGCGGCGATGCCCAGCACGATGGCATTGATGAGCAGCCCGAGATAGAACGTGCTCTTGAGCACCATCGGGACGAACAGCCCCAGCACCACCAGCGCGGCGACGATCAGCGCCGGCTTCAGCAAGGCGCGCGCGCCGGAGCGGGCGCCCGTGGCATGGTGCGGCATGGCGTCGTGGACCATCGGCAGCGCGGCCATCAGGCCACCCTTCCGCGGCCGAGCCCCTGGGGCCGCCACAGCAGGACGAAGAACAGCAGCAGGTAGGGCGCCATCACCGCCACGGTCGGCGAGACCAGCGTCCCGATCACCTGGATCAGCCCGTAGATCACGGCCGCCGCGATCGCGCCGCCGATGCTGCCCAGGCCGCCGATCACCACCACGATCAGGCAGCTGATCAGGATGCTGCCGCCCATGGCCGGGTCGACCGAGAGATAGGGGCCTGCCAGCACGCCGGCCAACCCGGCGAACCCGGTGCCCATGCACACCACCAGCAGGCTCAGCCGGTCGGTGTTGACGCCCATCATCCGGGCCACCATCGGCTGCTGGCTCACCGCACGCACGTGCATGCCCGAGCGGGTGTATTTCAGCCACACCGCCAGCGCCACGCAGGTGCCGAAGCCGACGGCGATCAGGAAGATGCGATAGGCCGGGTAGCGCTGGCCGAACAGGTCGATCGAACCCGCCAGCGAGGCCGGCGCCTCCATCTGCAGCGGCGCGGTGCCCCAGATCTTGATCACCACCTGGCTCAGCACCAGCGCCAGGCCGAAGGTGACGAGTGCCACGTCCATGTGCGAGCGATGCTGCAGCGGGCGGATCGCGAGGTACTCGAAGGCCACGCCGAGCGCGGCGAGCAGCAGCGGCACGATGACCAGCGCCGCCCAGAAGTTGAAGAGCCCGGAGAAGGTGTAGCCGAGGTACGCCCCCAGCATGAACAGCGCGCCGTGGCCGAAGTTCATGACGTCGCGCAGCCCGAAGATCAGCGCCAGGCCGCTGGCCAGGATGGTGAGCAGCGAGGCCAGCGCCAGTGCGTTGGCAAGCTGGGCGATGTTGAAGACCTGCGAGAAATCCATCGTGCCTCCGTTCAGCGATCGGCAAAGCGGCATTCGCCGCGATCGAGCACGACCACCTTGCGCTCCACGGCCATGCCGCGAAACCGCACGAGTCCATCGCCCTCGTCGAACAGCTCGATGCGGATCGTCTCGCCCGGAAACGCGGGTTGCGCGAATCGCACGAACATCGCGCGCAGACGCTCGGGCCGGCCGGGGCTGAAATGCTTGAGCGCGGCCCGGCAGGCCAGGCCCATCGTGTTGAGGCCGTGCGAGATCGGCCGCTCGAAGCCGGCGCTGCGCGCCACGGCCGGGTCGGCATGGATCGGCATGTAGTCACGGCTCACCAGTCGGTACAACAAGGCGGCTTGCGGCATGGTGCGGTACTCGACGTGCACGCCGGGAACGGCGTCATCGCGCAGCGCCGCCGGCGTTGGCGGCGCGGTGCCGAAGCTGCCGCAGCCGCCATCGCCACGCAGGAACTGCGTCGAACGCAGGCTGGCCAATGCGTCGCCGGTGTGCGCGTCCGCGATGTCGGTGTCGAAGTGGATCAATGCGCCGCGGCCGACACCCTTGTCGACGACCGCACGGATGCCGTGCGTGGCGCGGATCGAGGCGTTCAGCGGCAATGGCCGATGCAGCTCGAAGCCCATTTCCCCGTGCAGGATCCTGACCCAGTCGATGCCCGTGGCCGGGTCGGCATGCCACAGCTCGGGCCAGCCGAGCACCACGCATTGGCTTGGCACCGGCGCCTGCGCGCGCTCCTCGTAGACGTAGGGAAGCTCGTCCTCGTCGAGCGGATCGGAACCGATGCCCAGGCCCAGCGCGTACAGCGCGCAGTCACGCCAGTCGTATCGCTGTTCGGAGACATCGAAGCGACGCTCGACGACGTTCTGCAGGTTCATGTTGTCTCATAGGCCCGGTGTGTTCCAGACAATCAGCATACTAGATAATATGCATGCGTACTACATATCGTTAGTACCGAGTCAGCGATGAAAGCGCACCGCGTCCTTCGCAGGTGCCCGCCCGACCCGCGCCAGGTTCGCCTTGTCGCCCGGGTCCTCGTAGCCGAAGGACACGCCGAACAGCAGGCGCTGCGAATCCGCCAGGCCCAGGTGCTCCCGCACGATCGGCGGGTAGAGCCCGAGCGCACCCTGCGCGCACGAGGCGATGCCCCGCGCGGTCATCGCCAGCATCAGGGTCTGCGCATACATGCCGATGTCGGTCGCCTCGCGCGTGTCGAACGGGTGCTGCATGAAGATGAACACCGCATGCGGCGCCCCGAAGAAGTCGAGGTTGCGGACGTAGGCGGCGCGCCGGCCGACCAGGTCGTCGCGCGCCACCCCCATCGCGCCGTAGAGCTGGACCGCGGCATCGACCTGGCGCGCGCGGTGCACGCCGGCGAACTTGCTGTCGGCGGGCCAGTCGGGCTGGATCGGCATGGCCTGCCGGCCGGCCTCGACCAGCGCCGCGCGCAGGCGCGCCAGCGCATCGCCCGAGACCACGTGAGGCTCCCACGGCTGCACGTTGCAGTTGGACGGTGCGCGCTGCGCGATCTCGAAGATGTCGTCGAGCGTGGGCTGCGGCACCTCGTCGGGCAGGAAGCCGCGCACCGAGCGCCGCTGCAGGATGGCCTCGTCGACCGAGAGCATCTGCGTGGCGCCTCGCATCAGGCGCCGTCGATCAATGCGGCACCGCGCTTCGCATAGGCGCGCGCCAGCTTGCGGCCGACGCGCGCCGCGTCGGGCAGGAAGCCGTTGCCGGCCTCCCCGCGCATGGCCACGCCTGCGCTGCCGACCGCACCGCGGAACATGGCAAAGACCTGGTGGAAGGTGGTCATGCGCTCGCTCGATCCGGCAAGCCGGTAGTAGCGCTCGAGGTATTCGTCTTCCGACGGAATGCCCATCTGCGCCAGCGGCAGGCCGAGCAGCCCGCCGTTCTCGTCGGTCGCCATGCGCCATGCCTGGCTGTTGAATGCGACGTCGACCAGCGGATGCCCGAGCGTCGACAGCTCCCAGTCGAGCACGCCGACGACGCGCGGCTCGGTCGGATGGAACATCATGTTGGTGATGCGGAAGTCGCCGTGGCACAGGGCGATGGTGTCGCTGTCGGGCACCCGATCGCCGAGCCAGGCGACGATGCGGTCGAGGTCGGGGTTGTCGGCGTCGCCGCGCCGGAACTGCGCCCACTGCTGCGACCAGCGGCTGAGCTGCCGCGCGAAGTAGTTGCCGGGACGGCCATAGTCGGCCAGGCCGAGCGCGCGGAAGTCCAGGCTGTGCAGGGCCGCCATGGTCGCGCCCATCGAGGCATACATGGCGCGGCGGTCATCGGGCGGCACGCCTGCCATCTCGAAACCGTCGAAGACGCGGCCGTCGATGCGCTGCATCAGGTAGAAGGGCGTGCCGATGACCTCGCGGTCGGCGCAGTAGAGCAGCGGCGCGGGCACCGGCACCGTGCTGCCGGCCAGCGCGGTCAGCACGCGGAACTCGCGGTCGATCGCGTGCGCCGACGGCATCAGCACCGCATTCGGCTGCTTGCGCAGCACCGCCTGCCAGTCGCCCCGGCGCAGGAAGTAGGTCGGGTTCGACATGCCGCCGACCGTGCGCTCGATCGCCAGGCCGCCGCGCACCTGCGGCAATGCCTCGCGCAGGTAGGCGTCGAGGCGCGCCGGCTCGAAATCGATGGCGCGCGCGTTGGCGGCCGTATCGCTGGTCACCGCGCCCTCGCTCATGCCGTCGCGCGCTTGCCGCCGAAGCCGAACAGGTACTGCGCCACCCGGCGCATCTGCATCTCTTCGGAACCCTCGGTGATGCGGTAGCGGCGATGGTGACGGTAGATGTGCTCGAAGGGCAGCGCGCGCGTGTAGCCGATGCCGCCGTGCACCTGGATCGCGCGGTCGGCGGCGTCGCAGCACAGGCGGTTCGCGCGGAAGTTGCAGATCGACACCAGGTCGCTGATCTCGAGCGGGTCCTGCGTGTCCATGCGGCTGGCCACCTGGAAGATGAAGTTGCGCACCATCTCGCATTCCGCATACAGTTCGACCAGCGGGAACTGGATCGCCTGCTTGCGCGACAGCGGCTCGCCGAAGGCGATGCGGTTGACCGCATACTTTGCCGATTCGGCGATGCAGTAGCGTGCCGCGCCGGCGCTCGCCGCCGCCTGCCGGATGCGGTTCTCGTGGATGAAGCGCTGCGCCAGCACCAGGCCCTGCCCCTCCTGGTGCAGGATGGCGCTGTCGGGCACGCGCACGTCCTTCAGCTCGACCTCGGCATGGTCGCTCGGCATGTTGAAGGTCCAGTGGTTGTAGGCGATGCGGTGGCCGGGCGTGTCGGTCGGCACGATGAACGCGGTGATGCCGAGCGCATCGCCAGGCTTGCCGGAGGTGCGCGCGAAGACCAGGTTGGCATGCGCGCGCTGCACCTGGCTGTTGAAGCGCTTCATGCCGTTGATGACCCAGCCGTCGCCGTCGCGCACCGCGGTGGTTTCCAGCCAGGTGGCGTCGCTGCCATGGTTCGGCTCGGTCAGGCCGAAGGACAGGTGGCGGTCGCGCTGGATGATGCCGTCGATGTAGCGCTTCTGCTCGGGCGTGCCGTACGCATTGATCACCGGCACGATCGGGAAATTGCCGACGATCGAGGACTCGTCCTGCAGGTCGTTATGCAGGCCGAGGCCCTTGGCAGCGAGGTGCTCGCGAATGGCCGCGATCGCCAGGTTCGATGCGGCCTGGCCGCCGCAGGACTTGGGCAGGCCGTAGCGCAGGTGCCCCGCCTTGTCGGCGCGGCGCTCCATCTCGGCGATCAGGTCGTGCCACTCCTTGCGCGGGAAGCCGTCGTTCTCCCAGTCGGTACGCGCGTGCTCGCGGCGGTGGTCGAAGAACTGCATGTTCTCGCGCTCGAGCGGCTTGATCTCGGTCTCGATGAAGGCGTCGAGCTCGGCCAGCTTGGCAACGATCTCGGGGGGGAACTGGTAGTCCATGTGCGCTGGCTCCTGCGGTCGGCGATCCGGTCGCCGTGGGTTGTATTTGATATGCGTCGACAACCTTACACATGCGTACGACATGCGTCAATGCGGGTTGCTCCGGAGCGGCAAGGCGGCCCGACACGCCACCGGCCGCCGTTCGCCGCGCTCGCCCGGCACGTGGTCGTTCACCGCAGGCGCTGCGTCGGGCTCGCGCTCAATCGGTCTTGATCCAGACAGCCTTGGTCTGCAGGTATTCCTGCATGTGCTCGGTGCCGGATTCGCGCCCGTAGCCGCTCATCTTGTAGCCGCCGAAAGGCACGGCCGGGTCCATCAGCTGGTAGCAGTTGACCCACACGGTGCCGGTGCGCAGCCCTTTGGCGACGCGGTGCGCGGTGTTCACGTTGCGCGTCCACACGCCGCTGCCAAGGCCGTAGGCCGTGTCGTTGCCACGGCGGATGGCATCGTCGACGTCGTCGAAGGGCAGCGCCGAGATCACCGGCCCGAAGATCTCCTCGCGCGCGATGCGCATGTCCTCGTGCACGCCGGCAAAGACGGTGGGCGGCACGAAGTAGCCCTTGGCCAGGGCGCCCTCGGTCAGCCGCGCGCCACCCGCCGCGGCGCGTGCGCCCTGCTCCTTGCCGAGCGCCATGTAGCCGGTCACGCGCTCGAGCTGGGCGGCGGAGACCAGCGGGCCGAGCTGCGATTCGGGGTCGGTCGCATTGCCGACGCGCAAGGTCCCGGCAAAGGCCGCCACGCGCTCGACGAACTCGTCGTAGATCGATCGCTGCACGTAGAGCCGCGTGCCCGCACTGCAGATCTGGCCCGAGTTCGCGAACACCGCCATCGCCGCGCCGGGCACCGCGGCGTCGAGATCGGCATCGGCGAAGACGATGTTCGGCGACTTGCCGCCAAGCTCCAGCGAGACCCTCTTCACGTTGCCGGCCGAGGCGCGGATGATCTTCTGCCCGACCTCGGTCGAGCCGGTGAAGGCGATCTTGTCGACGCCCGGGTGTTCGGCCAGCGCGGCGCCGGCTTCCCCCTGCCCGGTGACGACGTTGAAGACGCCCGGCGGCAGCCCGGCCTCGATGCACAGTTCGGCCAGGCGCAGCGGCGACAGCGGCGCCTGTTCCGCCGGCTTCAGCACCAGCGTGCAACCCGAGGCCAGCACCGGGCACAGCTTCCAGATGGCCAGCCCGATCGGGCCGTTCCACGGGTTGATCGCGCCGACCACACCGACCGGCTCCTTCAGCGTGTAAGAGAACACCTCGCCCGCCACCGAGTTGTCGATGGTCTCGCCGTGGCTGGAGGTCGCCAGGCCCGCATAGAAGCGCAGCAGGCCGACGGCCCGGCGCCGGCCCAGCACGGTGCGCGAGATCGGCCCGCCCATGTCGAGCGAATCGAGCATCGCGAGCTCGTCGTAGTGACGCTCGACCACGTCGGCGATGCGCAGCATCACCTGCTGCCGCTCGAACGGCTTGAAGCGGCTCCAGGGCCCTTCCTGGAACGCGCGGCGCGCGGCGGCGACGGCCCGGTCGATGTCGTGCGCATCGCCGTCCGCCACCTCGGCGAGCAGCTCGCCGGTCGACGGGTTCAGGCTTCTGAAGGTCTTGCCGGACGCTGCCGGTGCACTTCGGCCGTCGATGAACAGCCCCTTGGCGCCGCCATCGAGAAATGCCGGACGGACGATCGGCGGGTGGGTGGTCATGGTCGTTCCTTTGAATCGGTGAAGTGGTTGCCGGCGCTCACGCCGACATGGGAGCGGGTCGCAGCGCGTCGGCGGCGGCGCCATTCGGGGCGAGCGCCGCGGGCAGGTCGCGACCGAGGATGAAGTCGGCGGCCCGCTCGCCGATCATGGTCGAGGGCGCGCTCGTGTTGCCGCCGACGATGTTGGGCATGATCGACGCGTCGGCCACGCGCAGGCCGTCGATCCCGTGGACGCGCAGCCGTGCATCGACCACCGCCATCGCGTCCGATGCCGGGCCCATCCTGC
This sequence comes from Variovorax sp. dw_954, assembly GCF_018449755.1. Taxonomy (NCBI): domain Bacteria; kingdom Pseudomonadati; phylum Pseudomonadota; class Betaproteobacteria; order Burkholderiales; family Comamonadaceae; genus Variovorax; species Variovorax sp. dw_954. Next base: position 85,089 of record NZ_JAAVVD010000014.1, on the reverse strand, counting down.
AGGTCCCCACCGGGTGGTAGGCCGTGGTGACCTGCGCGCGGATCGCGGCTTCGAGCGCCGCATCGCTCTCGACGCCGCGCCCCGGTTCGAGCTCGCCGCTGGCGTAGCGCGCGAGGGCCGGCGAAGAGAAGATCCGGCGCGCCTCGCGCAAGCCGCGCACCAGCGTGGCCACGTCCGCCGGGTCGTCCAGGAACGAGGGATGCATGACCGGCCGGTCCTGCGGATCGGCCGACGCCAGCTCGATGTGCCCGCGCGTCGCCGGGCGCAGCAACTGCACCAGCACTAGAAAGCCGTGCTCGCGTGGAATGGTGCGTGCGGTGCCCTTGAGGCCGACCAGGAAGGTCATCTGCACGTCGGGCCGCGCCAGCCCCGGCAAGGTGCGAAGGAAGCCGCCGGCCTCGGCCGCGTTGGAAGCGAGCATGCCGCGCCGCCCGAACAGGTAGCGCAGCGGGCTGGCAGCGATCCGGGGCAGCGTGCGCATCGACATCGCGTACGACTCGGCACCCGGATTGCGCGTCGACACGTAGACGGTGGGATGGTCCTGCAGGTTGCGCCCGACGCCCGGCAGCTCGCAGTGCACGCGAATGCCGTGGCGCTGCAACTGGTCCTCGGGGCCGATGCCCGACAGCATCAGCAACTGGGGTGAATTGACCGCGCCGCCGGACACGATCACCTCGGCCGAGGCCGTGAGCGCGCGGCGCTGGCCGCCATGGACAACCGTGATGCCGACGGCGCGCGCGCCGCGCAGGTCGATGCGCTCCACCAGCGTATCGGCGAACACCTGCAGATTGGGCCGTGCCAGCACCGGATGCAGGAACGCCCGCGAATTCGACAGCCGCATGCCGTCGCGCTGGTTCAATTCGTAGGCACCGTAGCCGTCCTGCACGCTGCCGTTGAAATCATCGTTGCGCGTGTGGCCGCACTCGACCGCCGCGTCGACGAAGGCGCGCGACAGCGGGTTCAGCGACGCCGGCAGCTGGACGTCGAGTTCGCCGCCGATGCCGTGCCAGGCACTGGCCCCGAGGCGCCGGTTCTCGTGGCGCTTGAACGCCTCGAGCACGGCGTCGTAGCCCCAGCCGTCGTTGCCGAGCGCGGCCCATTCGTCATAGTCGCTGGCATGCCCGCGGATGTAGACCGAGCCGTTGACCGAGGTGCAACCACCGAAGAGCTTGCCGCGCGGACACCCGATCACCCGGTGGCCCACGCCCGCGCCGCCCGTGAAGGTGTGCTGCCAGTTGTAGCGCGCATGCGGCAGCAGGAAGATGTTGCCGATCGGCAGGTGCGTCTTCACGTTCAACGGAAAGGTGCGGTCCGACGGCCCCGCCTCGACCAGCGCCACGCGCACCGACGGATCCGTCGACAGCCGGTTGGCAAGGACGCAACCGGCAGCGCCGGCACCGATGACGATGTAGTCGAATGCCGTGGAAGTCTGCGTCACCATGTCTCCTTTTCTTGGGCAGGATCGTCGCGCGCCGGCCGGCCGGCCGGCAAGGCGCACCCTGGCACATCACCTGTGCGCGTTCGGCACAGCTTCGACGCAGGTCATTCAGATGCTTCCCGGCGTCATCAGGTTCTCCTGCGAAACGCTTGCCACCAGCACGCCGTCGATGTCGTGGACGGCGCCGATCGACAGGCCACGGCCGCGGCCCGCGCATGGGCTTTGCACGTCGAAGTAGAGCCACTGGTCGGCACGCAGGGGGCGGTGAAACCAGATCGCATGGTTCAGGCTCGCGACATGCAGCCGTTCGCCGTCCCGCTCGAGTTGCCGCACGTGGACGCCGACGCTCGCGAAGTTGATCCACCAGTCCGACAGGAAGGCGAAGGCTGCGGCCTGCAGCATGCGATCGTCGGCCAGCGGCTCGCGCGTCCTGAGCCAGAAGCCGAGCGACGCGGTGGGCGCATCGAGGCCCAGGCCCTGCGCGGCATCGCCCACGCGAAGGTCGAGCGCGGGCGAATCGAGCGGGTAGCCCAGCGTGCGCCACACCGCATCCGAGGTCTCGGCCGGCAGGTCTTCCATGCGCGGCAGGCGGGCGGGGTCGACGCCTGCCGCGCGCGACGGCGTGGCATGCGCGGGGCCGGGGAGTTCCAGCGCGAAGGTGAGCTGTGCATCGAGCACCAGCCGTGCGGCCGAGCCGCCGCTGGCGGGCTGCGTGCCGCGCACATGCCGCGACGCGAAGCGCTTGCCGTCCTGCAGCGGAGTCACTTCGAGTTCGATCGGACGCGCCGGGTCGGCGCTTTGCAGGAACATGAACTGGAGCGCGGTGGCATCGCGATCGGGCGCCACCGTCATCGACGCCGCTATCAACGCATGCGCCAGCAGCTGGCCGCCGAACACGGTGCCACGGGCGTTGGCGCAAGCCTGGCGGCTGCGAAAGGTCGAGGGCCCGACCGGCTCCAGCCTGAGCAGCGCCTGGAGGTCGAGCGGGTTCCACGCAGGCAGTGCATCGGCGGCGCGCATCTGTCAGCGGCCCTGGAAGACCGGCTTGCGCTTCTCGACATGCGCGGCAATGCCCTCTTGCGCATCCAGCGTGGCCGAGACACGCGCCAGCGTCAGCGCCTCGTCCTCGAGCTGGGCTTCGAGCTGCGCGGCGCCGGCCTTCATGAAGAGGCGCTTGGTTTCGCCATACGCGACGGTCGGACCGGCCGCGAACCTGCGGGCCAGCGCGAGCGCGTCGTCCTGCAACTGTGCATCGGGCACGACAAGGTCGACCAGGCCGGCAGCCTGTGCACCCTGGCTGTCCAGCATCTCGGCCAGCAGCACGAAGCGCCGTGCGCGTGCGACGCCCATGCGGTAGGTCAGCGTGACGGTGGAGCCCGAGTCGCAACTGAAGCCCAATTGCGCGAAGGCGGAGCCCAGCCGCGCCGAGGCGCCCGCCATGACCACGTCGCAGCCGGCCAGCATGGCCACGCCGCCTCCCATCGCGAAGCCCTGCACGGCCGTCACCACCGGCACCGGCAGGCGCCAGAAGCGCTGCAGGCCCATGTGCAATTCGGCCGTCCATTCGCGCACCAGCGGCGCCAGGCGATCGCGCGCCGGATAGAAGGTCTTGAGATCGCCGCCGAAGCTGAAGTTGGGGCCGTCGGCGCGCAGCAGCACCGCGCGCAGGCCGGGCGCGTCCAGCAGGTCGGAGGCCACCTGCTTGAAGTCGCGGCCGAATGGACCATCGATGGGATTGCCCCGCGCCGGTTGGGCCAGCGAGAGAATGGCCAGGCCGTCGTCGAGTTCAACGCGGATGGATTCAGTGGATTTCATGAATGGCTGTCTCATGGTTTCGAGGGCAAACCCGGCTGGCCCGCCCTACTGTTCTGTAGCAGACTATACGCTTGCGTATTAGAATTCTGCAACCATGCTGACCCCACAAGACGACCTCATCGGACATCAACTCCCGACGACCTTCGATCAGATCGACAACAGCGATCCGGCCTGGATGGAACGGCTCTGGTACACCGGCCATCCAACCCCCGCGGGCGACCTCATCTTCGACATCGGCCTCGGCTACCACCCCAACCGCAACGTGATGGACGCCTTTGCCGGTGTCGCCGTGGCGGGCCGGCAATGGAACTTCCGCGCCTCGCGGCGGCTGCGCCCGGACCCGCTGGGCACCACGGTCGGGCCGCTGTCGATCAAGGTCGTCGAGGGACTGCGGCGCCACCACCTGACGCTCGGCGAGAACGAATCGGGCATCCGCTTCGACATCGAGTTCATCGCCAGCATGAATGCCCACGAGGAAAAGGCGCATCTGCGCCGCCGCGATGGCCGCGTCACCGAGAATATGGCCCGCGCGCAGCAACTCGGGCGCTACAGCGGCTGGCTCGAGTTCGACGGCAGGCGCGTCGAGATCGACAGCACGAGCTGGGTGGGCCAGCGCGATCACTCGTGGGGCGTGCGCGCCGAGATGCGCAGCGACGAGACCACGCCGCCGCTCACCTTCTACCCGCCCTTCTTCTATTGCTGGACCACGGCGCAGTTCGCCAACCGCGGGCTGCACATCTTCTTCAAGGAGCGCGCGCCGGGCGAGAAGATCTACCTGTCGGGCGAAGAGGTGTTCACGGTCGGCAGCAAGGTCTCGGGCCGCAACCAGCTGGTCGACGTGCAGCACGACGCGCAGTGGCACGACGACCCGCACGGGCAGTCGATGGCGTCGGCGACACTCCGCCTGCGCTTCGCCGACGGCAGCGAACGGCCGATCTCGGTGCGTGTGCTGCCGACCAAGTACTTCCTCAAGGGCGGCCTGTACGGTGGCCTGGACGGCTGGTTCCACGGCGACGACAAGGGCAAGCTCTACTTCGAGCACGAGGTCTGGGACCTGTCGGACCCGGCCACGCGCAAGCGCGTGCGCACGCTGGCCGATCAGGTCATCGAGGTGCGCGACGGCGAGGAGGTCGGCTACGGGATCATCGAGTACGGCATCGGCAAGGGCTACGCGCTGTACGAGTCGGTGCAGGCGCACCCGGCGATCTGAGGCGAGGCGATCCGGGCCTGGCGCCACGGCGCCTTTTTCCTATCGGCCTGCCTGTTCCTTCACCCGCTTGCGCGCCGCCACCATTGCCGCGACACGGGCGTCGATGGCCTCGCCGCTCACGCTCGAATTGTTGTCGAGCGAGGCGCGGCGCTCGAGTGCCAGCGCATCCACGAGCGGCAGGGCCGACTCGTCATCGAGCAGACGCTTGTAGGCCTTCAGCGTCTCGGGCACCGCCGCCGCCATCTGCTGCGCGATCGATTCGGCCTTGGCCATCAGCTGCTCAGGCGGCACCAGATGGTTGACCAGCCCCCAGGCCAGCGCCTCCTCCGCACCGAGGAAGCGACCCGTCAATGCCAGCTCCTTCGCGCGGTTCAGACCGATGAGCCGCGCCATGCGCACCGAGCCGCCCCAGCCCGGCAGCAGGCCGACCTGCGCATGCGTGTCGGCAAAACGCGCCTGCGTCGACGCGACCAGCAGGTCGCACGCCAGCGCGATCTCCAGGCCCCCGGTCACGGCGATGCCGTTGATCGCGCCGATGACCGGGCCGGAAAACGATTGCAGCGCAGCGACCGGATCGTTCTCGTAGGCGCCGGCCGCGAGCTTGTCCGAGGTGCGCCATTCGTCCAGGTCCATGCCGGCCGTGAACGCGCGGCCCGCACCGGTGAGGATCAGCACCCGCACGTCGGGGTCGGCTTCGAGCTCGGCGCAGGCCGCGACCATTTCGCCGCGCAGCTCGTTCGACAGTGTGTTGTTCCTGTCGGGGCGGTTCAGGATGAGGGTGGCAAAGCCGGCCTCATTGCGAATGACCCGGAGTGTGTCGTAGCGGGCAGTGGTCATCGCAGGCCCGTCACTGCACCTTGCACTCCGGGCTCGGCGGCGGGAACAGCTGCGTCCCGGGCACGATCGAGCGCATGACGAAGGTGGTCGCCTTGCCGTCCGGCGTCTTCACCACCTCGGCCACGCCGTGCTGTCGGATCAGGGTGTGGTCGGCGGCACGCATCTCGACCTCGCCGTAGATGGTCGGCGTCTTCAGCCCGGCAAGCGCGGCGCGCACGGCCGGTACCTCGGTCGATTTGGCCTTCACGATGGCGGCCCGCAGCAGTTCCATCGCGACCATCATGTCGGCGTCGGTGTAGATGGGCTTGCGCTTGTTGCGTGCCTCGTAGGCCTTGACGAACACCGCGTTGCGCTCGCCAGGCATTGTGTTGTGATAGCTCAGGCCGTTCAGCACGCCGAGCACCGAATCGCCCTGCGCCGACAACTGGAACTCGGTCGCGAAGCCGTTGCCGAGCACGGTCTTGTACTTGTCGAACAGGCCGAACTGCTTCTGCTGCTTGGCAAAGGAATTGCCGTCGGACATGTAGAGCGTGACCATCAAGGCGTCGGCGGGCTTGGCCAACTGCGAGATGTAGCTGCCGAAATCGGTGGTGCCCTGCGGCGCGAACAGGGTCTGCTGCACCGTGCCGCCCTGCTCCTTCACCATGTCGGTGAATTTCGCGGTGAAGGTGTGGCCGACGGCGTAGTCGGGCGAGATCATGTTCCAGGTCTTGGCGCCCGACTTCTTGACGAACTCCCGCAGCATCGCGGTGTAGACGACGTCGGGCGTCGTCACCCGGAAGAAGTTCGGCTGGCACGCCTTGGTCATCAGGTCGTCGCCCTGCGAATAGACATCGATCATCAGGGCATTCCATTCCGCCAGCTTGGGTGCGATGGCAAGCGAATGCGAGGTCGGCGTCTGACCGGTGAGGAAGCTCACGCCGCCCTGCTGCACCAGCTTGCTGGCCGCGGCGATGGCGCTGGCCGGCGTGCCCGCGTGCGCCTGCACCACCACCTCGAACTTGCGGCCCAGCGCGCCGCCCTCGGAATTCAGCAGGTCGACCGCCGCGCGCGCCGAGTCCTCGACCAGGCTGGCGTAGGTAGCAAAGGGGCCGCTGTCGATGATGAGGACACCGACCTTGATGGGCCCCGTGTCCTGGGCGAATGCGACGCCGGGCAGGTGGGATGCGAGCCAAGCGGCCGAGGCGGCCTGCACGATCGTTCGGCGAGATAGGAAAGTCATTTGTCTTGTCTCCACTTCGTTGGTGCGCTAGCTTACGGTGTGCTTCCAATCCATCGGATGGACGCGGCCTGTCAATCGGGAATGCGCGTGCGCGCGCCGTGCAGCTTCTTCAGTCTTCCGAACCGCTCGACATCTCCGCGAACAGCGGACGCGGGGCGTTCTTCAGCTCGATCGCGAGCTCCGCCCGCATCGCCGTGCGCAGCAACTGCGCCACGCCGTCGGCGATGTCCGGCGCCAGCCGGTCGCGCTGCGCGTCGAGCCAGCCGAGCAGCTCCGCGATGACGCTGTTCTGGCTGTCTCGCAATGCCAGCAGCTCGGCGATCGGCACCGATACCGGCGCAGCGCCGCCCAGCAGCGCCGGCAACGAGGCGGCTTCGCCACGCCCCTGCATCAGCGCCGCGACACCATCGAGTGCCTCACGCTGTGCCGCGATCTGCTGCAGCAGGAAGCCGGCCGACCAGTCGGCCCGCACCTTGAAGGTGTTCAGCAGGTTGATGACACCGAACACCTGCCCGCGCGCGAACTCGTCGTCGAGGCGGCTCAGCACCTCCTTGCGCAGGGTGGCGTTCATGCCGTCGATCAGGCGGGCGAAAGAGTTGTTCATCAGGCGCTTTCGATCGTCTTTTCCATCTGGCGCAGGCAGGTCGCGATCTGGCTGCCCATCGCCGGCATGCGCATGTCGTTGAAGCGGCCTTCCTCGAAGCAGCGCGCCGCGGCCATGTGCGTGGCCGCCAGCTTGAGCAGCGACAGCGCCTGGTAGTAGCGAACCGATGCCATCGACACCGCGAAGCCGGCCTTCTCGCTGTAGCGCTGGTAGAACCAGTCGGGTTCGGCAAGGCGGCAGATCAGCTTGCTGCCGCCCATGTACATCGGCAGGCTCGCCCACCCCAGGTCCTCGTGCGGATCGCCCAGATGCACCAGCTCCCAGTCGAGGATCGAGGTGATGCGTCCGCCCTGCTCCAGGAAGTTTCCGGTGCGGTAGTCGCCATGCACGATCGCCACGCGCGGCGCGACCGGGCAATGCGCCTTCAGCCAGCGCAGGCCCCATTCGGCCTGCGGATACGGACGCATGGCCCAGCGGGCGATCTGCGCCTCCCAGTGCTCGACATTGAGCAGCGCCGCGTTGTCGATGGTGATGCAGTGCGCCATCTGCGCGATCGGCTTGCCTTGCCACGCCACGCAGTGCAGCGCGGCCAGCGCATCGATGAACTGCTCGGCCAGCCGCCTGCGATAGCCCTCCTCCAGCCCGGGCTCGTTGGCGGAGACCCAAGGCACGACCGCGTCGCCGGCGACTTTCTCGCAGAACATGAACGGTGCGCCGAGGATCGACGCATCATCGCTGCTCCAGTAGGCGCGCGGCACCGGCACCGCGCTGCCTTCCAGCGACTGCATCGACAGCACCTGCGGTCCGGCGCTGTAGGGCGCGAACAGGCCGTAGTCGGGACCGAGGCGAAGGATCAGTTCCTGCGTGGCATCGTTGCCGTCGATGCCGGTCACCGGCACGGCGTAGGTCAGCCAGGAGAAGCCGACCGGAAAGCGCCGCACCGTGCCGACCTGCACCGGATGGCCCAGCTCCGCAGCCAGGTAGTCGGCGATCTTCGGTGCCAGCGTGGCATCGTCTATGAGCGTGGTCATGCAGCCTGTCCGTCGGATGAGGAAATCGGCGCCCTGGAAACTGCGCGGGTCACGGGCAGGTGCCCACGCTCGTTCACGCTGGCCACGCCGATGGCGCCGGCGCCGAGCACGCGCAGGCGCGTCATCGAGGCATAGCCAGGCGCGAAATGAATGATGCGCTCCAGGCTGAGCGCATGCGACAGGACGACGTTAATCGGCAGCCCGTGCGTGAAGACGGCCACGTGCGCGTCCTTGTGGCTGCTGTCGATGGTCTCCGCCAACGCGGCCAGCACGCCGCCGCGAAAGCTCGCCGCGTCGCCGCCGAAGTAGGCGATCGGGTCGTCCAGGAAGCGGCCCCACTCGGCGGTGCCGAGCGCACGCAATGTCTCGGTCGAGCGATAGCGCTCGACATGGCGATCGGCCTCGGCCCAGCCGTCGATCGACTCCACCGCGAGGCCGAGCGCCGCGGCCAGCGGCTGTGCCGTCTGCGCCGCGCGTGCCATCGGGCTGCTGACGATGCGCGTGATGCCCTCCTGCCTCAGCCGGGCCGCCACGGCCTCGGCCTGCGCACGGCCATCGGCGCGCAAGGGCGGGTCGTGCGGGCGCTCGCGTTCGTCCTCGTCGGGACGCCCATGGCGCACAAGCACGAGCTTCATCGCGGGTCGCCGCTACGACAGGTACTGCACCGCGGCGCGGCCGATGCGCTGGCGCGCGATGATCAGCTTCATCACTTGCGCGGTGCCGTCGCCGATCTCCAGCCCCATCACGTCGCGCATGCGCTGCTGGTGCGGCAGGTCCTTGCTCCAGCCGTAGTGGCCGAAGGTCAGCAGGCACTGGTGGATCACGTCGAATGCGTTGCGCGGGCCCATCCACTTGCACATGGCCGCCTCGGAGGTGTGCGGCTGGCCGGCATCGCGCAGCGCCAGCGCGTGATAGCAGAGCTGCCGCACCGCCGCGATCTGCGATTCGCCTTCGGCCAACGGAAAGCTCACGCCCTGGAACTGGCCGATCGGCCGGCCGAAGGCCTCGCGCTCCTTCGAGTAGGCCCAGGCTTCGTCGAGCGAGGCCTGCGCGGCGCCGCAGCATTGCAATCCGATCAGCGCGCGGCTGTAGTCAAAGCCCTGCATCACCTGCGTGAAGCCCTTGCCCTCGTCGCCCAGCATGTGGCTGAGCGGCACCCGCACGTCGTCGAAGAACACCGACCCGCGACCGATGATGGCGCTGCCGACGTCGTCGAAATGGGTGCGCGAGATGCCGGGCGTGTCGCCCGGGATGAAGAAGGCCGTGACGCCCTTGGCGCCTTCGTCGGCACGGCCGGTGCGCGCGAAGATCAGGTAGGCGTCGGCACGGTCGGCGAAGGTGATCGAGGTCTTCTCGCCGTTGATGACGAAGTGCTCGCCGTCGCGCCGCGCCTTCAGCTGCAGGTTGCTGGCGTCCGAGCCGCCGCGGGGCTCGGTCAGGCAGATGGCCACGATGGCATCGCCGCGGGTCATCCGTGGCACCCATTCCTGGACGACCTCGGGCCGGGCATGCCGGATCAGGATGGCGGCGTTCAGCGAGATGCCGACCGGCACCGCGCTGATGTTGAAGTCGCCGTAGGCCAGTTCCTCGGCGATCAGGCCGGTGGTGACGGCATCGACGCCCAGTCCGCCGAGTTCCTCTGGGAGGTCGACGCCCAGGAGGCCGAGGCTGCCCATCTCGGAGATCAGTTCGCGGTCGAGCACGCCGAGCTTCTCGCGCTTCTGGTAGTCGGGCAACAGCCGTTCGCGGGCGAAGCGGCGCGCAGTTTCCTGCAGCGCCCTCTGGTCGTCGGTCAGAACCATCGGAAGTGTCTCCTGGATATTCGTTGGCACATCATACGCTAGTGTATGGTCTTCGATAGCGCTCAGATCTTGCGCGCATGCCCTACCCAGTAAGGATCGCGCAGCACGTTCTTGCGCACCTTGCCCACCGGCGTGACCGGCAGCGGCTCGGCGCGGAACTCGATGCTGCGCGGGCACTTGTAGCCGCCGATGAGCGTGCGGCAATGCGCGATGAGTTCCTCGACTGTCGCGCTGGCGCCGTCCTTCAGCACCACCACCGCATGCACGGCCTCGCCCCACTGCTCGCTCGGGATGCCGATGACCGCGGCCTCGCGCACCTTGGGGTGCAGGAACAGCGCGCGCTCGGGCTCGATCGAATAGACGTTCTCGCCGCCGCTCACGATCATGTCCTTGACGCGGTCGGCCACGTACAGGAACCCGTCCTCGTCCATGTAGCCGGCGTCGCCGGTGTACATCCAGCCGTCGCGCAGTGACGCGGCGCTGGCCTCGGGGTTGTTGAGGTAGCCGATCATCAGGAAGTCGCTGCGGATGATGATCTCGCCGATCTGGCCCAGTTCCGCATCGCTGCCGTCGGGCAGGACGATGCGGATCTCGTTGCCGAAGCCGGCCTGGCCCGCGGAGCGAAGCCGCGACGACTTCTCGCCCGACACGATGTGGTCGCGCCAGCGCAGCATCGTCGCGAAGCCGCCGGTCTCGGTCATGCCGTAGATCTGGTAGAAGCCCCAGGTCGGCACCATTTCCATGGCGCGCAGCATCAGGCCCTCGGGCATCGGCGAGCCGCCATAGATGCAGGTCTTCAGACTGGTGAGGTCGTACTGCGGGAAGTCCGGATGGCTCAGCAGCATGTTGACCATCGTCGGCACCAGCACCGCGTTGGTCACCTTGTACTCGCCGATCGCCTTCATCACGGGCAGCGCCTCGAACTTCGGCAGGATCGCGTGCGTGCCGCCGGCCAGCGTGATGTACCAGAGCGCGCTGGCACCGGCGAAGTGGAAGTAGCCGGCCACGTACAGGAAAGTCAGGTCTTCCACGCTCGGCAACAGGGCCAGGTAGCAGCAGGTCGCGAGGTACACGCCCTTGTGCGACATGGCGACGCCCTTCGGGTGCGCGGTGGTGCCGCCCGTGTAGAAGATGATGTAGAGGTCGTCGTCGCGCCGGTTCGCATCGGCCATCGGCGCGTGGGCTTCGACCAGCGCCTCGTACGACAACATGCCCTCGGGCGTGGGGCCGTCGCCCATGTAGACGAATGTGGCGATGCCCGGCATCTGCGGGCGGATCTCCCGGGCCTGTTCCAGGAATGCGTCGTCGATGAAAAGCACGGCCGCCTTCGAATCGGTGAGTGCATAGATGTTCTCGGCCACCGACCAGCGCACGTTGAGCGGCGCCAGCGCGCCACCGGCCCAAGGCACCGCGAAGAAGAGCTCCAGGTACCGATCGGAGTTCATCGCCAGGATCGCCACGAAGGCGCCGTCTTCCACCCCGAGGGAGCGCAGCGCGGCGGCCATCCGCGGCACGCGCGTGCCCACCTCGGCCCAGCTGCGGCGCCGCTCTCCGCTGATCGTGGCGACGCGCTGCGGGCTGCACTGAACTGCCCGCTTGAGCAGTTGGGTTCCCTGCATGATCGATCCTTTGGTTGCCTGGGTTTAGATAAGCGTCCATACGGTACGCTACCGTACGACCTACGCCAACCCGGGATTCCACCTAAGCGCCAGGCGGCTGTTCGACCCGGACCATCATCTTTCCGACGTTCAGGCCGGCCAGCAGGTCCAGCAGCGCCTGGGGCGCCTGCGCCAGGCCTTGCACCACGTGCGTGGGCGCGACGATGCGGCCCTCGTCGAGCCAACGTGCCAGGGCCGACTCGGCCGCCGGCAGCCGCTGCGCATGGTCGAGCACGACGAAGCCTTCCATGCGCAGGCGGCGCGCGATCAGCAAGGCCGGCACGCCGCGCGGCCCGGCCGGCGCGCGGGCCTGGTCGTAGACCGACACCGCGCCGCAGCAGACGATGCGCCCGCCCACGTTCATCGAGGGCAGTGCCGCTTCGAGCACATCGCCGGCCGTGTTGTCGAAGAAGAGGTCGATGCCGTCCGGGCACGCGGCCCTGAGGTCGGCCCGCAGCGCGCCGGCCTTGTAGTCGACGGCGGCATGCGCGCCCATCGCGATCAGCCGGCCGCACTTGGCCGCGCCGCCCGCCACGCCCACCACGCGGCAGCCGGCGAGCACGGCGGCCTGCAGCGCGATGCTGCCGACCGCGCCGGCGGCGCCTGATACCAGCACCGTCTCGCCGGGGGACGGCCGGCCGACCTCGAACAGGCCGATCCAAGCGGTCGTGCCGGTGATGCCGAGCGCGCCGACGAGCTGCTCGATGCTGCGCGCCGGATCACGCTTGCGCAGCGCCTGGGCCGGCAATGCCGCGTAGTCCTGCCAGCCGAGGTCGCCTTCGACACGGTCGCCCGGCGCGAAGCCCGGCGCCTTCGAAGCCACCACCTCGCCGACGCCGTAGCACGCCATGACCGTGCCGGGGACCAGCATCGGCCGGTAGCTCGGGCCGGCCATCCAGATGCGCTGCGAAGGGTCGACCGACAGCATCTGCACACGCACCAGGACTTCCCCCGGGCCGGCCACCGGCAGCGCTGCCTCGCGCCATTCGAAGTGCGTGAGCGCGACCTTGTCGGTCGGGCGTTCGCGGTAGATCCACTGACGGTTCATGGCGATGCAATGCCTCGTGTCGATGCTGCCTGTGCTCCCTGCGCTGCCCGCGCCTTGGCCCGGAGCCAGGCCGACGGACGAAAGCGCTCGCCATGCAGATCGGCGAGCGCATCGCATTCCGCTGCGAACACGGCCCACCCGCGCCGCTCGACCTGCGCGAGAACGCCACCCTCCGATGGCGGAAATCCCAGCCCCAGCACCGAGCCGATGTCGGCATCGCGCGCATCGGCGACGGTTCCTTCTTCCAGGCAGCGCGCGGCTTCCAGTGCCTGCGCGTTCATCAGGCGCCGCTGCACGGCGTCGATTTCAGGCCCGGTTGCGGCGGCGGGAAACAACGCGGCCAGCCCGGGCCACAGGCGCCTGACCCCGGCCTCCGGATAGTCGTAGAAGCCGCCGCCATCGCGACGGCCGCGGCGCCCCAGCGTCACCAGCCGGTCGAGCACCGGCCAGGACAGCGGCCGGCAGAAGCGATCGGGCAGGCTGTCCGCGCGCGCCTGGCGTGCCTGCTGCCAGTTCAATGCGATGCCGGTTTCGTCGAGCATGGCCAGTGGGCCCATCGGCATGCCGGCCGAGATGGCAGCGGCCTCGACCGCCGCAGGCGCAATGCCTTCCGCCACCATCGCCGCCGCCTCGTCGAGGTAGGCCGCGAAGACGCGCGAGGTGAAGAAGCCGGGGCCGTCGCGCACCACGATCGGCGTCTTGCCGAGCCGCCCGGCCCAGGCGAGCGCGGCGCGCGTGGTCGCGGCATCGGTCTGCGCCCCGACCACCACTTCGACCAGCGCCATGCGGTCGACCGGCGAAAAGAAGTGCAAGCCGATGAACCGCGCCGGATGCGTCAACGCAGCTGCCAGCCCAGAGACGGGCAGCCCGGACGTGTTGGTCGCGATCACTGCATCCCCTGCCACCACCGCCTCGATGCGCCGCAGCACACCGGCCTTGACGGCGCGGTCCTCGGCCACCGCCTCCGCAACGAGAACGCACCCTGCCAGTGCCTCGTCGCCAGTCGCGACAGATACGCGGGCGAGGATGGCATCGCGCGCCGTCGGATCGAGGCGGCCGCGCTGCACGCGCCTGTCGAGATCGCCAGCCAGCCGTGCCAGCCCGCAGCGTGCCGCAGCCTCGTCGCGGCCGGCGAGCACCACATGCACGCCGGCCGCGGCCGCGGCATGGCACAGGCCGAGGCCCATCAGGCCGGGGCCGACGACGCCGATTCGAAGCGGGGCAGCAGATGACATGTCGTTGGATCGGGTCAGGTGGAGGGTTGCGCCAGCGGCGACCGGTGGACCAAGGGAAACCCCGTACAGCGAAGCGCTCGCATTTCTAGTGCGCATGCGTACGATACGCACACATACCAGATGCGTCAATTCGGTACTTCGGCAAGCGGCGACATGGAGACAAGAACGGATGAACTCGATCGACCTGCGCGGGCGAACCGCCGTGGTGACCGGCGGCGGCAGCGGCATCGGCCTGGCCACGGCGAAGCGCTTCCTCGAATCGGGCGCCGCGGTCGACCTGTGGGGCCGCGATGCAGCCAAGCTCGAGGCCGCCGCGAAATCGCTGGCCGGGTTCGGTGCCGTGTCGTGGCGCGCGGTCGATGTGTCCGACCACACGGCAGTGCAGCAGGCGTCGGCCGGCGCCCGGGCGTCGATGGGCCGGGTCGACATCCTCTTCAACAATGCCGGCGTGGCGCTCGAGGTGTGCCCGATGATCGACATGTCGCTCGAGGCCTGGCACCAGAACATCGCCATCAACCTGCACGGCGTCTTCTATTGCTGCAGCGCGCTGGCCCCCGAGATGATCGCGCGCGGCTGGGGCCGGATCATCAACGTCTCGTCGATGGCGGGCAAGGATGGCAATGCGATGCAAAGCGCCTATTCCGCCGCCAAGGGTGGCGTGATTGCCTTCACCAAGAGCCTCGGCAAGGAACTGGCCACCAGCGGCGTGACCGTCAACGCGCTGGCGCCAACGCTGTTCGAGACGCCGCTGGCCATGGCGACGATGGCCAATGCGCCCGCGGCCATGCAGGCCGTGATCGACAAGATCCCCATGCGCCGCATCGGCCGCGCCGAAGAGGCCGCGGCGATGGCGGCATGGCTGGCCTCGGACGACTGCTCCTTCACCACCGGCTTCACCTTCGATCTCTCCGGCGGCCGCGCCACCTACTGACCCACCACCGAGGACACGCGCCCATGAACATCCCGCACCCGAGCGCGCTCTCGCGCCGCACCGTACTCGGAACCGGAGCCGTGCTGGTCGGCGGTTCGTTGCTGGCCGGCGCGCGCAGCGTGTTCGCGCAAGGCAGCGACACCATCAGGATCGGCGCGGCGCGCGCCATGACCGGCGTGGTGGCCGCCTCCTTCGCACCGCTCTACGTGGCGATGAAGATCGCGGTCGACGAGATCAATGCCTCCGGCGGCATTCTGGGGCGGCAGGTCGAGATCATCGAGGTCGACGACGAAAGCTCGCCGGCCAAGGAGCCGATCGTGATGCGCAAGCTGCTCGACAGCGGCGCGCAGGCCGTGCTGGGCCCGGTCGGCAGCTCGCACAGCCTGGCCGCTGTACCCACCACCGGGGCGGCCAAGGTGATCCATGGCAGTGGCGGCTGGGCCGAGGAACTCGCCGACGGCAACAAGTACCCCTACCAGTACCAGTTCACCTACAACACCGGGCTGCAGGGCGAAGCCGTGGCGCGCCATATCGTCGACAGCCTCAAGCTGAAGAAGGTCGGCATCCTGCTGGAGAACACCGGATTCGGCGAGTCGGCCTCCGCGGCCACGGTGCGCGCGCTGAAGAAGCGCGGCATCGATCCGGTTGCGATCGAGACCTACCCGCTCAATGCCACCGACATGAAGGTGTACGTCGGCAAGCTGCGCAATGCCGGCGCCGATGCACTGGTGCTGTGGAACGCCGCCGCACAAGGCATGGTGATGACCGCCGCGGCGCTGCAGTCCATGAAGTGGTATCCGGCGCTGCTGGGCGGCAACGGCCTGTATTCGAACGCGGTGCTCGACGGCGCCGACCCGGAAGTGCTCAAGAACGCCTACGCGACGCTGCTGCGCAACCTCACCTACAGCGCGACCGAGCCGCCGGCCGCGCGCCAGGTCGCCTATGCGAAGAAGGTGCTGACCTATCCCGAGGCCAGGACCTGGGAGATCAACGCGGCGACCAGCCCGTTCTACGACTTCCTGCATCTGCTGCGGCAGGTGGTCGACACCGAGAAGAAGTTCGACGGCGAGCGCATCAAGAAGGCCTTCGATGCGACGAAGAACTACGACGGCATGAACGGCCGCATGAGCTTCACGCCCGAGAACCATTGCGCCCTCGACGCCAGCCAGGTCGTGATGGTGACGCTGGTTTCGGGCAAGGACCCGCAGGCGATGCGCGTGTTCCGCGAGCGCGCCTGACATGCCGGCCACATTCCAGAACTTCGACAGGAGCACTCCCATGACACCCAGGCATCCCTCGCGCCGCTCCATGCTTGCCGCCGGTTCGGCGCTGCTCGGCGGCTCGCTGCTCTCCGGCGCCCAGAGCATCTTCGCGCAGACCGGCGACACGCTGAAGATCGGCTCGGCACGCGCGATGACCGGGCTGGTGGCCTCGTCCTTCGCACCGCTCTACGTGTCGGTGAAGATCGCGGTCGAGGAGATCAATGGCGCGGGCGGCATCCTGGGCCGCAAGGTCGAGATCATCGAGGTCGACGACGAGAGCTCGCCGGCCAAGGAGCCGGCCGTGATCCGCAAGCTGATCGACGAGGGCGCGCAGGCGCTGCTCGGGCCCGTGGGCAGCTCCCACACCATCGCCGCGGCGACCACCTCGACGGCGGCGAAGATGATCCACGCGGGCGGCGGTTGGGCGGAGGAACTGGCCGACGGCACCAAGTATCCCTACCACTACCAGTTCACCTACAACACCGGGCACCAGGGCGAGGCCATCGCGCGCCACATCGTCGAGAAGCTCAAGCTGAAGAAGGTCGGCATCCTGCAGGAGAACAGCGGGCTCGGCGAGTCGGGGGGCGCCGCGACGGTGCGTTCGCTGAAGAAGCGCGGGCTCGACCCGGTGGCGGTCGAGGTCTATCCGCCGAACGCGACCGACCTCAAGGTCTACCTCAACAAGCTGCGTGCCGCGGGCACCGAAGCCATCGTGCTGTGGAACTCGCCGGTCCAGGGCATGCTGCTTACGGCCTCGGGGCTGCAGGCGATGAAGTGGTATCCGGCGCTGCTGGGCGGCAACTCGCTGTTCTCGAACACGGTGCTCGAGAACACCGACCCCGAAGTGCTGAAGAACGCCTACGGCACGCTGATCAAGACCATGACCTACAGCGCCACCGAGGCGCCCGGCGCGCGCCAGGTCGCCTATGCCAGGCGCGTGGTCACCTTCCCGGAGTCGAAATTCTGGGAGATCAACGCCGCGATCAGCCCGTTCTACGATTACCTGCACCTGCTGAAGGCGGTGGTCGAGAGCGAGAAGCGCTTCGACACCGAGCGCATCAAGAAGGCCTTCGACGCCACCCGCAACTATCCCGGCATGATCGGCAGCATCAGCTTCACCCCCGAGAACCATTGCGCGCTGACCGGCGACCAGATGGTGATGGCAACGCTGCTGTCAGGCAAGGACCCGCGCTCGATGGGCGTGTTCCGCGAACGGGCCTGAGCTCCGGCGCGCCATGTGGTTCGATGTCATCGTCGCCGGCCTCACCTCCGGCAGCCTGTACTGCCTGGTCGCGGTCGGCTTCAACATCCTGTACCGGCCGACCAAGGTCTTCAACTTTGCGCAGGGCGACTTCGTGATGGTCGGCTCGATGGCGAGCGCGCTGCTGATCACGCAGTTGAAGTGGTCATGGCTGCCGGCCTTCGCCGCAGCGATGGCCGCCGTCGCGGCGCTGTCGCTGCTGGTGGAGCGCGTCGCGGTCGCGCCGGTGCTCCGGCGCAGCAGCAACGGCACGGCCTGGATCATCACCACGCTGGCCGTGGCGATGATCATGAGCAACATCGTCGGCAAGATCTGGGGCGCGGATCCGATCGTCGTGAACGCGCCGGCGCCGCTGTCGAACGACTTGCTGTCGTGGCAGGGCATCAACATCTCCAGCTACCAGATCGCATTGATCGTGCTGACGATCCTGCTGGTCGTGGTGGTGGAGCTCCTGTATGGCAGCCTGTGGGGCAAGGCCGCGATGGCGGTGGCCGAGGACCGCGACGCGGCGCTGCTGCGCGGCTTCGATCCGGTCTCGATCAGCCGCTGGTCCTTCGCCCTCGGCGGCGCCTTCGCCGGCCTCACCGGCGCGCTCGCCTCGCCGGTGCTCAGCGCGTCGACCGCGCTCGGCGGCATGCTGCTGCTGAAAGGCTTCGCGGCGGCCGCCATCGGCGGGCTCGGCAGCAACCGCGGCGCGCTGGTCGCGGGCTATGCGATCGGGCTGTCGGAGGCGGCGAGCGCGCTGCTGCTCTCGCCCGGCTATCACAACACCGTGATGCTGGTGCTGGTGCTGGCGATCCTGCTGGTTCGCCCGGGCGGCCTCTTGAGCTCGCTCGAAGCGCGCACGGTCTGAACGCATGGAAGCAGCATCCACCTCGGCCGTTCTTCGCGCAGTGCCGACGACGCCTTCGACCGGCGCCGCCATGTCAGCGCGTACCTTGCGCAACCGCCTCGTCATCGCCGTGCTGGTCATCGCCGCGCTGTCGGTGCCGCTGTGGTTCCGCGGGCAGTTCATCCTGTTCCTCGCCACGCAGGCCGGCGTGATGATGCTGGTGGCGATCGGCCTGAACTTCCTCACGGGCTACGCCGGGCAGGTCTCGCTCGGCCACGGCGCGCTGGTGGCGGTGGGCAGTTACGCGACATCGCTGCTGATGGTCGATGCGCACTGGTCGTTCTGGACCGCGGCGCTGGCCGGCATGGTGATCGCCACGGCCGGCGGCCTGGTCATGGCCCTGCCCGCGCTGCGCCTGTCGACCTGGTATTTCGCGCTGGTCACCCTGACCTTCGCGCAGGTTGTCACCGACCTGCTGGTGGAATGGCGCAGCCTGACGCGCGGCTTCTCGGGCATCGTCGGCATTCCGGCGCCTGCCATCGCAGGCCACGCGCTCGGCCCGGTGCACGTGTACCTCGTGGTGGCCGCGTGCGTGGTGGCGGCGTTCCTCGTGATCCGCAACCTCACGCTGTCGCGCTACGGCCGCGGCATGGTGGCGGCGCGCGACAACCCGCTGGCCGCGACTGCGTCGGGTGTGTCGCTGCTGCGCATCAAGCTGTTCGCGTTCGCAGTCAGCGCGGCGCTCGCGGGGCTGGCCGGCGCCTTCTACGCGGTGCAAAAGACGGTGATCACGCCGGAGGATTTCACTGCCGACTTCTCGATCTTCTTCCTCCTGATGATCGTGACGGGCGGCCTCGGCAAGCTCTGGGGGCCGATGATCGGCACGCTGATCTTCTTCCTGCTGCCGGAGTTGCTGGGCCCGCTGCAAAGCTGGCGGCTGCTGATCTACGGCGTGATGCTGCTGGTGCTGATGGTCTTTGCGCCGCACGGGATCATGGGCATGGCCTTCTGGGGCCGTTGGCGCGCGCGTGCGGCAGCGGCGGGGTTGGCGGGCGCGGCGGCTTCGACCGGCCGGCCGGTGGCCCGGCTCGGGATCGTCATCCGCGACCTGCACAAGCAGTTCGGCGGCGTGGCCGCGCTGCAGGGCTGCGCTCTCAGCGCCGAAGCCGGCAGCACGCACGCGCTGGTCGGGCCCAACGGATCGGGCAAGACGACCACGCTGAACGTCATCAGCGGCTTCATCCGCAGCGACAAGGGCAGCGTGCTGATCGGCGATGTCGACGTGTCCGGCCGCGCGCCGCACCGGATCGCCCGGCTGGGCGTCGGCCGCACCTTCCAGACACCCAAGCTGCTGCACGACATGAGCGTGCTCGACAACGTGCGGCTGGGCGGCTTCGTCAGCGAGCGCGCCACCGCCGTCGAGATCGCATTCGGCCTGCAGCGCGCACGCCGCGATCGGCATGAAGGCTCGATGGCCGCGATGACGCTGCTGCAGTTCGTCGGGCTGGCCGAGCGCGCCGACGACCTCGCCGGCGACCTGCCGCACGGCCAGCAGCGGCTGGTCGAGATCGCGCGCGCCCTGGCCGGCCGCCCTTCCCTGCTGCTGCTGGACGAGCCCGCCGCCGGACTCTCGATGGACGAGCTCGACCGCCTCGGCGCGCTGATCGAGGCCATCGCAGCGCTGGGCACCACGGTGCTGATCGTCGAGCATCACCTGGAGCTGATCGCGCGCATCAGCCGCTCGGTCACCGTGCTCGATCGCGGCAAAGTGCTCGCGGCCGGCACGCCGGCAGAGGTCTTCAGCCATCTCGAGGTGGCGCGCGCCTACATGGGCCGCGAAGGCACCGGAGGCTCGCGATGAGCGCCGCCATTCCAGTCGCCGATTCAGTCGCCGATCCAGCCGCGGTTCCCGCCGCCGCGCCGCTTCTCCAGGTGCGCGACCTGCACGGTGGCTACGGCCGCGTGAGCGTGCTCGAAGGCGTGTCGATCGAAGTGCCCGAGCGCGGCCTGGTCGCCATCGTCGGCAGCAACGGCGCGGGCAAGTCGACGCTGCTGCGTGCGCTGTCGGGCCTGGTGCGCAGCAGCAGCGGCGAGATCGTGTTCGGCGGGCAGTCGCTGGTCGGCGCGGCGCCGGGCGCGATCGTCGCGCAGGGCTTGCTGCACGTGGCCGAAGGCCGGCGCCTGTTTCGATCGCAGACGGTGCGCGACAACCTGCAGCTCGGGCTCTGGGGCGCGAAGCTGGGCAAGGCCGATGCCGCGGCACGCTTCGACCGCGTGTTCACGCTGTTCCCGGTCCTGCACGAACGCCAGGGTGTGCGTGCCGGCATCCTCTCCGGCGGGCAGCAACAGATGCTGGCGGTGGCGCAGGCGCTGATGCATGCACCGCGCCTGCTGATGCTCGACGAGCCCTCGCTCGGCCTGGCGCCCGCGGTGATCGACCAGTTGCTCGATGCCGTCGTCCAGCTGCGCACCGAAGGCACGACCATCCTGCTCGTCGAGCAGATGGTCGAGCGCGCGCTGCAGATCGCCGACACCGCCTACGTGCTGCAGAACGGCCGTGTGATCGGGCACGGCCCGGCGCGCGAGCTGCACGACAGCGAGCTCGTCCGGCAGGCGTACCTGGGCGCCGGCGCGACGCGCGCGCCCTCCCCTTCAACCCCTTCCACGAAAGTCTCCGCATGAAGCTCAAGGGAAAGACCGCCATCGTCACCGGCGGCGCGCGCGGGCTCGGCCGCGCCTATGCGCTGCGGCTGGCGTCGCTCGGCGCCGACGTCGCAATCATCGACCTGCATCTCGACGGTGCCGCCGAATTCGGCGAGCAGCTGGGCGCGCCCAGCGTCGCCGCGGAAATCGACCAGATGGGCTGCCGCGGCGTCGGCATCCAGGCCGACCTGACCCAGCGCATGCAGGCGTTCGGCGCGATCGAGTCTGCGCTCCAGGCCCTGGGCCGCATCGACATCCTGGTCAACAACGCCGGCGGCGCCATCACGCCAGCCGATCGCAGCTACGCCTCGCTCACGCCCGAGGAAGACACGCGCACGCTGATGGACGTCAACTTCATGAGCACCGTGCACTGCTGCCAGGCGGTCGCACCGATCATGAAGAGGCAGGGCGGCGGCGTGATCGTGAACATCTCGTCGCAGTCGGGCATCACCACCTACAACCAGGGCCTGCTCGCCGTGTATGCCGCGTCCAAGGCCGCGGTGACGCACTACACGCGCTACCTGGCCGCGGAACTCGGCCCCGACAACATCCGGGCCAACTGCCTGGCGCCCGGCATCATGCTGACCGCGCGGGTCGCGGCGCAGGCCAAGGCGCGCGGCATCGGCACCGATGCCGAGGCGGCCAAGGTGCCACTGCGCCGGCTGGGCCAGGTCGAGGACTGCGCCGGCGTGCTCGAGTTCCTGGCGACCGACCTCTCGCAATACGTGACCGGACAGGTGGTATCGGTGTGCGGCGGCGCCGTGCTCACACCCAATTGACCGAAGCGCTGGAGCAGCGACGATGAAGATCTGCATCTTCGGTGCCGGCGCCATCGGCGGCTACCTTGCCACGCACCTCGCGCAGGTCGACGGCGTCACGGTCAGCGTGATCGCACGCGGCGAACACCTGGCCGCCATCCGCGCGAACGGGCTGGCCGTCGAATCGCCGCGTGGCACCTTGCGCGCGCGCGTGCAGGCCACCGACAACCCCGCCGATCTCGGCGTGCAGGACGTGGTGATCCTGGCGCTGAAGTCGCACCAGGTCACGGCCGCACTGGACGGCGTGAAGGCGCTGCTCGGGCCGCACACCGCCGTCGTGCCGCCCACCACCGGCATCCCCTACTGGTACTTCCACGACCTGCCGGGCCCATTTGCCAACCGCCGCATCGAGCGGCTCGATCCGCAAGGCCGGCAGTGGGAGGCTCTGGCGCCCGAGCGCGTCATCGGCTGCGTCTACTGGGTCGCCTCCGAGGTCGTGGCGCCCGGCGTGATCCACCATGACGGCGCGCTGTCGCGCTTTCCGATCGGCGAACCCGACGGCACCCGCAGCGAACGCGTGCTGAAACTGGCCGGCGCATTGCGCGACGCCGGCCTGGAGGCACCCGTGGTGCCCGACATCCGCGCCTGGATCTGGGCCAAGATGATCAGCAGCCTGTGCTGGAACCCGGTGGCCACGCTCACGCTCGGCACCTTGTCCGAAATGAACGCGCGCCCCGAGGTGGTCGCGATCGTGCGCGCCATGATGGTCGAGGCCGATGCGCTGGCCCAGCGCCTGGGCGTCGAGAAGACGCCGATCACGATCGACCAGCGCATCGCCGCCGCGCGCAATGCCGGCGACCACAAGATGTCGATGCTGCAGGATCTGGAACGCGGCCGGCCGCTGGAACTCGACGTGCTGGTCGATTCGATCGAGGCCATGCGCGAGATCGCGCAGACGCCGACGCCGACCATCGACACCGTCTACGCATTGCTGCGCCTGCGGGCGACCAAACACCTGCAGGCGGCTTGACAAAAGCAGGAGCCGCCCGCGTCGGTCCTTCCCTGTCGCTCAGGCCTTGTTCTTCAGCAACTCGGGCACCACCGCGCGGTGGAAGCCCATGAACGGCTGGTTGCGGCTCGTCGGTTCCAGCTTCCAGTTGTTGCGCAAGTTCGGCGTGCCGCCGTCGATGCGGATGCAGGTGCCGGTGATGTAGGCGGCGGCCGGCGACAGCAGGTAGACGATGGCGCCCGACACTTCCGACTCCGTGCCGAAGCGCCGCAGCGGCACCACGTCGGTGAACTCGAGGATCTTGGCCTTGGCCTCGGGCGTGTAGGTGTCGAAGCCGCTGGAGGCGATGCCGCCCGGCGCCACGGTGTTCACGCGCACGCCCGAGCCCGCCCATTCGCAGGCCGCCGTCTCGCTCAGCGTCAGCATGCCGCCGCGCGCCGCGCCGGAATGCGCCATGTCGGGCCAGCCGCCCCAGACGTCGGCAATCATGTTCACGATGGCGCCGCCGTGGCCTTCCATCCAGCGGTTGTAGACCTCGCGCATGAAGATGAAGCCGCCGGTCAGGTTGTTGCGCACGACGGCTTCGAAGCCCTTTGTGCTGATCGACTTCATCGGCGAACGGTACTGGCCGCCGGCGTTGTTGACGAGCCCGTCGATGCGCCCGCGCGACTGCAGCACGGCATCGACGGTGGCGCCGACCGCCGCCTCGTCACGGATGTCGCAGGCCAGCGCGCTGGCGCTGCCGCCGTCCTGCGCGATCTCGGCCTGGACGGACTCGACCTTCGCGATCGAGCGGCCGACCAGCACGACATGCGCGCCCAGCGACGCCAGCTCGTGGGCGGTGCATCGGCCGATGCCGCTGCCGCCGCCAGTCACGATGATGGTCTGGCCGTCGAACAGGCCGGCGCGATAGATGGATTGATAGGACAACGCGGCTCCTTCTCGTTTCAGTGATTCATCCGGCCTTGCCGCGACGCTTGCGGCGTGCCAGCAGGTCTTGTGCGGCACGTGCCAGCTCGCCCGTGGTGCGCGTGAGGATCTGCGTGCGGTTCTCCAGCTCGATCGCAGCCTGCAGGCTGCCCGCCTCGGCATTGGCCCAGGTGCCGCGCTTGGTCATCCAGACGCCGAAGGCGCTGTTGGCACGGATCGCACGCGCGATCTCGAGTGCACGCGGCAACAGCGCTGCGTCGTCCACGGTCTCAGAGACGATGCCGATGCGCTCGGCCTCCAGCGCATCGACCATGCGCCCGGTCAGCATGATCTCGAAGGCACGCGACAGCCCGATGCAGCGCGGCAGCAGCCAGCTCACGCCGATGTCGCAGCTCGACATGCCGACGCGCACGAAGGCCGCGTTGAACTTCGCCGACCGCCCGGCGATGCGGATCTCGGACGCCAGCGCCAGGCCCAGTCCGGCGCCGTTGGCCGGGCCGTTGACCGCCGCGATCACCGGCTGGCGCAATGCGCGCAGGCGGGTCACCAGCGACGCGAACGCTTCCTGGCGCAGCATCCACGCGGTGGTCTCGCCCAGCTCGGCACTGCCCGGCGCATCGCCCGCCTCGGCCAGGTCGAAGCCGGCGCAGAAGCCCTTGCCCTCGCCGGTGAGGATCAGCACGCGCAGCGCCGGGTCGGCATTGACGCGATCGAGCAGCGCCCCGAACTCGGCCACGGTGGCGTCGGTCAGCGCGTTCAGGTTTTCCGGCCGCGACAGGCGCAGCAACGCGATGCCCGGTTCCGGCTGCTCGAGCCGCACGCCGGCCTCAGGCATAGAGCGCCTCGATCACGTCCGCGTATTTCTCGAACACCGCCTTGCGCCGGACCTTCATCGTCGCGGTGACCTCGCCGTCGTCGTGGTCCAGTTCCTTCACCAGCAGGTGGAACTTGCGCACCTGCTGAACCTGCGGCATGCGCGCGTTGGCCGTGTCGACCTCGCGCTGGATCAGCTCGCGCACCTGCGCCAGCTCGACCAGGCTGCGAAAGGTGGTGTAGACCAGACCCTTTTCCTCCGACCAGTTGCTGACCGACTCGAAGTCGATCTGGATCAGGGCCGACACGAAGTGCCTGCGGTCGGCGATCGCCACCGCCTCCTTGATGAAGGGCGAGAAGCGCATCGCGTTCTCGATCTCCGACGGCGTGATGTTCTTGCCGCCGGCCGTGATCATGATGTCCTTCTTGCGATCGACAATGCGCAGCTCGCGGCCGCCCGGGCTGTCGTCCCAGCGTCCGACGTCGCCCGTGTGCAGCCAGCCTTCGGCGTCGATCGCCTCGCGCGTGGCTTCGTCGTTCTTCAGATAGCCGCGGAACACGACGTCCCCGCGGATCAGGATCTCGCCGTCGTGCGCCAGCCGCAACTCGACGCCCTGGTAGGGGACGCCCACCGTGCCGATCGGCGAATGGTCGCCCGGCTGCATGGTGGTCGCGCCCGATGCCTCGGTCATGCCATAGGCCTCGCGGATCGGCACGCCCAGCACGCGGAAGAACTGCAGCACCTCCGGCGCGATCGGCGCCGCCGCGGACACCGCCACGCGACAGCGCCGCAGCCCCAGGAAGTTGAGCAGCGAACGCAGCACCAGCACGTACCAGACGGCCCAGCGCGCGCGCTGGGCCAGGCTCCGCTGCGAACGCGGCGCCTGCGCGTTGTGCGCGAGCGAATGCATCGCGCGCCGGTAGAGCCACAGGCGCAGGCCGCCGGCCTCGCGCAGCTTGTTCTGGATCGAGGCGTGGAACTTCTCCCAGATCCGCGGCACGCCGAAGAAGATGCGCGGCGACAGCTCGCGCAGGTCTTCCTGCACCGTGCGCAGGCTCTCGGCGAAGTTGACGACGGCACCGAAGGCCACCGGAATGTGCACCGAGAACATCTGCTCGCCCATGTGGCACAGCGGCAGGTAGGACACCAGCGAGTCGCCCTCGCCGCATTCCAGCATCGAGTTGAGCCCGCGCGCCGCGGTGCCGAGGCCGCGCCAGCTCATCATGGCGGCCTTCGGCCGGCCGGTGGACCCGGAGGTGAACACGATCAGGCCGATGTCGTCGAGCGCCGGCCCGACGGTCGCGGCTGCAGCCGCCGCGGCGTCGTCTGCTTCGAAGCGCTGGCCGAGCGCGACCACGTCGGCGAAGTCGACCATGCCCGTGCGGTCGTAGCGGCGCAGCCCGCGCGAGTCGATCAGGACGATGCGGCGCAGATGCGGGAGGCGATCGCGGATCGACAGCACCTTGTCGAGCTGCTCCTGGTCCTCGCACACGATGATCGGCGCGTCCGACAGCTTCAGCAGATGCTCGATCTCGTCGGCCGGCGAGGTGGAATAGACCCCGGCCGTGACCCCGCGCACGAGGGCTGCACCCAGCTGCGCGAACACCCATTCCTTGCGGTTCTCGCTGAGGATGGCGAGCGCCTGGCCCGGCTTCAGCCCGAGCTGCAGCAGCCCCAGCCCCAACCAGCGCGCCTGCTGCGCATAGGCCGCCCAGGTGATCGGCTTCCATACGCCGTGCTCCTTCTGGCGCAGCGCGACATGCCCGGGCCGCTGTGCGGCCCAGTGCAGCAGTTGCTGCGGCAGCGGCAAGTCTTTCAGCGCATCGAGCGAGCCGGCAGCGTGCGTCATGAGAGCCAGCGCTTGCGGCGCTTGTAGTGCTTGACCTCGCGGAAGCTCACATGGCCTTCGCCGGCATCGCCGCTGCCGAGGTAGAAGCGCTGCACATCGGGGTCGTTCAGCAGCTTGCCGGTCTCGCCACTGATGACGATGCGCCCGCTTTCCATGATGTAGCCCGCATGCGCCACGCGCAGCGCGACATGCGCGTTCTGCTCGACCAGCAGCATGGCGACGCCCTGCTCGCGGTTGATGCGCGCGATGATGCCGAAGATGTCCTGCACCACCAGCGGCGCCAGGCCGAGCGAGGGTTCGTCGAGCAGGATCAGGCGCGGCTTGCCGACGATGGCGCGCCCGATCGCCAGCATCTGCTGCTCGCCGCCCGAGAGATAGCCGGCCACCTGCTTGCGGCGCTCGCGCAGTCGCGGGAAGTAGCCGAAGATCAGTTCGGGGTCGACGTCGCCGCGCTGGCGGCCGGTCAGGGCGTTGGCCGCGGCGACCAGGTTTTCCTCGACCGTGAGGTCGCCGAAGATGTGCCGCCCCTCGCGCACGTGCGCCATGCCCTGCCGCGCCAGCTGGTAGGCCGCGCGACCGCGGATGTCCTCGCCGAAGAAGGTGATGCGGCCGGCCGCGAGCCGCCCCTTCTCGTACGGCAGGATGCCCGATGCGGCCTTCAGCGTCGTCGTCTTGCCCGCGCCGTTGGAGCCGAGCAGCGCGACGATCTTGCCGTCGGGAACATCGATCGACAGGCCCCGCAGCGCCTGCACGCTGTGGTTGTAGACGACCTCGATGTTCTCGATACCCAGCGCTGCCGTCATTTCAATTTTTCCACCGAGCTGTCACGCCATCCGCGACGCCTGGAACCGGCGCGGCCAGAGGCCAGGGATACCGCGGAACCGGCTCCGCCGGGCCGCTGGTATCGCCCCCTCGAGGGGGAGGCGCCGCAGGCGCTTCGGGGGTGGGCCACCTTCAGACCTTGATCCAGGAACCGGCGGGCTCCATCGTCTTCTTGTCGGGGTCGTAGGCGTACATGCGCCCGGCCGGGATCTGGTGCGTGCTGACGTCGACCAGCAGGCCGGACACGCCGCCGCTGTCCCAGTCCTTCATCGATTCGAGGGCCGCCTTCATGTTGGCCAGCGTCAGCGGCTTGTTCGCCTTCAGGCAGCGCTCGGCGACCTCTGCGAAGATCATGCCCGACAGCCAGCTCGACACGTAGAACGGCGAGATCGACTTCATGTCGGGCCGGTTCTTGGCCGCGAACACGTTCATCGCCTTGATCATCGGCGCGTCGGTCTCGTGGCCGTAGCGGTACATGCTGACGCCGGTCAGGCGCACGCCGAGCGCGGCTAGCGCGTCGTAGGCCGGCTTCTCCAGGCCCCACGCCGTGCCCATGATCTGCGGGTTGAGGCCGGCCTCGCGCATCTGGCGCACGAACTCGGGCATCGGCGCCAGGATGTAGCCCTGGAAGATCACGATGTCGGGCTTGGCGCGGCGCAGCTGGGCGACTTCGGTCGTCACGTCGACGCCCGACTGCTTGGTCACGATCTCCGCGACGATCGGCAGTCCCAGCTTCTCGGCGCGCGCCTTGCCGCCGGGAATGCCGTCGCGGCCGAACTCGGTATCGGCATAGACGTAGGCGATGCGCGGCTTGGCGGCAGCGCCCTGCGACGTGCGGGCGATGTGTTCCATGAGGATCTCGTGCAGGCGCGGATAGGTCGGGCCCGGCACGAAGTGCTGCGGCATCTTGACCGGGTCGGCGACCGCGACGGCCAGCGAGGTCGAGGAGGTCATCACGTGGCCGGAGGCGATCGCGTCCTGCGCCACTGCCTTCACCGACGGCGTGCCGTCGCAATAGAAGAAGGACGGCTTCTCGCTCGCCATGATCTTCTTGAAGATGGCGGCCGACTGGTCGACCTTGAAGCCGCTGTCTTCCGCGACATAGCGCAGCTTGCGGCCGGCCACACCGCCGTTGGCGTTCTTCCAGTCGACGAAGTCGGCCAGCCCGTTGTTCATGGCCAGCCCGGCGAAGGCGAACACGCCCGTGATCGGTTGAGCCGCGCCGATGACCACGTCCCCCGTGTGCACCTGCGCCAACGCGGAACCGGCCGCGAACGGCCCGATGGCGGCGGCGGCGCCGATGCCCTGCACGAGCTTGCGTCGAATGGAATCGGTCATGTTTGCGGTCTCCTGTTTGGCATGGAAGAAAAGGAACTCAGGTCCGGAACGGCCACAGGTGGAAGCTGCGACGCACGCGCGACCAGATCGCCGCCAGCCCGTGCGGCTCGAAGATGAGGAAGACGATGATGAGCAGGCCGAACACCACCTGCCCCATCGGCAGCAGCAGCCCGGCCACGCCCGGGAAGGCATGCGAGCTGGCCTGTGCGAGCAGGCGCAGGCCCTCGGGCACGAAGGTCATGAAGACCGCGCCGAGCACGCTGCCCAGCACCGTGCCGAGCCCGCCGACGATCACCGCGGCCAGGTAGAACACCGACAGCGTGAGCACGAAGTAGTCGGGCGTGATCGAGCCATAGAAGTATCCGAGCAGCCCGCCCGCCACGCCGGCGTAGAACGCGCCGATCGCAAACGCCGTGAGCTTGGTGCGCAGCAGCTGCACGCCGAGGATCTCGGCGGAGATGTCGCGATCGCGCACGGCCACGAAGGCACGGCCGATGTGCGTGCGCGCCAGGTTGCGCGCCGCCACCGCCATCAGGAAGGCGCAGATGAAGATGAGGTAGTAGTTGCGCCGATCGCCGACCAGTTCGAAGCCGAACAGGTTGGCGCGCGGTATGGACACGCCCGACACGCCGCCCGTCACCGAGTCCCATTCCCTGAAGATGAAGGTGAGGATGAAGTGGGCGGCCAGCGTGGCGATAGCCAGGTACAGGCCCTTCACCCGCAGGCTCGGCAGCCCGACGATGATCCCCAGGAAGGCTGCCATGAAGCCGGCCGCGGGCAGCGCGACATAGAAGGGCACGCCATGCCGGGCCAGCCAGGCAACCGTGTAGCAGCCGACACCGATGAAGGCGCCGTGGCTCAGCGAGATCAGGCCCGCGTTGCCGGTCGTGAGGTTCAGCCCGAGCGCGGCGATGACGTGGATGCCGACGATGCAAGCCATCGCCAGCACGTAGTCGCTGCCCCACAACGGCAGTGAGAACACCGCCAGCGCGAACACGCCCATCCAGCTGCGCGACGTGGGCGAATCCCACAGGCGCTGCTCCGACGCGAAGCTCTCGTGGAAGACGCCGGTTCTCACCTCAGAGCCTCTCGATCGTGCGGGTGCCGAACATGCCGTGGGGCTTGACGACCAGGATCGCCAGCACCACCACATACGGCACGACATCGCGCGTCTTGCCGCCCAGATAGCCGGCCGACATCGACTCGACCCAGCCGATCAGAAGGCTGGCCACGATGGCGCCCAGAATGCTGTCGAGGCCGCCGAGGATGATCGCGGCGAACACGCTGAGCGCGGCCGACGCGAGCAGCGGCGACAGGCCGGCCGAACTCGCGATCAGCACGCCCGCGATGGTGCCGACCACGCCCGAGAGCATCCAGGTGAGCCGCTGCGAATAGTTGATGTTGATGCCCAGCGTCGCGGCCGTGACCGGGTCGCTCGCGGTGGCGCGCAGCGCGATGCCGGTTTTCGAGTAGCGGAAGAACGCGAGGAACCCCGCGATCAGCACCGCCGCCACGGCGAAGTTGCCGAGCACGGTGCCGGGAATCAGGATTTCGCCGAGCAGCAGCGGCGTGCGCGGCAGCAAGGTCGGCGGCGAGAAGGTGTCGCCGCCCCAGATGGCCTCGACACCGCCGTGCACAATGCTGGCCATGCCGATGGTGGCCATCAGCACCGCGACGGCCGGCTGCCCCGACAGCGGCCGAAGCACCACGCGCTCGATCGCAATCGCCAGCGCACCGATGGCGACCAGGGCGAGCCCGAATGCCAGCCACGGCGCCAGGCCGAAGGTGACCGACGCGGCGTAGTAGAGGTAGGCGCCCAGCATCATCACCTCGCCGACCGCGAAGTTGACCACGCCCGTGCCCTTGTAGATCAGCACGAAGCTCAGCGCGATCAGCGCCATCACGCCGCCCGACAGCAGGCCCAGCAGGCTGTATTCCAGGAACTCGCTCATCACGCCGCCTCTGCCTCGGCACCGAGGTAGGCCTCGACCACCTGCGGGTGGCTGCGCACCTCGGCCGGAGAGCCGCTGGCGATCACCTGGCCGAAATTGAGCACGACGACGTGCGACGAGATGTCCATGACCATGCCCATGTCGTGCTCCACCAGCAGCACCGTGACGCCCCACTCCTCCTGCACGTCGAGGATGTAGCGGGCCATGTCCTCGGTCTCTTCGCGGTTCATGCCGGCGACCGGTTCGTCTAGCAGCAGCACGCGCGGACGCATCGCCAGCGCGCGCGCCAGCTCCACGCGCTTCTGCAGGCCGTAGGGCAGCGCGTCGACCGACAGGTGGCGGATGTGGTCGATCTCCAGGAAGTCGATGACCTTGCGCTCGACCTCGGCACGCAGCGCCAGTTCTTCCTCGCGCGCGGCACGGCTGTAGGCCAGCGCCGAGAACACGCCCGCCTTCATCGTGTGGTGGCCGCCGAGCTTGACGTTCTCCAGCACCGTCAGCCCGCGGAACAGCGCGATGTTCTGGAAAGTGCGGGCCAGCCCGAGTGCGGCGCGTGCATGCACCGGGGTGCGCGTGATGTCCTGCCCGCCCAGCAGGACGCGGCCCGCGGCGGGGCGATAGAAGCCCGAGATGGTGTTGAAGACGCTGGTCTTGCCGGCGCCGTTGGGACCGATCACCGCCGTGATCTGGCCCGGCGCCGCATTGAACGACACGCCGCGCAGCGCGTGGATGCCGCCGAAGCGCAGGTCGACGCCCTCGACCGCAAGCTCGAGACCGCCCGCTGTGGCGCCTTCGGAGACAGGATTCTCGGGAGTGCTCAAGGTCGTTGCCTGCTGGAGGTGGATGGACACGGGCGCCGGAGCCGGCCGGTGCCATGACCGGTGCGGTTCCATACCGTACACTACCGCATCATCTGGCAACGAAGCTTGGTGTTTTCCCGCGGCGCGGCGCGGCACGGCGCGCACAGGCAGCAAGCAGCTGGCCGGCCGCCCGACCCCTGTCAGGCCGACTGCGCCGGTTCCTTCAGCAGCTCCCGCAGGCGGAACTTCTGGATCTTGCCGGCCGGCGTGCGCGGCACGGCCGCCAGCACTTCCACGCGCTCGGGCCAGTACTGCTTGGCGACCTTGCAGGCCTCCATGTAGGCCTGCACGCCCGCCAGGTCGAGCGAGGCGCCGGGCCGCAGTTCGACGAAGGCACAGGCACGTTCGCCGAGCCGCTCGTCCGGGTAGCCGACGATCGCGGCCAGCATCACGGCGGGATGCTTGTAGAGCAGCGCCTCGATCTCCACCACCGGCACGTTCTCGCCGCCGCGGATCAGCACGTCCTTGGTTCGCCCGTTGATGCGGATGTAGCCTTCGCTGTCCATGTAGGCCAGGTCGCCGGTGTCGAACCAGCCTTCCGCGTCGTAGGTCGGGATGTCCGGCCGCTTGTAGTAGCCCAGCGACATCTGCGCGCCGCGCACCATGAGCCGGCCGGTCTCGCCGCTCGGCAGTTCCTTTCCGTCGAAATCGACCACCTTGATGCCGACGCCGTCGAGCGCGCGGCCATCGGTGCTGGAGGACTTGTCGGCGGCGCGCGAAGGCTCGGTGAGCGTGCTCGACAGCGATTCGGTCATGCCCCAGAGCGAGCACACCTTGAGGTCGAGTTCCGTGGCCGCGCGCTCGATCAGCACCGGGGGAATCTGCGCGCCACCGCACAGGAAGGAGCGCAGCCGGGTCGGCCGCGGGCCGCCCTCGGCGACCGCGTTGCAGATGTCGGCCAGGAATGGCGACGATGCCGCCGTGTAGGTCACGCCCTCGGCGGCCATGATCGCGACGCCGCGCTTGCCCTCCCACACGTCCTGCAGCACCACGGTCGAGCCGAGGTACACGCCCAGCACCATGACCGCGGCATAGCCGGTCATGTGACCCACTGGTGAACAGGCGAGCAGCACGTCGTCGGTGTCGAGCCCGAAGCGGCCCGACAGCGCCTTGTTGCAGGCCAGCAGCGTGTTGCACGAGTGCATGACGCCCTTGGGCGAGCCGGTCGTGCCGGACGTGAACATCATCACCGCGAGTCCCGCCGGATCCAGGCCCTGCGCCTCGGCTGCGGCAGGCGCCTCGACGCGCGCACTGCCCTGCAGCAGCATCCGATCGAATGCGTTGTCGCCCTGCCCGTCGACCACCAGGATCTGCTGCAGGCTGGGCAGCCGGCGCTTCAGGCTCTCGGCCATCGCAGCGTGATCGAAGCCGCGGAACATCGCGGGCACGACGAACACCTTGGCTTCGGCAAATTCCAGCATGAACTCGAGTTCGCGTTCGCGAAAGATCGGCATCAGCGGGTTGACGACGGCGCCGATGCGCCCGCACGCGAGCGAGGTCACGACGAATTCCCACCAGTTCGGCACCTGCACCGCGACGACGTCGCCGCGGCCGACGCCAAGGCCGCGCAGCGCACCTGCCGCGAGCGCGACCTTGTCGCCAAGTTCGCGGTAGCTCATGCGGGTGGGTTCGGCGCGGTCGCTGCGGTAGGCGACCAGCGCCGCCTTGTCGGGCGCTCGGCGGATCGCCTCGACCAGAAATTCATCGATGGTCTTGTCGAGCCAGAAACCAGCGTTGCGCATCGCCAGCCCATGGGCCGCGGGATCGAAAGCCTTGACCGTCATCCTGTGTCTCCGATAGTGGATTTAGTTCACTACCGTACGATACGCTAAACCAACGACGTGTCGCAAGGGTGCAGACCCCCGGGAAACCCGGTACCCCGCCGGCGCGGCGGCGGCCCTGTCCGGCCCCCGGCCGAACTTCAGGCCTCGTTGGTCTGCAGGTAGGTCAGCAGGTTGCGCTTCATCGCATCGAGCGTGGTGGCGGCGACTTCCAGCTTCGGGTCGGCCAGCCCGTCGAGGATCTGCTCGTTGAGCTGGTGGCTCACCTTGCGCATCTTCGCGATCAGCTGCTTGCTCTTGGGCTCGAGGAAGACGCGATTGACGCGCCGGTCGGCGGGGTCGGCGTCGCGCCGGACCAGGCCGGACTTCTCCAGCCGGTCGATGAGCCCGCCGATCGCCACCTTGCCGAGGTCGAGTTCCTCGGCCAGTTGCGACTGCGTCATGCCGTCTTCGCGCGACAGGTAGGCCAGCACCCACCACTGCGAGCGCGTCACGTTCAGGGGCTTCAGGCAGCGGTCGAAGGCGCTGCGGCGCAATCGCGACACGTCATGGATCAGAAAGCCGAGCCGAAGCTCCCAGTCGGTCGAATGCGGGTCGGTTGCTGCAGTTGCCATGTCGATTCTCCGGCCGCCGGGGCAAGCGACCTTTTACTGTAATGATGCGTACATTCTAGCGGCGCACCTTACACACGGCCAGACGACCCAGGGCTAGAAGGCGACGTTGTCCTTGCCCTTGAGCGCCAGGATCTCGCGCGCCTCCGCCGGCGTTGCCACCGCGAGGCCCAGCCCCTCGATGATCTCGCGCACCTTTCGCACCTGCTGCGCGTTCGATTCGGCCAGCTGGCCGGCGCCGATCCAGAGGCTGTCTTCCAGGCCGACGCGCACGTTGCCGCCCATCGAGGCCGACATCGCCGCGATCGGCATCTGGCTCTTGCCCGCGCCCAGCACCGACCAGCGGTAGTCGCTGCCGAACAGGCGATCGGCCGTGCGCTTCATGTGCATCACGTCGTCGGGATGGCTGCCGATGCCGCCCAGGATGCCGAACACCGTCTGCACGAAGAACGGCGCCTGCACCATCCCGCGGTCGACGAAATGCGCCAGGTTGTAGAGGTGCGAGGTGTCGTAGCACTCGAACTCGTAGCGCGTCTGGTTGGCCGACAGCTCCGTGAGCACGGTTTCCAGGTCGCCGTAGGTGTTGCGGAAGATCAGGTCCTTGCTGCCTTCGAGGTATGGCCTTTCCCAGTCGAACTTGAACTCCTTGAAGCGCTGCAGCATCGGAAACAGGCCGAAGTTCATCGTGCCCATGTTCATCGAGGCGACCTCGGGCTTCAACACCTTGGCCGGCTGCATGCGCTCGTGCACCGTCATGTAGGGCGAGCCGCCGGTGGTGAGGTTGATGACCGCATCCGAGCGCGCCTTGATGTCCTTCAGGAAGGGCACGAAGGCCTCGGGGCGCTGGTCCGGCTTGCCGGTGACCGGGTCGCGCGCATGCAGGTGGATGATGGCCGCGCCGGCCTCCACCGCGCCGACCGCGGCATCGGCGATCTCCTGTGCCGTCACGGGGAGGTGCGGCGACATCGAGGGCGTGTGGATGGCGCCGGTCACGGCGCAGGTGATGATGACTTTCTTCTGGGCTGGCATGAGGTCTCCTCGGGTGAACGGCTGGAAATGAAAGGGCGAGGCTTCAGACCGGGTCCCAGGTGAAGACATCACCGGACCGGTCGAGCGCGAAGAAGCTGGCGCGCAGCATCGGCAGCGCGGTCTCGACCACGCTTTCAGGCGTCCAACCCTCGCCGCTGTGCGCACTGCGGATCGGCCGCGGCTGGCTGAACAGGTAGATTTCGTTGTTGCGCACGCCGAAGATCTGGCCGCTCACGTCGCTGGCCGCGTCGGCGCACAGGCCGACCACGAAAGGTGCCACGCGCTCGGGCACCAGCTTCTTCAGGCCTTCGACGCGCTTCTTCTGCTCGGGCGTCTCGCTCGGGATCGAGTCGATCATGCGGGTCCAGGCGAACGGCGCCACCGCGTTGGAGCGCACGCCGAACTTCTGCATGTCGAGCGCGATCGACTTCGACAGCCCCGCGATGCCGAGCTTGGCCGCACTGTAGTTGGCCTGGCCGAAGTTGCCGATCAGCCCCGAGGTGGAGGTCATGTGCACATAGCTCCCGCTCGCCTGTGCCTTGAAGTGCGGCGCCGCGGCGCGGCTGACGTTGAAGCTGCCCTTGAGATGCACCGCCACCACCTGGTCGAACTCCGCCTCGCTCATGCGGTGGAACATCACGTCGCGCAGGATGCCGGCGTTGTTGACCACGATGTCGATGCGCCCGAAGGTGTCCACCGCCGCCTCCACCATCCTGGCTGCAGCGTTCCAGTCGGAGACCGAACCGCCGTCGACGATCGCCTCGCCGCCCGACGCCCTGATCGCGGCGACCACTTCGTCGGCGGGTTGCTCGCCGCCGATCTGGCCGTCGAGCGACGCGCCCAGGTCGTTCACCACCACGCGGGCGCCGGCCGCCGCCATCGCCAGCGCGATGCCGCGGCCAAGACCGCGTCCGCCACCGGTGACCAGGGCCACTTTTCCTTCGAGAAGCTTGCTCAAGTTCTGTCTCCTTCGGTGCAGCCGTCGAGGGTAAACCCCTGTCCACGCTCGTCATTGCGGCTTGCGAAATTATCGTGCGCTAGCGTACCATGTGCAACATGATGATGTACAGACAGCGGCCGCACGGCGCCTGAATCCATGGACGAGACAGAGACAAGCTTCGGCCTGCTGGCCACCACGCGTTACGTGCCGCGCCTGCGCCTGGAGCGCATCGACATGCTCGCACAACATCGCTGGATGGCACCGGGACTCAAGTCGCTGGCCAGGGGCCGGCGCGCCGTCGCCAACTGGGACGAGGACAGCGTGACGATGGCCGTCGAGGTCGGCCGTCTGCTGCAGCAGGCGCTCCCCGCGTCCGCTGCAGTCGAGCTGACGCTGGTGTCCACCACCCTGCCCTTTGCCGAGCGCCTGAACGCCGGCATCGTCGCCTCGGCGCTGGGCATCGACTCCGGCGCGACGCTGCGCGATGCGACCTCCAGCGCACGCGCTGCGCTCACGGAACTCTCGGCCACGCTGCGGCGGCCCGAGGACGGCGCCCCGCGGATGCTGCTCGCCGCCGAACGCCGCGTCGCGCGGCCGGCGAGCGCCCAGGAAATGATCTTCGGCGACGGCGCCGCCGGCGCGCTGGTCGGCACGGGCGATGCCATCGCGACGTGGGTCGCCAGCGCCAGCACCCACGCCGACCTTGTCGACCACTTTCGCCAGACCGGCGAAGAGCATGAATACGCCTGGGAAGAGCGCTGGGTGCGCGACGAGGGCTACATGAAGATCGCCGTCGCCACCATCCGCCAATGCCTGAAGGACGGTGGCGTGGCAGCCGCCGACGTGGCCCGCTTCGCGATGCCGGCGCCGATGGCCCGGATCAACGACGCGGTCGCGAAGAAGGTCGGCATCGCCGCGACGGCGCTGGTGTCGGCGGAGCACGAGAACGTCGGCGACCTCGGCAGTGCGCAACCGCTGGCGATGCTCGACATCGCGCTGCGTGCCGCCAGGCCGGGCGAACTGGTCCTGGTCGCCGCATTCGGCAGTGGCTGCGATGCGCTGCTGTTGCGCCGCACCGCCGTGCCCTGCCCCGGCCCGGTACCGGACGCGGGCCGCCCGGAGACCAGCTACATGAAGTACCTGTCGTTCACCCAGCAGATCGAGCTGGCCTGGGGCATGCGCGCCGAGATGGACAACAAGACCGCGCTGACCGCCGCCTGGCGCGACCACGCCCTTGCATCACGCTTCGAGGGCGGGCGTTGCAGCGCCTGCGGCACCGTGCAGTTCCCGCGCTCGCGGCTGTGCGTGAACCCACAATGCCGCGCGCAGGACACGCAGGAACCGACCTCCCTTGCCGACGTGCCGGCGCGCGTCATGTCGCACACCACCGACTTCCTCGGCTACACGCCCGACCCACCGTTCCAGTTCGGCCACATCGACTTCGAGGGCGGCGGCCGCGTGCTGATGGAGTTCACCGACACCGACGTCGGCGAGCTGTCGGTCGGCCTGCCCCTGCGCATGGTCTACCGCGTGAAGGAATTCGACCGAAAGCGCGGCTTCCGGCGCTACTTCTGGAAAGCCACGCCGACCCGTGCCGAGAGCGCCGGCGCAACGACGGAGATCAAGTAATGGCCACCGGCATTCGCGACAAGGTCGCCATCCTCGGCATGGGCTGCTCGCGCTTCGGCGAGCGCTGGGACAGTGGCCCGGAAGACCTCATGCTCGAGGCCTTCAACGAAGCGGTCGCCGACGCCGGCATCGACTTCCGGCAGATCGAGGCCGCCTGGTTCGGCGTGTGCCTCGAGGAGAACAACGTGGGCAAGACGGCCGGCCCGCTGGCGCAGGCGCTGCGCCTCCCGCGCATCGCCGCGACGCGGGTCGAGAACGCCTGCGCCACCGGCACCGAAGCCCTGCGCGGTGCCGCCTACGCGGTGGCGGCGGGCGCCTACGACATCGTGCTCGCGCTCGGCGTCGAGAAGCTCAAGGACACCGGCTACGGCGGCCTGCCGGTGCGCACGCGCGGCATCACCAACGACCTGTGGCTGCCCAACTCGACCGCGCCCGGCGCCTTCGCGCAGTTGGCCTCCGCCTATGCGGCGAAGCATGGCGTGTCGATCGCGGACCTGCGGCGCGCGATGGCGCACATCTCGGTCAAGAGCCACGACAACGCGTCGCTCAATCCCAAGGCGCATCTGCGCAACAAGATCACCGAGGAAGACGTACTCAAGGCCATGATGATTGCCGCGCCGCTCGGCCTGTACGACTGCAGCGGCGTGAGCGACGGCGCGGCCTGCGCCATCCTCACCACGCCCGAGATCGCGCGTGCCCTGCGCCCCGATGCCGAGCTCGTCACGATCAAGGCGCTCGAAGTGTCGGTCAGCAATGGCGAGGAAGCCGGCTTCAACAACTGGGACGGCGCGCACATCGCCACGGCCCGCACCGCCGGCGAGCGTGCCTATGCCGCCGCCGGCATCACCGACCCCCGCACGCAGGTGCACATGGCCGAGGTGCACGACTGCTTCTCGGTGACCGAAGCGGTGCTGATGGAAGACCTTCGCTTCAGCGCGCCCGGCCGCGCCATCCACGACGTGCTCGACGGCGTGTTCGACCGCGACGGCGCCCTGCCCGTGGTGCCCGACGGCGGCCTCAAGTGCTTCGGCCATCCGATCGGCGCCTCGGGGCTGCGCATGGTGTACGAGGTGTACCAGCAGATCCACGGCCGCGCGGGCGAGCGCCAGTTGAAGAAGGTCGACATCGGCCTGACGCAGAACCTCGGCGGCCATCCGCACCAGAACGTCAGTGCGGTCTCGATCGTCGGGCGCCACGGCGCCTGAGCCCGGATCCATCCCCACTCATTCTTTTTTTCGACAACAGGAGACTTCATGCGAGGACTGAAAGGCAAGACCGCGATCGTGACCGGTGCCGGCAGCGGCATCGGCCGTGCCATCGCGCTGCGGCTGGCCGCCGAGGGCACGACCATCGGCGTGTTCGACATCAACCCGGCGGGCGCGGGCGACACCGTCACGGCGATCGAGGCCGCCGGCGGCAAGGCCATCGCGGTGGCGTGCGACATCACCGACTATGCGCAGGTCACGGCCGCGGTCGCGGGCTTCGAGGAGAAGACCGGCGCCGGCACCGACATCCTGGTCAACAACGCCGGCTGGGACACGCCCATGCCCTTCCTCAAGACCGAGGAGGCGTTCTGGAAGAAGGTCACCGCCATCAACTGGTTCGGCCCGCTGCACATGACGCACGCGGTCGCCAAGGGCATGGCCGCGCGCAAGAGCGGCCGGGTCGTCAACATCGCCTCGGATGCGGGCCGCGTCGGCTCGACCGGCGAGGTCGTCTACTCCGGCTGCAAGGGCGCGACGATCGCCTTCGCGAAGGCACTGGCGCGCGAAGTGGCACGCAGCAACGTCACCGTCAACACCGTGTGCCCCGGCCCGACCGACACGCCCGCGATGGACGCCTTCGTCGGCACCGGCGAGCAGGGCCAGAAGATTCGCGACGCGATGGTGCGCGGCGTGCCGCTCGGGCGCATCGGCGTGCCCGACGACTATCCCGGGCTCGTGGCCTTCCTGGCCAGCGACGACGCCGCCTTCATCACCGGCCAGACCATCAGCGTCTCGGGCGGCCTCAGCATGCACGGTTGAACCCACGAACAAGCCATAGGAGCGACGACATGAGCAAGGCATACAAGGACATCCTGTACGAAGTGCGCGACGGCACCGTGCACATCACGATCAACCGCCCGGAGGTCTACAACGCCTTCCGCAACCAGACGCTGGAAGAGCTGATCGACGGCCTGCGCCGCGCCGACGAGGAGAAGAGTGCCAACGTGATGGTGCTCTCTGGCGCGGGCGACAAGGCCTTCTGCACCGGCGGTGACCAGAAGGTTCACCTGTCGGAGGACGGCCTGTACGGCCCGCGCGGCACGGTCGGCATGCCGATCGAGGAAATGCAGACCGCGCTGCGCGACCTGCGCAAGGTGTCGATCGCCAAGGTGCAGGGCTTCGCCATCGGCGGTGGCAACGTGTTCGCCACGCTCTGCGACCTGACCATCGCGAGCGAGAAGGCCACCTTCGGCCAGGTCGGCCCGAAGGTCGGCTCGGTCGATCCGGGCTGGGGCACCGCCTACCTGGCGCGCATCGTCGGCGAGAAGAAGGCGCGCGAGATCTGGTTCCTGTGCCGCAAGTACAGCGCCGCCGAGGCCGAGAAGATGGGCCTGGTGAACAAGGTGGTCCCGCACGACCAGCTCGACGCCGAGGTCGCCCAGTGGTGCAAGGAGATCAACGAGATGAGCCCGACCGCGCTCACCATCGCCAAGCGCTCGTTCAACGCCGACACCGAGAACATCCGCGGCATCGGCTTCCTCGGCATCCAGACCGTCAAGCACTACTACCAGTCGGACGAATCGAAGGAAGGCGTCAAGGCCTTCAACGAGCGCCGCAAGCCCGACTTCAAGAAGTACGCCTGAACGCCGCCACGCCCGCAGGAGATGCCTTGGAAACCCTGATCCACACCACGCTGGACGCCGACGGCGTGCTGGTCGCGACCATCGACATGCCGGGCCGCACGATGAACGTGTTCTCGGCCGACCTGATGAACGCCATCGATGCACTGATGGACCGCGTGGACGGCGACGCCGCCGTCCACAGCGTGGTCGTCACCTCGGGCAAGGCGACCTTTCTGGCCGGTGCCGACCTGGCCATGGTGCGCGGCTACACCGATCGCGCCAGGAGCGGGACGCACGACGAGATGTTCGCGATGTGCGGGCGGCTGGGGCGCCAGTTCGTGCGCATGGAGGCGTCCGGCAAGCCGTGGGTCGCCGCCGTCAACGGCATCGCGCTGGGCGGTGGGCTCGAACTCGCGCTGGCCTGCCGCGTGCGCCTGGTCACCGACGCGCCGCGCACGCAGATCGGCGTGCCGGAAGTGCGCTGGGGCCTGTTGCCTGGCGCCGGCGGCACGCAGCGCGTGCCCAGGCTGGCGCCATTCGAGGACGCGATGGACATGCTGCTGACCGGCCGCTCGATCGACCCCGCCGAGGCGGTGCGCCTCGGCATCTTCGAGCGCACCGTTCCCGCGGCGCAGCTGCTGGAAGCGGCCAAGACCGTCGCGCGCTCCCTGCACGGCCAGCCCTACGATGCAAGTCGCAAGTTCGGCCGGCTCGCGCAGGACGATGTGCCCGCATGGAGCGAGGACACGGCGCGCGCGGTCGCCCTGCGGCATGGCGTGACGCCGGAAAGCTTCGACCTGTACCCAGCCTACAGCGCCATCGTCGACAGCGTGCTCAAGGGCGCCCACCTTCCGCTTGCCGAGGCGACCGATGTCGAGATGACCCAGTTCCTGCGGCTCATGTTCAACCCGGTGGCGGGCAACATGGTGCGCACCCTGTTCCTCGAACGGCTGCGTGCCGAACGCGAGCTGGCGGCGCCGAAGGACGTGCACATCGAGCGCATCGGCATCGGCGCAATCAGCCCGGCGCGCGGCGCCTGGGCGGAAGCGCTGGGCCGAAGCAAGCTGCCGCAGGCCGCCGATGCCAGCCTGCCGGCCGACACCCTCGAACTGGTCGACGCGCAGGGCGAGCGGCAACGTGTCGCGCTGCGCGTGCTCGGCGATGGCGTGCAAGTCGCCGCGCCCAGCGGCGACGCGACGCTGCCGGCGGCGGTGCTGGCGCCGCCCGGCCCCTATGGACGCGTGCTGGAGATCGTGGGCGCGGACGACGCCGCCGCCGAACTCTTGGCCGCGCTCGCGGCGAAGCTCTGGTGCCTGCCATGGCGCACCTACGAGGCGGACAGCCTGTTGCAGCGCCTTCAGCAGGCGGGCGGCGACCTGCATGAACAGGCGCGCACGGTCATGCGTGCCGCAGCCGGGCGCGAGACCGGCACGCTGGCCTTCTTCGACGTCGCGGCCTGCCTGGCGGGCGTCACGCCAGCGTGGACCGGCGGCCCGCTGATGTGGGCATGGTCAGAGCGCGAGGCCGTGGCCGCGGCATCCGATCCCGAGACGCTGGCGGCCTGGTCCAGGCTGCGCCCGACTCTCGAGCAAGCCTGCGCATGACCGACCGCAGCCGCGTCGGCTTCACGACCACGCCGACGCGGGTCCGCATCGATGGCTGGCGCGTCAGGCTGTTCTGCCAGGCGACGCG
The DNA here is from genome assembly GCF_018449755.1 of Variovorax sp. dw_954. Lineage (NCBI taxonomy): Bacteria > Pseudomonadati > Pseudomonadota > Betaproteobacteria > Burkholderiales > Comamonadaceae > Variovorax > Variovorax sp. dw_954. The sequence continues at coordinate 43,359 of NZ_JAAVVD010000014.1, read as the reverse complement.
CGAGACCGATCCGGTGTACTGGGATGAAGCGCTCGCCCGCGCGGCAGGCCACCGCGCCTGCCCGGTGCCGCCGACCTTCCTCAAGGCCATCGAGGGGGAGCATTTCAGCAGCGCGCAGTTGATGACGCTGATCGAGGTGCCGCTGCGCGGCGTGCTGCATGCGGAACAATCGTTCGACATCCACGCGCCGATGCATGTCGGCGACGAGATCGAGATCAGCCGCACGGTGGCCGACATCCACGACAAGAAGGAAGGTGCTTTCACCTTCATCGTGGTCGACACGCACTACCGGCTCGGCGCGCAGGCGGCTGCGACCAGCCGGCAGACGATCCTGGTGCGCAACGCGGTGCAGCCCGCATGACCGAGCCGGCCTGGCCCGCGCGCATCGAGTTGCCATGCGAGCCCGTCACCGCGCTCGACCTGGCGCTCTTCGCCGCTGCGTCCGGCGATCACAACCTGCTGCACCTGGACCTCGCCACCGCACGGGCCGCAGGCTTCGACAGGCCGGTGGTGCATGGCATGCTCAGCATGGCCTACGCCGCTCGGCTTTGCACTTCGCACTTCGGGGCCGGTTGCGTCGCGCACCTGCAGACGCGCTTCACCGGCATCGCGAAGCTCGGCGACGCGATCGTCCTGCACGGCACGCTGGCGCGGGTCGACGGGCCACTCGCGGTCTACGACCTGGCCGCACGGACGCAGGACGGCACCGGCCTCATGACCGGCACGGCACGCCTCGCCCGCAAGACGCTCGCGAAGGCACAGCACCTGACATGACGGCGACATGCCTGACCGACACGATGCAGCCAGGCCAGCGCGTGTTCGTGCCGACGCTGAGCAACGAATCGACCGTGCTCATGGACGAGTTGCGCGCCGACCCGGAGCGCGCGCGCGACGTGACGTTCACCGGCGTCCAGTTCCCGGGCATCGACCGCGCCGACTACCTCGGCCTGCATCCGCAAGCGCGGCAGGCTGCCTACTTCATGAGCCGGCCGGTGCGGGCCGGCATGCGCGAAGGCCGCGCGGAACTGTTCAGCCTCGACTACCTCGGCATCGCGCGCCACCTGCGCGAGCTGCCGCCGCCCGACCTCGCCATCGCCCACCTCGCGATGCCCGATGCCGACGGCTACTGCAGCGCGGGACTCGTGGCCGACTTCATGCCGCTGGTGTGGTCGCGCGCGAAGCGGCGGGTCGCGCACCTGAACCCGCGCATGCCGCGCACGCGCGGAAGCTTTCGCGTGCACCTGTCCGAACTCGACGGCTTCGTCGAAGCCGATGCGCCGCTGCTGGCCTTTCCCGATGCACCGGCCGGCGAGACCGAGAAGCGCATCGGCACCCACGCCGCGAACCTGGTGCGTGACGGCGACACGCTTCAGTTCGGCATCGGCGCGGTGCCACTGGCGCTGGCCGACGCCCTGGCCTCGCATCGGCGCCTGCGCTTTCACGGGGGCATGATGCCGTCCGGCCTGCGCACGCTGTGGGAGGCCGGCGCGATCGACCGCGATGCGCCGATGCACACCGGCGTGGTGCTGAGCGATGCCTCGCTGCACGACTTCGTCGCGCGGCTCGAGCCGCTTCGACTGCGCGACGTGCGCTTCACACACGACCCGGCAGTGATCGGCGCGATCCCGCGCTTCATCGCCATCAATTCAGCCGTGGAAGTCGACCTGTTCGGGCAGGTCAATTCGGAACGCGCGGGCGGTGTCATCCAGGCAGGCGCCGGCGGCCTGCCCGCTTTCGCGCAAGGAGCGCTTGCGTCCGAAGGCGGCCGGCTGCTGATCTGCCTCGCATCGACGGCGCGTGGCGGCACGCTGTCGCGCATCGTGCCGGCCTTCAACGATCAGGCGCTGTGCACGCTGCCGCGCGCACTGGCCGACTGCGTCGTCACCGAACACGGCGCGGCGCAACTGCGCGGCCTGTCGCTCGATGCACGCGCGCAAGCCCTGATCGGCGTGGCGGCGCCGGAACACCGCGACGCGCTGGCCACTCAATGGCGCGGCATGCAGCGAACCCTTTGAAACCTCGAGGCCTTCACCACGCATGACGGACACGCACATGGCTGGCCCGGCGGCAGGATTCGAAGCCGCGGACATCGGCGGCATCTTCGCCACGCACAACGGCCCGCTCTACGCCCGCTGGCACGACGAGCACCTGCAACTGGGCTTTCGCGTCGGGCCGCAACAGGTCAACCCGGGGCAGCAATGCCATGGCGGCATGCTCTCGACCTTCGTCGACATCCTGCTGTCGACCGCGGCCCAGTACCAGACCGACATCCCGCGCGTGTTCCTGCCGACCATCAGCCTGCAGATGGACTTCATCGCCGGCGCACCGCTCGGCAGCTGGGTCCAGGGTCAGGCCGACATTCTTCGCGTCACGCGCAACCTGGTGTTCTCGCAGGCGCTGGTGCATGCCGACGGGGTGCTCGCGATGCGCGCGAGCGGCGTGTTCCGGCGCGGCCCCCTGCTGCCCGATTCGAGCGGCGACCAGCTGCTGCAATTGCCAGGCATGCCGGTTCGCCCACGTGCCGGGCCCTGAAGCACGCTTGGCTCGCAGCGCGGCTACGCGAGGCGGATCAGCCGCTTGCCCAGGTTCTCGCCGCGGTACAGGCCGGCGATGGCATCGGGCGCCTGCTCGATGCCGTCCAGCACATCCTCGAGGTAGACGAGCCTGCCTTCGCGCAGCCACTGCGCCAGGTCATGGCGCGCGGCGGCGTAGTGGTCCGCGTGGTCGAAGATCACAAAGCCCTGCATGCGCGCCCGCTTGACCAGCAGGTGCCGCTCGACGCGCGGGCCCTGCGGGGCAGGGTTCCAGCTCGCGACCGACGCGGTGCCGCAGATCACGACGCGCGCACCGACGTTCAGGTGCGACATCACCGCATCGCTGATGGGGCCGGCGGTGTTGTCGTAGTACACATCGACGCCCGCGCTGCAGGCCTGCGCCAGCTGCGCCTCGAAGTCGCCGGCCTTGTAGTCCACCGCGGCGTCGTAGCCGAAGCGGTCGGTGCACAGCGCGCGCTTGGCCTCGCCGCCCGCGATGCCGACCGTGCGGCACCCGTGCAGCTTCGCGATCTGGCCGACACAGGAGCCGACCGAGCCCGCGGCCGTGGACACGACCACGGTCTCCCCGGCCTTGGGCCGCCCCAGTTCGAGCAAGCCGTAGTGCGCCGTGACGCCGTTGATGCCCATCACGCCCAGGGCAGTGGACAGCGGCAGGTCGTCTTCCTCGACGCGGCGCTCGATGCCGGTGGCATCGACCACGGCGTAGTCCTGCCAGCCGAACAGGCCTGTCACCTGCGCGCCAACCGGGAACGCAGGGTCGTGCGATTCTTCGACCCGACCTGCCGCGAACGAGCGCATCACTGCGCCGATCGCCACCGGCTGCGAATAGTTGGCGACCGCCGCGACCCAGCCGCGCATGGCCGGCTCGACCGACAGGAACAGATTGCGCACCAGCACCTGTCCAGGCTGCAGTGGGGGCACCGGCACGCTGGCCAGCTTGAAGTGCTCGGCCTGGGGAATGCCGGGCGGACGCGACTTCAGGCGGATCTGGCGATTGACGAGTGCGGGCATGTGGGTTTCTCCGGGGTTCTGTTATCGTACACATGCGTATCATGTACATCTATACGCTGGGTGCAACAGGAGATCTACCGATGGCTGGAAAGTGGTTTGAAGAGTTCGTGGTCGACCAGCAGTTCGACCACGAGATCCGGCGCACCGTGCTGGACTCCGACAACATGTGGTTCAGCAACGCCACCTGCAATCCGGCAGCCATCCACATCGATGCGGAGTACTGCAAAAGTACCGAGTTCGGCAAGCCGCTGATGAACAGCATCTTCACGCTCGGCCTGGTGATCGGCCTGTCGGTGCAGGAGACGACGCTCGGCACGACGGTGGCGAACCTCGGCATGACCGACGTGCGCTTTCCGTTCCCGGTGTTTGCCGGCGACACGCTGCGCTCGCGCACGACGGTGCTCGAAGTGCGTGCCAGCAAGTCGCGGCCCAATGCCGGCATCGTCACCTTCCTGCATCAGGGCTTCAACCAGCGCGACGAGGAAGTCGCCACGCTGAAGCGCCAGGCCCTGATGCTGCGCAAGCCGGAGGCCCGCTAGATGCCCTTGCGCTCCATGCTCTTCGTGCCGGCCGACAGCGAACGCAAGCTGGCGAAAGGGCTCGACAGCCCGGCCGATGCGCTGATCCTCGACCTCGAAGACGCCGTGGCGCCGCCCCGCAAGGTCACGGCGCGCGGCATGGCGGTCGAGTTCATCGGCGCGCACGCATCGCGCCTGGCGACCCGGCTCTATGTGCGCATCAACCCGCTCGACTCCGGCATGGCAATGGACGACCTGGCGGCCGTCGTGGTGCCGGGCCTGGCCGGCATCATGCTGCCGAAGACCCTCGGCGCCGACGACATCCGCCGCATCGCGTTCTGCCTCGATGCACTCGAAGCGCGGGCTGGCATCGCGCCGGGCACCGTGCGCATCGTGCCGGTGGCCACCGAAACGGCGCAATCGATGCTCACCATGGCCAGCTACACCGCCGACGTGCCACGGCTGGCGGGCATCACCTGGGGCGCCGAAGACCTGTCGGCGGCCATCGGCGCCATCTCCAATCGCGAGGCAGACGGCAGCCTTTCGCCGCTGTACACGCTGGCCAACTCGATGTGCCTGTGCATCGCGGCGGCCGCCAGCGTGCCGGCGATCGACACGCTGTATGGCGACTTCCGAGATCCGACCGGGCTCGCCGCATCGTGTGCCGTCGCGCGGCGCCGCGGCTTTCGCGGCCGCATCGCCATCCACCCGGACCAGGTGGCCATCATCAACGAAGCCTTCTCGCCGAGCGAGGCCGAACTCGCACACGCCCGGCGCGTGGTCGAGGCCTTCGCGGCGCAGCCGGGCGCGGGCACGGTGGGCCTGGACGGCGCGATGCTCGACATGCCGCATCTCAAGCAGGCGCGCCGCACCCTCGGCATCGAGGCGGACGCGCCCCTGGCGACCTGACAGTCAGTTTGTGAAGGAAACGATGTGATCAAACGCGGGCTCTTCAACGAGGACCACGACGCCTTCCGGGACATGGTGCGCAAGTTCATCGAGAACGAGATCGCGCCGCACCACGCGTCGTGGGAACACGACGGCATCGTGCCACGCGAACTCTGGCTCAAGGCCGGTGCCGCCGGCATGCTCTGCTGCACGATCCCGGAGCAATACGGAGGCGCCGAGGCCGACTACCTGTTCGACGTCGTGGTGTTCGAGGAAATGGCGCGCTCGGGCTTCACCGGCCCGGGCTTCATGATCCATTGCGACCTGGTCGCCACCTACGTCAAGTCGTTCGGCTCGGAAGCGCAGAAGCAGCACTGGCTGCCGAAGATGGTGCGCGGCGAGGCGATCGGCTCGCTCGGCATGACCGAGCCGCACGCCGGCTCCGATCTCAAGGCGATCCGTACCAAGGCCGTGCGCGACGGCGACGACTTCCTGATCTCGGGCCAGAAGGTGTTCATCTCGAACGGCCAGCTGTGCGATGTCATCGTGCTCGCGACCAAGACCGATTCGTCGGCAGGTGCCAAGGGCGTCACGCTGTTCCTGGTCGACACCAGCCTGCCGGGCTTCCGGCGCGGCAAGAACCTCGAGAAGCTGGGCATGAAGGGGCAGGACACCTCCGAGCTGTTCTTCGACGAGGTGCGGGTGCCGGCCTCCGCGATGCTCGGCGAGGAAGGCCGCGGTTTCGAGCTGATGATGACCAAGCTGGCGCAGGAACGGCTGGCGCAGGCGATCCGCTCGGCCACGGTGGCCGAGACGGTGGTGGAGTGGACGGTCGACTACGTTGCGAATCGCAAGGCCTTCGGCAAGACCATCGGCGACTTCCAGAACACGCAGTTCAAGCTCGCCGAGCTCAAGACCGAGGCGGTGGTCGGGCGCCAGTTCACCGACAAGTGCATCGAGAGTTTCATCGCTGGCGAACTCGACCCGGTCGACGCGGCGATGGCCAAGATGTGGCTGTCGAACACGCATTGCAAGATCGTCGACGAGTGCCTGCAGCTGTTCGGCGGCTGGGGCTACATGTGGGAATACCCGATCGCGCGTGCCTACGCCGACGCGCGCATCGTGAAGATCGCGGGCGGCTCGATCGAGGTCATGAAGCACATCATCGGCCGGCAGATGTTCTCGCAGTACCAGAAGGGCGGCGACCGCTACAGCGGTGTCGCCGGCATCAACCCGGCCTGAGCGCGCCGGGGTTCCACGAGCAAAGGAAATATCGATGACGACGATGGCCAGCGGCCCGATCCGCGACGACGCCCTGAAGGGCAAACGCATCCTCATCACCGGCGGCGGCACCGGGCTGGGCAAGGAGCTGGCGCGCAGCTTCGTGTTGCATGGGGCCGCGGTGCACATCTGCGGGCGGCGCGAGGCGGTGCTCCAGGGAACGGTCGACGAGCTGCGCGCGGCGGCGGCACACGGCGGCAGCATCGAGCACCACGTCTGCGACGTGCGCAACGCCGAGATGATGGAAGCCATGGTCGAGAAGATCTGGCGGGGTGGTCCGCTCACCGGCCTGGTCAACAACGCGGCGGCCAATTTCATCGCGCCTTCGGTCGAGATCAGCCCGCGCGGTTTCGAGGCGGTGCGCTCCACGGTCATGGACGGCGCGCTGTATGCCACCCTCGCCTGCGGCCGGCGCTGGATCGCGCAAGGTCTGCCGGGCTCGGTGGTGAGCATGCTGGTCACCTGGGTCTGGACTGGCTCTCCCTATGTACTGCCGTCGGTGATGGCCAAGACCGCGGTGCATGCGATGACGATGTCGCTCGCGGTCGAATGGGGCCGCCACAACATCCGCGTGAACGCGGTCGCGCCCGGGCCGTTCCCGACCGAGAGCGCCTGGGAAAAGCTCGCGCCGATCCCGAAGGCCAACGTCGGCGCGGCCTCGTCGGAGAAGGTGCCGATGGGCCGCTTCGGCAAGACGGACGAGCTGTGCAACCTGCTGATGTTCCTGCAGTCCGACGGCTGCGACTACCTGACCGGGCAGAACATCGCGATCGACGGCGGCCATCACCTTGCCGCGCCGAGCACCTTCGCGGAGATGAGCGCCATGACGCCGGAAGACTGGGCCGAGGCCAAGCGCATCGTGCGCGGCCGCGCCGAGCAGGAGAAGGCGCAGCGCACCGCCGTCTGAAACAACCTGCGAACCGATCGGCCATGCACGCTGCCCTGCCCGCATGAACATGCAGCCAGCGACGGCGCGCCGCGATCTGCGGCTGCAGGCAACGCTGCGGCCCTCGCATCCGGCCATCGTGTGCCAGGGTGCGCGGCTGAGCTATGCCGAGCTCGAAGCCCTGGCCAACCGCATCGCCAACGTGCTGCGCGGGCTCGGGTTGGCCCGTGGCGAGCACATCGTGTCGCTGCTCGGCAACCGTCCCGAGGCGCTGGCCCTGGCATGGGGCGCCTACCGTTGCGGGCTCTACCTCACGCCCGTGGCGACGACGCTGGCACCGCCCGAACTGGCCTACCTGGTCGAGAACGCCGACGCGCGCCTCATCGTCACGGAAGCGGCGCTCGGGCGGCTGGCGCAATCGCTGCCGCCCGCGGCGCTGCGCGGCGTGCATCGGCTGGCGTTCGGCGCGGTGCCGGGCTTCGAGCCGATCGAGGCGCTGCTGGCCGGTGCCGATGACGGTCCGCATCCTGTCGAGCCGCCCGGCGCGCTGATGGTCTACACCTCGGGCACCACCGGCGCGCCGAAAGGCGTCGTGCGCGACCTGCCGCCGGCCGGCTTCACGGGCACGCCCGCTTTCGCAGCCGACCTGCATGCGCTGTTCGGGCTCGGCGAGCCCGACGTCGTATACCTGTCGACAGCGCCGCTCTACCACGCGGCGCCGCTGCGCTTTGCGCTGGCGGTGACCTCGGGCGGCGGCACGGTGCACGTGATGGACCGCTTCGACGCCGAGGCCGCCCTGGAATTGCTCGAACGCGAGGCGGTCACGCACAGCCAGTGGGTGCCGACCATGTTCCAGCGCCTGCTGAGCCTGCCGGCCGCGCGACGCAGCGCCTTCAGCGCGCCGCACCATCGCGTCGCGGTGCACGGCGCAGCGCCCTGCACCGCCGAACTCAAGCGCGCCATGATCGACTGGTGGGGACCGATCCTGCTGGAGTACTACTCGGGCAGCGAAGGCATCGGCCTCACGCTGATCGATTCGGCCGAGGCGCTGCAACACCCCGGCTCGGTCGGCCGCGCACGCAAGGGCGTGGTGCATGTCGTCGACAGCGAGGGCCGCGAGCTGCCGGCCGGCGAGACGGGAATCGTGTACTTCTCGGGCGTCAAGCCCTTTGCGTACCACAAGGCGCCCGACAAGACGGCTGCAAGAACCAGTCCGCAAGGCTGGCAGACCTTCGGCGACATGGGCCATGTGGACGCCGGGGGCTGGCTCTACCTCACCGACCGGCAGGACGACATGATCATCTCGGGCGGCGTCAACGTCTACCCGCAGGAAATCGAAGCGGCGATCCGCGATGTGGCCGGCGTGTGGGACTGCGCGGTGGTCGGCGTGGCCGACGAGCGCTTCGGCGAGCGGCCCTTTGCCTTCGTCGTGCCGGCGCGCGACGCGGCCATGGACGTGGATGCCGAAGACCTGGTCGCCCGCGTGCGTGCGTGCTGCGAAGAGCGCCTCGGCCGCATCAAGCAGCCCGCCGGTATCCGGGCCATCGACAGCCTTCCGCGCTCGGCAACGGGCAAGCTGCTTCGGCGCGAACTGCGTGCGCTCGCCGTGCCTCAGGACTGAGCGGCGTCGGCGGCGCCGGGGCTTTCCTCGGCCTTCAGCGCAACCAGGTTGCGCTTCACCTTCATCAGCAGGTCGGCGAGTGCGACACGCGCTGCGGGGCCGAGGCCCTCGAGCATCCGCTCGCTCATGGCATGGCTCTGGCGGCTCATGTGGGCGATGAGTTCGAGCCCCCTGGCCGACAGGAAGATGCGCTTGGCCCGCCGGTCGGCCGGGTCGGAGCGGCGCTCGACCAGCCCCGACAGCTCCAGCCGGTCGAGCAAGCCGCCGAGCGGGGCCTTGCCCAGTTCGAGCACGTTGGCCAGGTCGGTCTGGATCATGCCGTCGTGGCGCGACAGGTGGGCCAGCACCCACCATTGGGAACGCGTCACGCCCAGCGGCTTCATGAACTCGTTGAACACGCTGCGCCGCAGGCGCGAGACGTCGTGCATCAGGAAGCCGAGCCGCTGGTCCCAGTTGTCCTGGTCGTCGATCTGCGGCGCGGGACGGGCGGGTGACCTGGCTGGCATCGCGTCAGTAGGACTTGGGCAGGCCGAGCACCTTCTCCGCGATGAAGCAGAGAATCAGTTGCGGCGAGATCGGCGCGATGCGCGGCAGCATCGCCTCGCGCAGGTAGCGCTCGACGTGGTATTCCTTCGCATAGCCGAAACCGCCGTGCGTGAGCACCGCGGTTTCGCAGGCCCGGAAGCCGGCCTCGGCGCAGAAGAACTTGGCCGCATTGGCCTCCGCGCCGCACGGCTTGCCCTGGTCGTAGAGCCAGCCGGCGCGTTGGTAGAGCAGCGTGCCCGCCTCGAGGTCGACCCAGCGCTCCGCGAGTGGATGCTGGATGCCCTGGTTCTTGCCGATCGGCCGGTCGAAGACGATGCGCTCGCCGGCATACCTGGCCGCGCGCCGCAGTGCTGCGCGGCCGAGCCCGGTGGCCTCGGCGGCCAGCAGCACGCGCTCGGGGTTCAGGCCATGCAGGATGTACTCGAAGCCGCGGCCTTCCTCGCCGATGCGGTCCTCCACCGGGATCTCCAGGCCATCGATGAACAACTGGTTGGAGTCGACCGCCTTGCGGCCCATCTTCTCGATCTCGCGCACTTCGATCTTGCTGCGGTCGAGGTCGGTGTAGAAAAGGCTTAGCCCCTGCGCCGGCGACTTGACCTGGTCGATCGGCGTGGTGCGCGCCAGCAGCATGATCTTGTGCGCGACCTGCGCGGTCGAGATCCAGACCTTCTGGCCGTTGACGACATAGCGGTCGCCCTGGCGCACCGCCATGGTCTTCAGCTTGAGCGTGTTGAGGCCGGTGTTGGGCTCGGTCACGCCGAAGCAGGCCTTGTTCCGGCCGTCGATGATCGGCGGCAGCCAGCGCTGCTTCTGCGCATCGCTGGCGTGCACGACCACCGGGTGCAGGCCGAACACGTTCATGTGGATGCTGGACGCGCCCGCCATGCCGGCGCCGGTGGCCGACACCGTCTCCATCATGAGCGCCGCCTCGCTGATGCCCAGGCCCGCGCCGCCGTACTCGGTCGGCATCGCGATGCCGAGCCAGCCGGCCGCGGCCATCGCGGTGTAGAAATCCTCCGGAAAGCCGCCTTCCCGGTCCTTGCGCAGCCAGTACTCGTCGTCGAAGGGCGAGCAGACCTCTTCCACCGCCGAGCGGATCGCGAGCTGGTCGTCAGTGAAGGCAAAGTCCATGGAATTTCCTCGTTTGTCGAAATCTGCTGTATCGTATGCCAGCTTACGATATGCATTAATACAGATCGGGTCAAGGCGGGTTTGCCACGACCTCAAGGAGACAACCATGCGCAGATCGATCTTGAGACGGGCTGCGGCCCTGCTGCTGCTCGCCGCATGCCATGGCGCCATGGCGCAGGCCTGGCCGTCCAGGCCGATCCACCTGGTCACCGCCTTCGGTGCCGGCAGCGCGAGCGACATCGTCGCGCGCATGATCGCGGAGGACCTTCGCGCCGCCTTCGGCCAGCCCGTGCTGGTCGACAACAAGCCGGGCGCGTCGGGCATCATCGCCGCCGAAGCGGTCGCCAAATCTCCACCCGACGGCTACACGCTGTTCCTGACGACGAACACCGTGCATTCGGGCAATCCGCACCTGTTCAAGAAGTTGCCGTACGACCCGATCAAGGACTTCACCGCCATCGCGCGCGTCTGCTACTTCCCCTTCGTGCTCGAAGTCAATGGCGCCTTGCCCGTGAAGTCGGTGGCCGAGCTCGCGAGCTATGCCAGGGCCAATCCCGGCAAGGTGAGCTACGGCTATGGCAACAGCACCGGCCAGGTCGCCAGCGCCGCCTTCAATTCGTTGATGAAGCTGGACGCCGCCGCCGTGCCCTACAAGAGCTCGCCGCAGGTGCTGACCGACCTGATCGGCGGCCAGATCAGCTTCACCTTCGGCGACCTCGCATCGAGCCAGGCACAGCTGAAGGCCGGTCGCATCCGCGCGCTGGCGGTGTCGACCGAGCAACGCAGCGCACTGGCACCGGAACTCCCCACGGTCGCGGCTGCGGCAGGCCTGAAGGGCTTCGACCTGGCCGCGTGGGTCGGCGTGCTGGCGCCGGCGGGCCTGAGCGAGGACATCCGCGCCAGGCTCAGCGCGCAGATCGGCGCCATGCTGGCGCGCAAGGATGTCGTCGACAAGTTCACCGCGATGGGCGCGGAGGTCGCGCCGGCCGATGGCGCGGCCTTCGATGCCTACATGAAGCAGCAACTGGCAGTGTGGGGCCGCAAGGTCCAGGACGCGGGCATCCAGCCCGAATAGGAGCGCGACGATGAGTGCAACCCCGGTCGCGGGCCTCAAGGTGCTCGACCTGTCGAAGGTGCTGGCCGGACCGCTCTGCGCGCAGTACCTGGGCGACATGGGCGCCGATGTCATCAAGGTGGAAACGCACGAGGGCGACGAGACGCGCGGCTGGCCCCCGTTCCGCAGCGCGGCCGATGGCTCCGACCCCACGGGCACCGTGTTCCTCAGCGCCAATCGCAACAAGCGCAGCATCGCCGTCGACCTGCGCCATCCCGACGGACTGGCCGTGGTGCACCGCCTCGCGGACGACGCCGACGTGGTCATCAGCAGTTTCGGGCCCGGCGTGGCGGAGCGCCTGGGCGTCGGCGCGGAAGCGCTGCGCCAGCGCAACCCGCGCCTGGTCTACTGCAACATCTCGGGCTTCGGCTCGGTCGGGCCGCTGCGCAACGACAAGGGCTACGACGTGATCCTGCAGGCCTTCTGCGGCATGCTGGCGATCACCGGCGAGCGCGACGGGCCGCCGGTGCGCAGCCCGTTCTCGCCGGTCGACCAGGCCACCGGCCTGCATGCGCTGATCGGCGTGCTGGCCGCCTTGTTCGAGCGCTCGCGCACCGGCAAGGGCGCGCTGGTCGAGGCCTCGCTGTTCGACACGGCCACCGGCTTCCTGGGCTATTTCCTGCAGGCGTTCTGGGAGCGTGGCACCGAGCCCGAGAGGCCCGGCTCGGGGCACGAATCGCTGTGCCCCTACGAGGCTTTCGAGACCGCCGACCGACCGCTGATCCTCGGCGTAGCCAACGATTCGCTTTGGCGCTCTTTCTGCGCGCTCGTGGGCCTGGAGGCCATCGTCGACGATCCGCGCTTCAGGACCAACGCCGATCGCGTGGCGCACCGCGAAGAGACCGTCGCGATGGTGCGCCGGGTGATGGCCACGCGCACGCGGGACGAGTGGACGAAGCTGCTGGGCGGCGCCGGCATCCCCTGCTCGCCGCTGCATTCGCTGGGCGAACTGTCGGCGCACGCGCATACGGCCGCGAGCGAGATGGTCTTGCACTACGAGCATCCTCATCTGGGTGCGCTCAGGACGGTGGCACAGCCGGTGCGCTTCGATGGCCAGCGCCCCGTGTTGCGCTCGCCGCCTCCGACGCATGGGCAGCATGGGCTGGAGGTGCTGCGGGACGCGGGCTATGAGGCGGCCGAGATCGCGTCTCTGACGACTTCGGGCGCCGTCAAGCTGTAACGCAAGCACATGGCGTCAATCCTGCCGTGCAGCCCCCTGCGCGACCAACTTCTGCGCCTGCGCCACCGGCAAGCCCCACTCCCCCAGCACTTCCAGGGTATGTTGCCCCGGGCGCGGTGCAGGTCGGCGCAAGTTGACCGGCGTGTGCTCGAAACGCGGGGCGGGTGCAGGGTGCAGGACGCCGTCGAACTGAATGAAGCTGCTGCGATCGCGCAGCTGCGGATGCTGCGGCGCCTCTTGCAGGTTCAACACCGGCGTGAAGCAGGCGTCGTGGCCCTGCATGGCCTGCACCCATTCATCGCGCGTGCGTCGTGCAAACACCTCGGAGAACAGCACGCGCATCCGCGGCCAGGCAGCCTGGTCGTTCTGGGGCGGCAGATCGCCTGCGTTCAATCCCATGCCAGCCAGCAGTTGCGCGTAGAAGCGCGCCTCGATCGCGCCCACCGCCACGAACTTGTCGTCCTGGGTCAGGTAGGTGCCGTAGAAATGCGCGCCGCCATCGGTGAGATTGCTCTCGCGCGCGTCCTTCCACATGCCGCCCTGCATGAAGCCATACATCAGAGACAGCATGTTGGAGACGCCATCGATCATGGCCGCGTCCACGACCTGCCCCTGCCCCGAGCGCTGCGCGTCCACGTAGGCAGCCAGCACGCCTACTGCGAGGTACATGGCGCCGCCGCCAAGGTCGCCTACCAGGTTGAGCGGGACCGCGGGGCGGCCATCGCCAGGCCCCATCGCATGAAGCGCGCCGGTCAGCGCGATGTAGTTGATGTCGTGCCCGGCGTATTGCGCCAGGGGGCCGGTCTGGCCCCAGCCGGTCATGCGCCCGAACACCATGCGCGGATTGCGCGCGCGGCAGTCCAGCGGCCCGATGCCCAGCTTCTCGGCCACCCCAGGGCGGAAGCCCTCGATCAGCACATCAGCCTTGGCCGCCAGATCGAGTGCCGCGGCCAGGCCCTCGGGATGCTTGAGGTCCAGCGCCACGGATCGCTTGTTGCGGTTGTAGAAGTCGAAGCGCGCGGGCGTGTCCACGCCCACGTCGTCGAGGACGAGGCGATCGACGCGTACCACGTCGGCGCCCAGGTCGGACAACAAGGCGCCGCAATACGGCGCGGGGCCGAGCGCGCCCAGTTCGATGACACGTACGCCGCGCAGCGGCCCGGTGGCGTGAGGGGTCGTCACGGTTCTGGTGTCCTTCAGATGGCGGGGAAATGCTGGATGTCCTGGTACAGCGGATAGCCCTTGCCCACGCCGTACTCGAGGATTCCCCAACCGGTCTTGCCGTCCATGCGCGCCTGCACGACGTGATCGCCGAGCGTGCGGGCGACGCGGCGCACCTCGGGGTCGTCATGACGCCATGTGTCGTGCTCGACGTGCAGCGGCCCGCGGTCGTCGCCATGCGACCACCCCGCCATGCCGCCGTACAGCCCCCCCTTGAGGAAGTAGCGCGCCGGCATGGCAGTGATCTCCATCGTGCGCACACCGCCATCCTGGAGCGTGAACTCGAAGGTGCCGCTCCTGATCGTCTGCCCCAGCGGATCGTCGGCCCAAGTGATGCGTTGGGCAAACCCGGTCATTCGCGCTCGCCGCAGCGGCGCCTCGCCGAGGCGGCCGACAAGCTCGCCGGAGAGATAGAACATCCTGCCCGGCGCGCGCTCCTGGGCGTACAGGTGCACGCCGATTTCCTCGAACTGGATCTGGCCCCAGACATAGAAGAACGGCGGGTACGCCAGCGTGGGCGGTCGCGTCTCGTCGGTGTGCATGCCGGCGCGTATGCCCCAGGAGTGATCGCGCTGGGCCCACCACCGGTCGGGCGTCAGGTCGACGCGGCGGCCCTGGAATTCCAGCCAGCCCGCGTAGCGTCCGAACTGGCCCATTCGCACCATGTCCTCCACGACGCGCCCGTCGCGGCGGCGAAAGTGCGGCTCTTCCTCGTGCACCTGGGTCGTGGCCTCGAAGCGTATGTCGAACGCCAGGCCGGATGCGTTTTGCGCCAGCACCAGGCGGTGACGGCGCAGGGCTTCGAGAACTTCCACCCTCATGGGCCCTACTTCGGTCGCCAGGGGGCTGCCGCGCAGCCGGCGCGAGGCACGGAAATTGGTCTGCACGCCTTCGCAGCTGACACCGGCAAAGCAGTCCATCACGTTGCGATTCGGGTAGTAGCCCATGCCCAGGTCGAGCACGATGTCCCCCTCGGGCACACGGTGTCCGCTGTACCAGTAGCGCTCCACCCAGGCCGGATCACTGCTGGCCACGTGGTCGAAGGTGGTGGGCAGCTGGTGGCCCATGAGGTCGTCCTGAGCGCTGATCATGGGGTTCCCTTCGCCGCAGCGGTCGCAGTCGCCCGGCCCGTCGACATCTCCGAGTACGGCAAGGCGACGCGTTGGTTCAGTTCGTGCTTGAGATCGGCCTCGATGAAGCCTTGCCACGCGGCGCGAATGCCCTGCGCGACATCGATCGGCAACTCTGCCGAATGGCGTTCGGCCCAGTCGTAGGCGGCGCACAGGGTGGCCCGCGCGGCCTCGCATCGCTGGTGCAGCGACGCGCCATTCGCCGGCGGGGCATCGAGGGCCGGGGCCCCGTCCACGCCACGCAGGAGCGGGCCCAGGCGCTCGACAGCGAGCTGCAGCGCATTCCATTGCGGCCACAGGTAAGCGTCGGACCAGTCGGTGCGCAGCTTCAGGCATTGCAGCAGGTAGATCACGCCGTAGGCCTGCCCGCGGGCAAAGTCATCCTCGATATGCGGCAGGATGCGTTCGGACATCGTCGCGGCCATGCCTTCGTACAGGCGTCCAAGGGAGTTGTTCATGCGGTCGCCTCGATGTTCTTCTGCATCTGGCGAAGCGTCTGCGCAGCCTGCGTCGCCATGGCACCCATGCGTACGTCGCTGGCGCCGGGACGCTCGAAGGTATGGGCCGAGGCCAGGTACACCTGCGCCAGCTTCAGCAGCGACATGACCGTGTAGTACCGCAATGCGGCGAGGTCCACGCAGTGGCCGCTCAGCCGCTCGTACAGCGCCAGAAATGATTTCAGGTCCATGAGCCGGCACACCAGCCCCGTGCCGCCACCGAACTGCGGCAGAGTGGCCCACGCCAGGTCCTCATGCGGATCGCCGAGATGCGCAGACTCCCAGTCCAGCACCGCGGTGATGCGGCCGCCATCGAACAGGAAGTTGCCGATGCGGTAGTCGGCATGCACGATCGCCAGGCGCTGCGCGCGCGGAGCAGTGCGGCGCAACCAGTGCATGGCCCACAGCATCGCCGGCTGCGGGCGCGTGGCCCATCGCTCGTAGTCCTGCTCGCAAACCTCGACCTGCCGCAGCGCCGTGTTCTCCGGTGTCAGGCCACGCCCCCACTCGCCGAGTTCCGGCGCCGACTGCCAGCCGAAGCCATGCAGGTCGGCGAGAGCGCCGACGAACTGCGCAGCCATCGTCTCCCGGTGGCCGGGCACAGGGTCGTCCGGCGCGCCCACCGAGGGCAAGGGCGCGCGACCGCCGACTCGCTCGCAGAAGAAGAACGGCGCGCCCAGGATGCGTCGGTCGTCGCTGTGCCAGTAGACACGCGGCGTCGGCACGCTGCTGCGTGCAAGCGCGGTGAGCAGCTGATGTTGCGGGACCGCGCTGTACGGCGAATACAGCGCATCGTCCGGCCCCATGCGCAGGATCATGCTGGCAGCGGGCAGTGCCGCAACCGGGTCAGCCTCCACCTCCACCGCGTAGGTGGCCCAGGAGAAGCCCACGGGGAAGCGCTTGAGTCCGCTCGCGCGCACCGGCGCACGCACCTGTGCGCTCAGGTAGGCCTCTATGCGTTTGCACAATGCGTCGTCCTTCATGCCACTCATTCGCGAAGATCGGCCGGTGGCGATGCGTCAGTGCCAGTTGCGGAAATCGGTGTTCTTCGTCTCGGGCACGAAGAACAGCGTCACCACCGCACCCAGGATCGCCCAGGCGACGGGGTACCACAGCCCGAAGTAGATGTTGCCGCTCGCCGCGACCAGCGCGAACACCGCCGGGATCAGGAAGCCCGCGACCCAGCCGTTGGCCAGGTGATAGGGCACCGACATCGCGGTGTAGCGAATGCGCGCGGGGAACAGTTCCACCATGACCGCGCTCACCGGCGCATAGGACATCGCCGCCAGCGCCGCCATGTAGAGCATCAGCAGCCAGGTCATCGCCAGGTTGGTTTGCGCCGGGTCGGCCTTCTCGGGATAGCCCGCGCCACGCACCGCGCCGATCAGGCGCTTGTTGAACTCGTCGGTCCGGGCCTTGAGCTGGGCCGGGGCGAGCTCGAAACCGGAGAACCCGTCGACACGCACCTCGTTCACCTTGACATAGGCCTCGGTGCCGGCCGGAGCGTCGACGTTGGTGTAGTTGACGCCCGCGCGAGCGAGTGCTCCGTGCGCGATGTCGCACGACGACAGGTACTTCGCGGTGCCGGTCGGATTGAACATGAACGAGCACTGCGCCGGGTCGGCCACGACCGTCACCGGCGCGCTCGCCAGCGCCTGCTCGTACGCCGGATTGGCGAAATGCGTCAGCGCCTTCACGACCGGGAAGTAGCTCACGGCGCCGATCAGGCAACTCACGATGATGACCGGCTTGCGCCCGAAGCGGTCGGCCAGCCAGCCCGAGAACGGGAACAGCGGCAGCGAGACCAGGATCGCCAGGCCGGCGAGGACGTTGGTCGTGAGCGGCGCGACCTTCAGCGTCTGCGACAGGAACAGCAGCGGATAGATGAGCCCCATCGTCGAGAGGACGGCCGAGCCGGCGATCACGCCGAACATCCCGGCAAGCGCCAGCCTGATGTTGCGCAGGTTGCCAAACGATTCGATCAGCGGCGATTTGCTCGTCTTGCCCTGCCGCTTGAGTTCGAGGAACACCGGCGACTCGGAAAGGCTGAGCCGGATCCACACCGACACGACCAGAAGCGCCAGCGAGAAGATGAACGGCAGCCGCCAGCCCCAGTCGCCGAACGCGGCCTCGCCCATGATCGACCGCACCCCGATGACCGCGATCAGCGAGAGCACGAAGCCGATGGCCGCGGTGCAGTTGATCCACGACGTGAAGTAGGCACGCCGGCCTTCCGGGGCGTGTTCCGCCACGTAGGTGGCCGCGCCGCCGAACTCGCCGCCGAGCGAGAGCCCCTGAACCATTCGCAGCGTCAGCAGCGCGATCGGTGCCGCAAGCCCCCAGGTGTTGTAGTCGGGCAGGATGCCGACGAGGAAGGTCGCGGCGCCCATGAGCGAGACCGAGATCAGGAAGGTGAACTTCCGCCCGACGATGTCGCCCAGCCGACCGAGCACGATCGCGCCCAGGGGCCGCAGCGCGTACGCGGCGGAGTAGGCCAGCAGCGCGAAGATGAATGCCAGGTCCGACGGCAGCGCCGCGAAGAACTTGGCCGCGATGATCGGCGACAGCGACGCGAACAGCAGGAAGTCGTACCACTCGAACGCGGTGCCGAGCGATGCCGCGAAGACGACCTTGCGTTGCTCCGGCGTCATCGAGACGCCGCGGTAGGCCACCGGCTGGGAAATGGTTGTGTTGGACATGTTGACTCTTCTCTTGGGGTGTGTTGGTTCGACGCTCAACGATCGACCAGGTCGAACTGCGTCTTGAACTCGAAAGACAGGAAGGCCGCGCGCAGACTCGCCGCAAGCTCGTCGTGCTGCGCTCGGGGCGCGTGCATCCGCAGCACCGCTGTGGGTCGGCCCGCTGTCGCGTCGACATCGATGCCGAGGACCGAATCGGGCCCTGCCACTTCGGCCGCCACCGCCGTCGCGACCTTCTTCAGTGCGTCGACGCGCAGGGCGGGCTTGGCGATCTTGCCGACGGCCGTCATCGGCATCGTGCGCAGCAGCGTCAGCCCGACCGGGACCGCCGCCTTTTCGGCAATGCGTTCGGCGCAGAACGCGAGCAGTTCGGCCTCGCTGGCGACGGCGCCGGCCTTGAGCTGGATGTATGCGACCGGCATCTCGCCGCGGCGCGCATCGGGCTGTCCGATCGCGGCGGAGACCTGTACCGCGGGATGCTGTTGCAATGCCTCCTCGATCACACGTGGATCGATCTTGTTTCCGCCGCGCACGATCAGGTCCTTGTCGCGGCCGTAGACCCACACGTGCCCCACGTCGTCGACGGCGCCGATGTCTCCGGTATTGGCCCACGCTTCGCCATCGGGGCCATCGACCACGAACAGGTCGTCGTTCTGGCGCGCGTCGACGTAGCCGTCGCCGACGCAGATGCCGCGCACGATCAGGATGCCGCGCTCGCCGGGCGCGGCGTCTCGCACGAAGCGCCGTCCCTCGAGCACGGCGGCGCGCACCTCGTGGAACGCGAATGCGCGGCCCACTGAACCGATCGCCGGCATGTTTCCGTCGTTCGGATGGCCGGTGGTGACGCCGTGGAACTCGGTCATTCCCCACACCTCGCGCAGATACAGCCCGAAGCGCTTGTGGAACGCATGCAGCAACTCCACCGGGATGGTGCTGCCGCCGCAGCCGAAGTTCCTGATGCGATGCTGCACCACCATCGCGGCCGGTGCCGCCTGCAGCGCCGCGGCAGTCGTCGGCGTCGCGATCACGTTGGTGACGCCATGCACTTCGGCGATGCGCCAGAAATCGCGCAGCACTGCGGGGTTGCGGAAACCGTCGGCCGTCAATATCACCAGGGTCTGGCCGAACAGCATCGCGCGCAGCGCGATCGCAACGAGCCCACCGACGTGGAAGGTCGGCATGCCCAGCGCGACCACCTCGTCGGGCGCGGAACCGTTGAGCGCCCCCATCAGCCAGGCGTCGATGAGCTGTCGCTCCTGCGTCTGGCGCACGAGCTTGGGCGCACCCGTGGTGCCGCCGGTGGGCATGTAGACCGCGTCGTCCGCACCATCGCGCCGCGGCACCGAGGCGAAGCGCGACACGTCGACGCGCTCGAGCGCACGCTCAAAGCTCTGCTCGTCGCTCGCCTGCCCGCCGACGACATAGACGCGCTTCAGGGTCGGCACTGCGGCGGCGATCTCCTGCAGCTTGTCCCAGGCTCCGGGGCCGAACTCGGACGAGCCGGCCACCAGCACGTGGGTCCCGATCCGGTTCAGGATCGTGATGATCGAGGCGAGGTCGAGGAACGGGTTGATCGGGTTGGCGATGCCCACGGTCTCCGCGCCCCAGATCGCCATCAGGCCCTCGGGCAACAGCGGACAGATCACCGAGACCACCGGCGTCTCGGCGCCGGCAGCTTCCACGAAAAGGCAGGCCGCCTGCTCGATGCCACGCAGGAACTGCGCATAGGTCAAGGTCCGCGGCGTGGACAAGGGATCGGCCGTGGCCGGTTGCACGACCGCGGTCTTGTCCGGGTCCTCGCGCATCGCAGCGGCGATGCAGCCGTGCACCGTGTGCGCCGGCAGCAGATCCAGCGGCCGGTGCTTCTCCACCTCTGCGCGGTCGGCATCCGTGCGCACGAAGGCACGCGCCAGCCCGTGGCCCGGGGGACCGCCTGCCAGCCAAGTCCTCGAGTTCGCTTGTTCGTTCATCATGTCTCCTTGTGCGGACGCCGTTCGTCCTAGTGCGCCGTGAAGCCGCCGTCAACCGGCAATGCCGCGCCGGTCACGAACGACGCATCGTCCGAGGCCAGCCAGAGTGCGGCGTGCGCCACCTCCATCGGCTGCCCGAGCCGCCGCATCGGCACTGGTGCCAGCGAACGCGCGAGCAGATCGGCCGCGGCGGCAGGGTCTGGCCCGGGGTCGAGGAACTGGCGGTACATCGGCGTGTCGATGGGCCCTGGGCACACCGCGTTGACGCGGATGTTGTCGCGCGCATGGCGCACGGCCAGCGACTTCACGAGCCCGACCACCGCCGACTTCGCCGCGGTATAGACCGGGCTCGTCGCGAGGCCCACCAGCCCGGCCATCGACGCCGTGAACACCACCGAGCCGCCGCCCCGGCGCCGCAGGTGCGGCAGCGCCGCAGCGGTCACGAGCAGCCCGCTGCGAACATTGAGGTCCATGCAGCGCGCGTAGTCGGACAGCGCGAGCCCTTCGATACCACGCATGCTCGGCATCCCGGCGTGGTTCCATACGATGTCCAGCCCACCCAGATGTGCAGCCGCCTCCTCGACGATCCGCTGGCATGCCTCGGCATCGAGCATGTCGGCCACGATGCCATGGGCCTGGCCGCCGGCCTGCAACACCGAGCGCACGACCTCGTCGAGCCGCGCGGCGTCGATGTCGACGGCGACGACGCTCGCGCCTTCGCGCGCGAACAGTTCGCAGCCGGCCTGCCCCATGCCGGATGCGGCGGCGGTGATGAGGGCGAGCTTGCCCGGCAATCGCATTGCGGCGTCGCTCACGTGCGCACCCGCTGCTGCCCGAATTCGCGCACGAGGGTGCGGCCGATCACCATGCGCTGGATCTCCGACGGCCCTTCTGCCGACACCAGCGACAACGCGTCGCGGTACAGCCGCTCGATCTCCCAGGACTTGGAGTAGCCGTTCGAGCCGTGGATGCGGAAGGCATCCTCGGCGATCTTCAGCGAGGCCTCGGAAGCGAACAGCTTGGCCATGCCGGCCTCCAGGTCCGCGCGCTGGCCGAGGTCCTTCACCTGCGCCGCATGGCGCGTCAGCAGGCGCGCCGCCTGGAGCTGGGTCGCCATGTCGGCGAGCTTGAACTGGATCGCCTGGTGTTCGGCGATGGGCTTGCCGAAGGTGCGGCGTTCCGTCGCGTACTTCATGGCCACCTCGTAGCAGCGCACGCCCACGCCGACGCACAGGGCCGACGCGCTGATGCGGCCCGATTCCAGCGATGCCATCATCTGCACGAAGCCGCGACCCAGGCCTGCCTTCTCCTCGCCAAGGATGCGCGAGCCTGGGCACGAATAGCCGTCGAGGACCAGGTCGGTCGTCTCCACACCCCTGTCGCCCATCTTGTCGATGTTTTCGGTGACGGAAACGCCGGCATGCTGACCCTCGCCGACGTCCTCCCAAGGCGTCTTCTCCACCAGGAAGCAGGTCATTCCGGTGTGGGGCGGCACGGCATCGGGGTCGCTGCGCGCCAGCACGAACACCACCCCGGCCCCGAGCCCGTTGGTGATCCAGCGCTTGTGGCCATGCAGATGCCAGTCGCCGTCCGCGGCACGCCGGGCGGAAGTGGTGATGGCCTGCGCATCGGAGCCCGCATGCGGTTCCGACAGCGAGAAGGCGGCACGCAACTGGCCCGCGGCCATGCGCGGCAGGTAGTGCGCTCGCTGCGCCGGGCTGCCCGAGCGCAGCACCAGGTCGCAGCACAGCACATGCGGATTGAGCACGCCCGCCATCGACACCCACCCGCGTGCCACTTCTTCCATGATGGCCACGTGCGTCACCATGTCCAGGCCCAGGCCGCCGTATTCCTTCGGAATGATGGTGCCGAACAGGCCCAGGCGGCGCATGCCGTCGACGATCTCGTGCGGAAAGCGCGCCGACGCATCGCCCAGCCGGGCCACCGGGAGCATCTCGCGCTCGACGAAGTCGCGCACGGCGGCGATCAAGGCCGCATCCGACGCTGCGGCAGGCGCCGGGGTTGGCCGCTGCAATGCTGTCATCTGTGCGGCCCTGTCAATGAACAGCTGCGCGCGCGAGGATCGCGCCGCAGTCGATCTTGTGGCGCAGCGCGCCGTACGTGGTGCCTGAGCCCCCGCCGATGCGGGTGGCACAGAAGGCATCGGCCACGAAGTCGGGCGAATGCTGCAACAGGAGCGCGGCTTGCAGCGCGATGGCGACCTTCTCGGTGAAGTACCTCGCCAACTCCGGCGCCACCTGGCCGTTGCCGGCCATGTCCTGCAGTTCGGCCACCAGCGCATCGAGCAGGCGGTTGCCGCCGCGTGCGAGTGCCAGCTCGGCGAACAGGGCTTCGGACGCATCCGCTTCCTTGCCCAGCGTGCGCAGCACATCCAGTGCCTGCACATTGCCGGGACCTTCCCACAGGCCGTGGACCGGGGCTTCGCGATACAGGCGCGGCATCACGCATTCCTCGATGTAGCCGGGGCCGCCGAAGACTTCCATCGCCTCGTGCAGGAAGGGCACGGAGCGCTTGTTCAACCAATACTTGCCAATCGCGATCGCGGTGCGGGCATAGGCCCGCTCGGCGTCGTTCTCGTCCTTGAGATCGAAGGAGCGACCGATGCGCATGGCGAATGCGGTGGATGCCTCGGACTCCAGTGCAAGGTCGGCCAGCACGCTGCGCATCACCGGCTGGTCGATCAATTGCTTGCCGAAGGCCGCCCGGTGGGTGGCGTAGTGCATCGCCTCGCTGAGTCCCTTGCGCATGAAGCCGGCTGGCGCCAGCACGGTTTCGAACCGTGTGCAATGGATGAAGGCCATCATCACGGGAATGCCCCGGCCCTCCTCGCCGATCAGCCAGCCGCGCGCGTTCTCCAGCTCGATCTCGCACGACACGTTGGACTTGTTGCCGAGCTTGTCCTTCAGTCGCTCCAGTGAAATGGGGTTGCGCGTTCCGTCGGGAAACCACTTCGGCGCAAGGAAGCAACTGGGTCCCTTCTCGGTCTGCGCCACGATGAAGAAGACATCGCCGGCGGCGGCCGAGCAGAACCACTTGTGGCCATTGATCAGGTATTCCTCGCCGGGGCCGCGCCGACCCACCGCCGTGGCAAAGGTCTTGTTGCTGCGAACGTCCGACCCGCCCTGTTTCTCGGTGGAGGAGAAGGCGGCGGTCAGGCCGGTCTTCTCGCCGGGCAGGCGGTTTCGCGGGTCGTACTCGCGCGAGCGCAGGCCGGTTTCCCAGATCGCGGCCAGTTCGGGCTGCTGCCGGATCAGCGGAATGGAGCCATAGCTGATCGCATACGGACACATCACCCCGCCTTCCAGCTGGTTGAACAGAATCGAAGCGGCAGCCTTCGCCACGTGCGCGCCGGGGCGCGGGTTGTTCCAGGCCAGGCCGCCCAGATCATGCTGATAGGCCAGCCGCATCACGTGGTGATAGGAGGGATGGAATTCGATCACGTCCACCCGGCGGCCGTGGCGGTCGAACCGACGCAACTCCGGCGTGTGCTTGTTGGCGAGGAAGGCGTTCTCCACGTGTACGGGATCGTTGACCACGTCACCCAGGGCGGTCAGGCGCTCCGCTGCCCATGCACCGCCTTCGCGCACCAGCGCCTCGCGCAGTGTCGCCGGTGAAGGCGTTCACGCCCTCCAGCGGCGGCGGCTGGTTCTCGACCGTGTGGGTGCGCAGAATGGTTTGTGGCCCGAAGTCGCTCATGGTGGTTCGCTGTTGGTGATTTGAATGAAGGGGCGGGATCAGCTCAGGCGGTCGCGCCGCACGACGATGCCGGCAGCCTCGCGGTCCCAGGTGTCGGGCGTGATGCCTTCGTTGCGAATGCGGTATTTCTCGACCTTGCGCGTGGGAGTCTTCGGCAGCTCGGGCAGCACGCGGATGTAGCGCGGGATCATGAAGTGCGCCATGCGCGGGCGCAGGTGCTCGATCAGCGCGATGCAGTCGAGCGCCCGTCCTTCGGCCATCGCCACCGCGATCAGGATCTCGTCTTCGGTGTGCTCGCTCGGCACGGCGACCGCAGCCACCTCGGTGACGCCGGGGTAGCGGGTGATCTCCAGCTCCACCTCGAAGGAGGAGATGTTCTCGCCGCGGCGGCGGATCGAGTCCTTGAAGCGATCGACGAAGAAGAAGCAGCCGCTCTCGTCCATGCGAAAGGCGTCGCCGGAATGAAACCAGCCATTGCGCCAGGCGTCCGCGGTGGCGGCGCTGTCACCGTTGTAGCCATGCGAGGTCGTCCATGCCAGCGAAGGCCGCATGACGAATTCACCAATGGCGCCGACGGCCACCTGCTGGTCGTTGGCATCGACGAGGCGTACCTCGACGCCTTCGCGCACCATGCCGCAGCTGCCGGCCACCGTGGGATCGGGCGGGGCGACCAGCGGGACCGCGATCTCGGTCATGCTGAAGATGGTGTGCGTCGTCACGCCAAAGCGCGGGCCGAAAGCCACGCCTTCGGTGGACATGGGCACGATGGTCGCGTTGCGCAGCGTGTGCCCGCGATCGGTCGACGCGGGCGGCTGGTTGACCAGGAAGCTGGCCATCACGCCCAGCAGCACCACATTCGTGGCGCGGGTCTCATCGACCTTCTTCCAGAAGCTCGCCGTATCGAAGGACTCGAGCATGATGATGGCCCCGCCCACGATCAACGTGCCGTAGACGCATGACGTACCGCCCACATGGAACAGGGGCGAGGTGATCAGGAATCGGTCGTCACGGTTCAGGAAGGGCTGGTTCTCGCGGTCGGAGACGACACCCAGGCCCATGAAGTACAGGTGGGCGTACGACGAGAGCACGCCCTTGGATGGACCCGTGGTGCCCGAGGTGTAGATGATGCTTTGCGTGCTCCACGGCTCGATGGGCCGGGCCAGGGGCAATGGATCGCCATCGGACACGAGCGCCGCCGACGGCAGCACGCGCACGCCGTCCAGTGCGTGGTGCGCTGCGCCGATGACCACCACGGTCTCGAGGCCGGCGCGTTGGACCGATGCCAGGCGCTCGAGCAGCTGCGAGTGCACCACCGCCAGTTTGGCGCCGGCGTTGTGCAAGACGTGTTCCAGCAGTGCGCCCTTGTAGGCAACGTTGGCAGGCACATACACGGCGCCGATGTAGTTGATGGCAAACCACAACCGCATCATGTCGAAGCCATTCGGCATCCAGACGAATACGTGGTCGCCCTGCGACACACCCAGGTCCTGCAATGCCCGCGCCGTGTGGCGCACGATTCGGGTGAACTGGCTGTAGCTGTATTCCTGGCCGTCTTCGAATCGCGCGCACGGCCTGTCCGGGGTCTCCTCGCTCCAACGGTCGAGGATGTTGCGCAGAACGCAGGAATCGCGGGTGATGGCAGGCAGCATGCAACGATGCTAGGAAGCGGCCCGAGGCTTGCGAACCCCTCCTTTGGAAGGGCGGGTTTGACCTCATCGTGAAATCCCTGGACCGGGCGGCGATGCTTCGAGCGCCGGCGTCAACGAACGCGCGCGCGCCAGGGCTGCCGTGCGCGTCGACACGCCGAGCTTGCGATACAGGTTCTTCAGGTGCCACTTGATGGTCGTGATGGATACCTGGGTCCGGTCTGCAATCTCCTGGTTGGACAGGCCCAGGTCCAGCAGCACCAGGAGTTCTGCCTCGCGCGCAGTGGGCGCCGAAACCGCCACGAACGCATCGGGCTCCTTCGACGGGTTGCCGCTGTCGGGTGAGCCGGGCGCCGGCCCGCGCGCGATCTCCTCGAAAAAGGCGCGTTCCTCCGCCAGCGCGAAGGTCCAGGTGGAAATCTTGCCTGCATGCGTCAGTGCTGCGACCAGCTCCGAATGGTCCTTGAAGGGACGCACGATGCGACGACGCGCCGCGCGCCGGAGCGAGCCGGCCAGCGCCCGGCTGGCGCCCGTTTCGTCACCCGCATGCAAGGCGATCCTGGCGCGTGCCAGGCCGAGCTCGACCAACCGGCTGGCGCGGCCTTCTTCCTTGGCGATGCGGTACTCGCGGGTGATCAGGACATCGGCACGCACCATCCTGCGCACGGCGATCAGCAGGTCGATGGCCGTGGCCCACCACAGGTCCCGTGCGCGCGGCACCACGAGCTCGTCGCGATGGACCTCGGCCGCATCGTCGCAGTCGGCCAGCAGGCCGATGCGCTCGGCTTCGGCCAGCGCGTCGCCAGTGCGGCCAAGGCGCTGGATGAGCTGGCATGACAACATCAGCGCGAGGCGCGGCGGATAGGCGGCAGCAAGCTCGCGCAGCCGCGCCACCGACACCAGTTCATCGTCGCGACCCGTCCATAGCTGCAACGCAGCGTCGAAGCCACAGGCCAGCAGGTCCAGCGTCGCGGTATTGCGCGCCGTGCGCATGCCGAAGACCAGCAGTTCTCGCGCCTGCGCGATCTCGCCCATCTCGGTGGCGCAATGCGAGGCGACCAGGGCCATGGTGCCGCACAGGACTGCGTCGTCGCCGAGGCGTTTGCGCGCCTCGGCCAGGCCGCTGCCGAGCTCGTCCAGGGCATGCTGGTAGTCGCCTTCGTAGGTCATGATCGCCGCGTGGATGAGGCTGATCCAGCCCACCATGTCAGCGCCATCGATCCCGAGCAGCACGGGCTGGGCTGCACGCATCGTCTTCCATGCCTGCTCGAACCGGAAGTAGAAGGCCTGGCACAGGCTGAGGATGCAACCAATGGAGCCCACGCCATAGGCGCTGCTGGACACGTGCTCGACCAGCCATGCATCGACACCGCGCTGCGCGTCGTCCAGACGGTCGGCAAAGTAGTCGATGCAGATGCGCAGGTGCTGGATGCGCTGGCCCAGGTCGGCCGGGACCACCACCTCCGGCCCGCGACGGACGAATTGCTCGACGAGCAAGCGGTGGTGCTGCAGGCTGCTCTCGAATCGCCGCTGGAAGACAAGGGCCCATACATACCAGTATCGGGATTCCCAGCCGATCGGCGTCCGGGTCCCGCGCAGGCGATCCACCCACGCGATGAATTGCTGGATATCGCCGTTCTCGCGCACGAAGACGTGGGCGCTGCGCTCCATCAGGCGAGCCGCTGTCGCGAGTTCGTCGGCGGCCAGGGCGTAGGAGATGGCGTCGTGCCACTCGGCCGCCTGTTCGCACCACTCGCTGGCCCGCACCAGCACCTGCTTGCGACGCCCGGCATTCAGCTGCAGGGCCGCTTCGCCACCCAGATACTCGCGAAAGAGGGAGTGCAGGCGATAGCGCTTGCGGTTGCGATCCAGGGGAACGATGAAAACGTTCCGCTTGAGCAGGAAGTCGAGGCGATCCCGCGCATCGTCGGTGCCCATGACGTAGCGGCACATGGCAATCCCGAAGGTGCGCAACAACGACAGGCACATCAGGAAGTCGCGCAGCTCGGGCGAAATGCGCACCAGCACCTGCCGATGGAGCAAGGCCGAGATGTCTTCGTCGGAACCCGAGAAGGCGTCCAGTGCCGCCAATGGCCGCTCCGACGCCGACAGCACGATCTGGGCCATGCGGACCGCCGCCGGCCAACCCTCGGTGCGAGCCTGCACCGCGCTGACGCCTGCACTTCCAAGGTCGCGCCCGAGGTCCACGCCCAGCAGATCGCCGGTCTCCCTGGCATCCAGGCTCAAGTCGCCATACCCGATCTGGCGAAGGCGCTCTTCGAGCTTCGCGCGCGCGGCATCGAATGGAATTTCGTTCGTGCTGGACCAGATGAAAGTCACCGTTGCAGGCGTGCGAAACACCAACGCGTTGAGCATGGGGCCCAGGGCTTCGTCCGTGCAGCTGTTCAGGTTGTCGATGAAGACCGTGGCTTCGCCCGGCAGGTCGGACAGCACAGTGACGAGGGCATCGATGCGGCGCTCGAGTGGCTCGTCGCCGCGCATCAGCGCTTGCGTCGGATCGACGACGCTGCGCCGCGTCGCCAGCTGATCCAGCAGCGCCGCAAGCACACGGTCTGCGCTGGCATCCCGCTCGTCGAGGCCGATCCAATGGGCGTCGTGGCCGGACTCGGCCAGGTGCGAATAGAGCTGAGCCATCAGCACGGTCTTGCCGTAGCCGATGGGCGCGACCACGTTGATCACCTTCGGGCGCCTGGCTTGTGTCAGCAGTTCGGCATACGCGCGGGTACGCACCGGTTGAAAACTGAAGCTGGGCGGAGACTGATCGCGCATTCCTGAAGCCCCACTGGAAGGTTGACGGGTATGCAACCGGACCGTAGTCGCACCGGGTCGTGTCCTTGACCCGCGAGCCTGGCGCCTGTCGTTCGCGAACTGCGGCGGCCACGAGCGCCAGGGCGATGGTGCGCTACCGTACGACGTGGATTGTGGGCGGCTTTGCGACACCCGGTCAATCGTGCCGACCCGCAGGGCTTGCGCGCCGGCAATCGGTCAAAACGCGCCGCGTCCGCACAAAGGGGCATCTGAGGCAGCAGCCCGAAAGCGCGGCCCGCCCGCGGGAATTCCCTAGCCGGCGGCGAAAGGTTCGCTGCCTATTATTGCGCTAGAGCACTATATGCATGGAATCTGACAGAGACATCCGATGAGCGAGCATCCTCCGATCACCGACGCCGATCGCGACAACCCGTCGAGCGCCTTCATCGAACGCATGCGCGCGCAATATCCCACCGAGCGCGAGAACGACCTGATGCTGACCCGCAAGATGCAGCACCGGGCAGGCCCGTCGTTCGACGGTGCGAGCTTCGATGCGATGAATGGCTACATCGGCGCACTGCTGCGCGACAAGATCGACGGGGCTTTCCGGCTCGCGGACCAGCGCTGGTTCTCCGGCGGCGCCTCGAAGATCCAGATGGGGTTCACGCTGCACTGGAACGAGCCGGGGGTGGGTCCGACCGCGATTCGCCTGGTCGCGCGCATGGAGCCGGCGGAGTCCCTGAACTCGACGAGCCGGCAGCGCGAGTTCGAGTTGCTCACTGCATTTGCCGGCGTGATTCCCGTGCCGCGCACCTACTGGGTCGATCCGGATGGCCGCTGGTTCCCCGAGCCGGCCCTGGTCTACGCCTTTGCCGAGGGCAGCACCAAGCCCAGGGCGCAACAGGGAAAGGTGGCCGGCATCGGCACCAACTACGGGCCGGAACTGCGCAAGCGGCTGGTCCCCGATTTCGTGGCCTGCCTCGCGAAGATCCACAACTTCGACGCCTCCCAGCACGCTTTCACCGCGTTCGACCGCCCTTCGGTCGGCACCACCCAAAGCGCGCTGTGGCAGCTCAATCGCGCACGCCGCATCTGGGAAGAAGACCGGGGCGAGGACCTGCCGCTGATGGAAGTGGCGTCCAACTGGCTGGAACGCAACCTGCCGACGCTGGACAATGTCAGCGTCGTGCACGGCGACTACCGCAGCGGCAACTTCCTGTTCGACGAGGAAACGGCGCGCATCACCGCCGTGCTCGACTGGGAGCGTGGCTACCTGGGCGACCGCCATCGCGACCTGGCCTGGACCACCGCGGAACAGTACGGGCACTGGAGCGAGGACGGCAAGACCTTCCTCGCCTCCGGCATCGCGCCGATCGACGAACTGCTCGAGCGCTATGAGGAAGCTTCCGGCCTGCGGGTCGACCCCGTGCGCCTGCGCTACTACCGCATCTTCAACTGCTACCAGATCGTCGTCACCGCGCTCGCGTCCTCCTATCGCGTGGTGCGCCTGGGCAAGACCCACCAGGACGTGCTGATCGCATGGATCGAGGCGGCCGCCTTCGGCGCCATGGAAGAACTCCGCCGCGAACTGGAAGGAGACCTCTGATGGCCGACTACACCGACAACGCCCTGCTGGCGTCCATCAAGGCGCTCGAGAAGGTCATTCTCCCTGCCGTCGATCCAGCCGACCCGCTGGCGGGCGAGCAATTGCGGCTCGTCGCCGGCTTCCTGAAGTTCCTGCGCACGCGGTTGCCGCATTGGCAACTGCGACAGGTGTTCGAGCTGAACCACTACCTGGCGCTGGCCGAGCAATTGGCCGCGGACGCGCGATCGGCTTCGGACGGCATCTTCCTGCAGCTGGCATCGGCCATCGAGCAGGCCCACGTCGTCCAGCGCCAGGATGCTGCGCCGCTGGCCGACATCCGCGCGGCCACCGCTGCCCTCAGCGCGCCCATCAGCGCACTCGCGCGTGCGGTCGCCACCGCCGACGCGCCGCTTCGCAAGCGCGTCGAGCACACGATCCTGGCGGGCTCCAGGCGATGGGTGGACATGCAGCGCACGTGGTTCGCGCCGCAAGGCTTCGAACTCCGGCCGGGCGAGTTGCCGCCGCTGGAATCGTTCTTCCATTTCGAGCAGCGATGAACGCCAGCGCGCCCGATATGCCGCTCGGCGCCGCCGTTCCTGCGGCGCCGGGGCGCGTGCTGCGTCATGTGCTGGAGGCCCCGGCAGTGGCGCTGATCCTGGCGGAAGTCGTGATCCTGCTGACGGGCGTCGTGTCCCGCTATGTCTTCCACAGTCCGATCGGCTGGACCGATGAACTCGCCGGGGTGCTGTTCCTCTGGATCGGGATGCTGGGCGCGGCGATTGCCTTCCACCGCGGCGAGCACATGCGCCTGACCTTCCTGCTGGACCGGTTGAACGCCAGGACGCGTGCACTGGCGGAAGCCTTCGGGCTGGTGGTCGCACTGACTTTCCTGGGTGCGCTGGTCGGCCCGGCAGCGAAGTTCGCCATGCACGAACACATGATCACCACGCCCGCCCTGGGCATTCCCAACAGCATGCGAGTGGCCGCGCTGCCCGTGGGCTTCGCGCTGATGATCGTGATCGCCCTGACGCGGCTGTGGCGCACGGCGGGTTGGCGGGACTTCGCGATGTCGCTGCTGGCGGTGGCCTGCGCCGCGCTCGCCTTCTATGTCCTGGGCCCGTCGCTGAAGGCGATCGGCAACTGGAACCTCCTGGTCTTCTTCGCCCTCACGGTGACGGTGTGCCTGCTGCTGGGCGTGCCCATCGGCTTCGCGTTCGGCATCGCGACCCTGGCCTACGTGCTCTTCGCCACCCGCGCGCCATCGAGCGTGATCATCGGACGGATCGAGGAAGGGTCCTCGCACCTGATCCTCCTGGCCGTCCCCCTCTTCGTTCTGCTCGGTGCGCTGATGGAGGTTGCGGGCCTGGCGCGCGCGATGGTGGGCTTCCTCGCGTCGCTGCTCGGGCATGTGCGGGGCGGCCTGAACTACGTGCTGCTGGGCGGCATGTACCTGGTGTCGGGCATCTCGGGCTCCAAGGTCGCCGACATGGCTGCCGTGGCGCCAGTGCTGTTCCCCGAAATGAAGAAGCGCGGCCAGAAGCCGGGCGAGATGGTGGCGCTGCTGGCCACCTCCGGAGCGATGGCCGAGACCATCCCGCCGAGCCTGGTGCTGATCACGATCGGGTCGGTGACCAGCGTCTCGATCTCGGCGCTGTTCACGGGCGGCCTGCTGCCCGCGCTGGTACTGGCCCTGGCGCTGGGCCTGCTGGCGTTCTTCCGGTCGCGCGGCGACGACATGAGCGGCGTGGCCAGGGCATCGCGCAGCCAGGTCTGGAAGGCCTTCCTGATTGCCGCGCCGGCGTTGACCCTGCCCTTCGTGATCCGCTTCGTGGTGACCGAAGGCGTCGCGACGGCGACCGAGGTGTCGACCATCGGCATCGTCTACACCGTGCTGCTCGGTGTACTGGTCTATCGCGAGTTCGAATGGCGCCGCGTGTACGGCCTGCTCGTGGACACGGCCGCCATGTCCGGCGCGATTCTCTTCATCATCGGCGCCGCCAGCGCCATGGGATGGGCCCTGACCCAATCCGGCTTCTCGACCCAGCTCTCCTTCATGATGTCCGGCGTGCCCGGGGGCAAGTACGGCTTCCTGTGCATCACCATCGTGGCCTTCGTGGTGCTGGGCATGGCACTGGAAGGCATCCCCGCCCTGGTGGTCTTCGCGCCGCTGGTGTTTCCCATCGCGCGCAGCTTCGGCATCCACGAAGTGCAATACGCGATGGTGGTCATCCTCGCCATGGGCGTCGGCGTGTTTGCGCCGCCCCTGGGCATCGGCTACTTCATCGCCTGCGCCATCGGCAAGGTGCCGCCCAACGATGCCATGCGCGCCATGTGGCCCTACCTCGGCGCGCTGACCGCCGGGCTGCTGCTCGTGGCAGCCATTCCCTGGATCTCGACCGGCTTCCTCTAGAAGCAGTTCCCTTCAACCTGGAGACATCATGACCTTCGCCCGCCGCTCCCTCCTGGCCGCCTCTGTCGGGGCCCCGCTCCTCGCCATCGCTCCTCGAATGGCCCGCGCGGCCGAATTCGACATGAAGTGGGGCTCGTTCGCGCCACCGGACCACCCGCTGAGCGTGAATGCGGTCAAGGCAACCGAAAAGATCGCCGCGGAGTCCAAGGGCCGGGTCGTCATCAAGTACTTCCCCTCCAGCCAGTTGGGCGGCGACACCGACATGCTGTCCCAGGTGCGCTCGGGTGCGCTCGACTTCTATACGACGTCGGCATCCTTCATGACGACCCTGAACCCGGCCGTCGGCGCCAGCGCGCTCGGCTTTGCGTTCAAGGACTATGCCGCCATCTGGAGCGCGGTGGACGGCGAGGTCGGGCGGGTCGCTCGCAAGGCGGCTGCCAGCGTGGACATCCACGTGTTCGAGAAGTACTGGGACCTCGGCTTCCGCACGGTCGGCAGCAGTCGCCCCATCAACTCCCTGGCCGACATGCAGGGCATGAAGATCCGCGTTCCGGTGCTGCCGATGTTCTTCGGCATGTTCAAGGCGCTGGGCGCGGCGCCGGTCAGCATGAACTTCTCGGAGCTCTACACCTCGCTGCAGACCAAGCTGGTCGAAGGCCAGGAGAACCCGCTTGTCAACCTCTACACGGCCAAGCTGTACGAGGTCCAGAAGTTCATCACCAACACGAACCACTGCTGGGAAGGCATGTTCGTGGTCTCCAATCGCACTCAATTCACGGCACTGCCGGCGGACGTGCAGGACATCATCTCGCGCAACTTCAACGCCGCCGCGCTGCAGGAGCGCGAGGACATGCGCAAGCTCAACGAGGACGTCAAGGCCAAGCTCGAGGCGGCCGGCGTCAAGTTCATCGACATCGACACGGCTCCCTTCCGCGAGCGCCTCAAGCAGGCCGGCTACTACAAGGAATGGCGCGGCAAGATGGGCGAGGAGGCATGGGCTGCGCTCGAGAAGTCCACCGGCTCGCTCGCCTGATCTGACTGTCTGCCTGAGGAAACGCATGATCACCAGCAAGGACTCCGAGTTCCACCCCGTCAAGCGCGACAACTGGCGCTGGACGGAGACGACGCCGCTCAGCTTTTCCGTGCCGCAGGCCGGCATTTTGGGGAACCTGTACATCGCGGCGCGGCCGAATCTCGGCGTGGCGCTCTCTTCGGTCGGCATCGTCCAGGGCTTTCGGTTCCACCCGCACGAGGTGGACTTCAGCGATGCCCAGATGCACCTGCCCTGCCCCGACAACTTCACCCACTACGAGTTGGAAAGCGGCCTCAAGGTCCACTTCACCAAGCCACCGCGCGAATCGCACTTCCAGTACGAGTACAAGCTGGGCGGCGGCTGCTCGTTCGACCTGAAGTTCCGTGGCCTGCACGATCCCTTCGACGCCGGCGACCCGGACCAGAACCCGTTGCTGAAGACCGATGGCGGGCACCAGTTCGACGAGCGCCTGGGCACGCAATGGGGCAACCCCTCGGCCGACCCGGACGACCCGAGCGGGCACTTCGAGCTCATGGGCCACATCACCGGCCACCTGAACCTGCGTGGCGTGCGCTACGAGGTCGACTGCTACGACTGCGTCGACCACAGCTGGAGCCGCCGCACCGAGACCAGCAAGCGGGCCGTCAGCTGGATCTCCGCGGTGTTCGACGAGGACTACGGAATCCACATGGCCATGCTGATCGACGTGCAGGACGGCAAGACGATCTACGAGAGCCTGCGCAACGGCTACGTGATGGACAAGGGCGAGGTCTACGGCCTGGTCTCAGCGCAGATGGAGGGGCGCCACGCGAACCTCAGCCCGATGAACTGCCGCATCGTCGCGACCGACGTGCGCGGCGTGAAGCACGAGGTGTCCGGCACGGCCATCGCCATCCACCCCTGGTACAACTACAACCCCTCGCACGTGGCTTTCCAGTCCCTGATGCAGTGGCGCAGCGGCGATCGGATCGGCCACAGCGAGATGGCCGACATCTACGGGCTGGAGTACCTGGCCGAGCGCAGGTCGCGGCGCACCGCTTCCTGACGGCGGCCAAGGATCACGCTATCCGTTCAGGTCATAGGGGAACTTGATGCCGAGCAACCGAAATCCGGCAAGAACGGCGTTTCGCGCGACGAGTCGCAGTTCCCCCTTCAATCGTGCCGGTCCGCGAAACAGCGGGTAGACGGCGCGAATGAAACGCTCGCGCCTGTCATCACGTCGGCGGATGAGCTCGCGAAATTGCCGCTCCACGGTGCGGCCATACGCACCGGGGGCGAAATGGTCATTCGTAGAAGAAAGTAAATCTAGTACCGGCTGTGCGCGCCGTTTACCTATGGCGCCTGCTTGCGTAGTCACAGATTTACCGTCATCAGAAAGAAAGTAAATCTGGTACTTCGCAACCGCGCAAAGCAAATTCAATACTTCGCGAATCCAGTCGCTCGAAGGCCGCGTAAGGTGTTGAATCATGAGGAGTTTTGCTCCACGCTTCTCGACACCGCTGGACGCACCTCGACCACGCGGTGCCCGGCTGCTCGAGGGCTTCAGTCCCAAGCTGAGCAGGCGGATTCGCCTGTTCGATCGTGCGACATTCGATCAGTGGATTCGCCTGGAAGGCGATCCGACGGTGCTGTGCTTTTGTGAACGCCCTCTTCGCTTGAGTCCTACACCAGGAGCTCGTCTCGTCGATTTCTGGGTTCAGCGTGACGACGGCGAACAGTTGCTGCTTGTCAATGACGATGAGGATGAACCCCTGTCCCCCACCGCGAGCGACATCCCGCTGAGACGCGTCGCAGCTGCTGAGCTTGCTGCGGCCGCGATGTGGATCGTCAACTGGCAGCGGATTGCCGACCATCGTTTCCACGCAAGCCTGGCTAAGCAAACTGACGCCTCAATACACCAGTACGTTCACGACCCCGTGTCCCTGTCCGGCCTTGAGCAGGCATTCGCGACGGGCGATCCGCCCGTCGTGCGTGGCGCCGTGTTCGAGCTCCTACGCCGCGGCCGCCTGAGCGCGCCTTCGTTGTACAGCCAGCCGTTGACACCGCAAACGATCTTCGGACCGACACCATGAATCGCCGACCAACTCCTGAGCTCGACCCGTCGTCATGGCCTGCCTTCGACGCGTCCGCTCTACGCAGCCCGCAGCGGGCAATCTACTTCGCTCGGCATCAGGCTATCGAACTCTACCTCGCGAGCACTTCTCTCAAGGCAATAGAGGCCAGCACTGGCGTCAAGCGCGGGCAGCTCTATCGCCTCCTCGATCACTGTCTCGCGCCGCACGAAGACGGTCGCCTTTTCGGGTGGCGCGCACTCGTGCCGTATGCGCGCGTCGCGCCCTATCAGCGCATTGCTAAAGTCCGACTCCGAGCGGATGGTTCCGGGGCCGCCGGAGCATTCGACGAACTGTTGCAGCGCCATCCTGCCATCGCAGGTTGGATCGTCCAACAAGTCCGCGCCAAGCGCATCGCTGTCGAGCAGACCACCACCGCCGAGGGACTGCGCATACGGCTTCGTGGCCTGAAGCACCTGCACATCGACTTCCTGCTCCAGTGCAGGCAGGCCGGTCTCACCGCTGCGGACTACCCCTTCAACGCACAGCGCATGGGCATCCGTTCTCTGGCGAAGATGGTACGCACCGAGTGCCTGCGTACATTCGGCCGCGGCGCACGGCTTGCTGGGGCGACTCACCTCAAGGGCATGCCCGGCGACATCGCAGCTCCTGCCGCGCGGGAGGCATTCGATGTCGTGGAGTTCGACGGCCACCGGCTTGACGTGCGACTGAAGGTCGTGGTGCGCGACCCCCTGGGTTTCGAGCAGCAGTTCGAGATCGAGCGCCTGTGGTTGCTGGTCATCATCGACGTCTACAGCCGCGCGGTACTGGGCTTCCACATCAGTCTGAGCCGAGAATATTCTCGCTACGACGTGATTCGCACCATCGAGGCTGCCCTCGAACCGCATCGCCCGCACGATTTCACGCTGCCTGCAGTACTGCAAGAAAGCACGGCGCGTGACACTGCTGATACTGACGCTCGAAGAACACGCGCTGGACCCGCGCCTGGGATACGTGTTTCAGCGCTCCTGGCTCCAGCCCTATGAGTCGTTGGTCAGCATGCTCTGGAAATTCGCTCATATGAACCGGTTACCAGGGTATCTCGTGATGTCGCAGGTGTGTGGCCATCCGATCGATCCCTATGAGGGTACCGTGCCTGCCGACGTCGACATCGCTCGGGTTGCGCGGTTGCTCGGCATCACCCGGCGCAACGTGCGCGAGGGCATCTCTCGCCCGACAAATGACACGTGCCCCTTCCTCCGGTTTTGTCCGAGCTGCATCAGCACTGCCTATCACAGCCGAATATTCCAGCTCGAGCGACATGTGCGTTGTCCGATCCACGGTGACGCCCTGCGCGATGTCTGCCGAAGATGCGGTCGCCGATCGGCATACAAACTCGACGCACAGTTGCTGGACGCGCCTTTCCGCTGCAAGCACTGCCGCAGTTGCTATTCCGCTCTCGGCTACGCGCCGCCGACGGGATACAGGAAGCTCGGGCAAAAGGCGCGCGCGGCTGTGACGCGCGCGGCCATCGGTTGAAATCCGATCGCCCGCGAAGACGACGCGGCGACTTTCGGAACGACGCGGCGCAGCGGTATCGCATTTGCTTTCCGAACTGGCGATCCCCTTGTGCGACGGGGCTTGGCCCCGCAGGGCGGGCTCCGGCAGACGCGGAGTCACACTTTTACCCTCACGTT
Source organism: Variovorax sp. dw_954 (assembly GCF_018449755.1). NCBI lineage: Bacteria > Pseudomonadati > Pseudomonadota > Betaproteobacteria > Burkholderiales > Comamonadaceae > Variovorax > Variovorax sp. dw_954. Next base: position 6,203 of record NZ_JAAVVD010000014.1, on the reverse strand, counting down.
TGGAAGGGACTCATTTTCTTCTACGCCGGGGCGAATCCGGCGCACGGTCGAGGTCGACCTGCCGCATCCGCGCAACCGCAGCGACCCGGCTTTCATCCGGCTGCGCGATGACGTGCTGAGCGACTTCATTGACGTGGAGCCGGGCGCCGTTGCAACCACTGCTCAACCCGTGCCAGATCGCACGCCGGTGACCGGCTTGCCGCCGGGCCTTCAGCTCGCGTGGTGACACAGCCCCGTCCCTTGTCTTTTCAGGAACCCAACCCATGCCTTCATCCACGCGCCAATTCAATCTCGGCGCCTTCTCATGCAGACCGGCCACCACATCGCCGCATGGCGCCATCCAGGAGCACAGGCCGATGCGGGAAGCAACTTCCGGCACTACGTTGCGCTCGCACAGAAGGCCGAGGCCGCGAAGTTCGATGCGATCTTCCTTGCCGACTCGGTCGGCGTGCGCAGCAGCAACCTGCCGTCCATATCGCGCACCGCGCGCAGCGATCACTTCGAACCCCTCACGCTGCTCGCAGCCATCGCCGCATTGACCGAGCGGGTCGGTCTCATCGCCACCGTGTCGACCAGCTTCAACGAGCCCTTCAACGTAGCGCGCAAATTCGCCTCGCTCGACCAGATCAGCGGCGGGCGTTCGGGCTGGAACCTCGTCACCTCGAGCGGCACCGGCGAGGCGCAGAACTTCAATCGCGAGGACCACTTCGATCACGCCTTCCGCTACGAGCGCGCGGCGGAGTTCCACGACGTCGTGACCGGCCTGTGGGATAGCTGGGAAGACGACAGCTTCGTGCGCGACAAGGAAAGCGGCAAGTATTTCGACGAAGACAAGCTGCACGTGCTGCATCACAAGGGCAAGCACTTCTCGGTGCGCGGGCCGCTCAACGTCTCGCGCTCGCCGCAGGGCCGACCGGTGGTGGTGCAGGCCGGCGCTTCGGAAGCGGGCCGCGACCTGGCGGCGCGCACGGCCGAGGTTATCTTTGTGGCGCACCAGACCTTCGACGAGGCCAAGTCTTTCTACACCGACATCAAGAACCGGGTGACGACCTATGGGCGGCATCCGGACCAGGTGAAGATCATGCCCGGCATCTTCCCGGTGGTCGGCCGCACGCAGGCGGAGGCCGAAGAGAAGTTCGAGCAGTTGCAGTCGCTGGTGCATCCTGTGGTCGGCGTGTCGTTGCTGTCGAGCGTGATCGGTGGCTTCGATTTCTCCGGCTTACCGGTCGACGGGCCTGTGCCCGAGCTGCCCGAGACCAATGGACCCAAGAGCCGGCAGCGCCTGCTGCTGGACCTGGCCCGGCGCGAAAACCTCAGCATCCGTGACCTCTACCTGCGAATCGCCGGCGCGCGCGGCCACCAGCAGGTGGTCGGCACGCCGGCCAGCATCGCCGACCAGTTGCAGCAATGGTTCGAGGAAGGCGGTGCGGACGGCTTCAACATCATGTCGCCCTGGTTTCCCGGCGGGCTGGATGACTTCATCGAACTGGTGCTGCCCGAGCTGCGCCGCCGCGGTCTGTTCCGCACCGAGTACGAGGGCCGAACGCTGCGTGAGCACCTGGGGTTGCAGCGGCCTGCGCATCGAGCATCGCAGGTACGGGCCGACGAGGTGCAACAGGCTGAGGAACGGGTGGCCCTCCTGGACTGAGCGTGTCTTGGCCCGGTGTCCAACCTCGGTATCCGGACGCGCGTGCTCCGCAAACTTGAGACGTCCGGGGTCCGCGGAGCAATCGCACGCGGGGCGGGGCACCGACGCCCATTGCCAGTGCCCCGTCGTGATCCTCAGACGGTCACGCGGGTGCCGTCGAAGCGCGTGAACGAGAAGCCTTCGAAGGGCTCGCGAAAGGTCTGCTTCTGCTCGCGCAGCAGGCTGATCACCAGCGCCTCGCCTTGCGCGTAGGAAGCCGCGGCATCGGAGCGCCAGTGGATGCCACCGGCCGTGCGACCGGACCCATAGTTCAGCGCCAGCTTGTTCAACTCGCCGCCCACTGTCAGCGGCGGTCCTTGGTAAGGAACCAGCCGCGTCGGGTCGGCCGGATCAGGCTGCACCGGGTTCGGAATGACCAGCGACTCGTCGTAGAAGGCCTTCAGCAACGTGACCGTCACGGACGCAATGATGGCCGCCCCGCCGGGGTACGAAGAGTGGATCGGCGCGCCTTCCGGGAACACGTGCGACAGCAGGTGTGTACCGTTTTTCGCGCGGCTGCGCTCCAGCGCCTGCGAGCCGAGGAACGCCTCGTGGATCGGATACTCGCTGACCTTGTTGGCCAGCCGGTGATGGACCAGCCCGCCGAACGCCTCTGGCCTTAGCACGCGTTGCAGGTACCACTTCTGGTAGTAGTTGATGCGAATGCCCAGCGACGAAGCGAGCGACAGAATAGACTGGAAATAGGCCGCGCCGAAGGTGCCCGAGGCGCCACCGCTGGTCTTCAGTTTCAGGTACGGGTTGCTCGCGGCCAGGGTGTTCTGCGCCGCAGGAAAGATGCCGCCGAACGCCGCGTCCGACGCCGACGGTGTGCTCAGCAACTGATTGCCGATGAAGTTGAACGCCGCTGCCGCATGCGCATAGGCCGCGAGGTCGCGGCTGTTGGCGATGTAGCGGCGGGTCGGGTCGAAAGCGATCCGGCCCTTGGGCGCATTGCCGTTCTGAACGCTGAGCCACTCGTCGTAGCTGGTCAGGAACTCGCTCCCGGGGTCGTAGCTGCGAATGCGCGCCGACAAGGTCCGCGGGCCGAAGGGCACGTCGCGGTAGAGGAACTGCGAGATGTACGGGCCTTCCGTGACACCGGGCGGCGTGACCCAGCGCGCGGTGCGGCCGCTGCGGTCATTGCTGTCGACATAGAGTGCCGCCCCGCGGAACAGTGTCTGCGGCGTGACCTTGCCGCCCTGCTTGGGGCCATGGAAGTCGGGCGCCTTGCTCAACTCCTCGGCGGCCGCGATCACGCCCTTGTTCGTCGTCGAGTCGCTGAACTCGTGGAACGGCACGTCGCGCAGCAACGAGACCCAATAGATCTCAATGGCCTCGCTCGCACGCGCCGCACTGGCCAGCGCGGGCGCCGACGGCAATGCGAACTGGGCGGGCACCAGGCCGTCAAGGTTGACCGCGAGCGTGCCGATGGGGTTGACCAGCTTGCGTGTCCCGCCGAGCGGAATCTTCTCGAAGTCGACCGGGTCGCGTGTGATGTACGCGGTGGTGGCCAGCTTCCAGGCGGCCGGATCGACCTCGCCGCGCTCGTTGTGCGGCAGGCCGCGGCTGTCGGAGCCGATGTTGTTCGGATAGCGTTGCTCGTCGCCGTTGGTCGGATGAGGCGGGAGCGGTAGCGCCGCGTTGGCATTGGCGAGGTCCACGCGCACGCGCAGCGTGCGCCTGCGAAAGCTCTCGTCGTAGTCGGCCGAAGAGGCGACATCGCTCACCGGGGCCGCGGACTGCGCGGCTGCGGATGTGCCCGCCGTCAGCAGTCCGCTGCCAGCGAGGCCGGCCAGGCCGAGGAAGTGGCGGCGTGGCGTGCTGTGTGGAAGGCCTTCGGGAGCGTCTTGTCCGAAGGGCTCGATGGGGTGGTCTGGTTTGGACATGGCATGAACTTAGGCCCCCGTGCATCGGCGGCAAAGGACCGATTTCGTTCTTGCATATTTGCTGTGTGCCGGGCGAGTCTCGAGCGCGGAATGCTCATTGCGAATGGCCACCATCGCCACGAAGGTGCCTATGAATGCGACCGTGAGTTGCTCCTCATCGACAAGAAGCGGATGAAGTTCTGGACTTCCATGGAGTTCAGCAGAACGGGATGGACAGCTACGACGATGCGGACTACGTTTCCAGGTCGCAGACATTGCCCGGCGCATCGATTGGCCTCGGCCATTCACGGCGCGTACGTTCAAGACGCGCTTTGCGCTCGACTGGCACGGACGCGAGGAAGAGTTGACGCAGCCCGACAATCTGGCGCGCGAGGAAGCTCGCAATTGGAAGGCGCTGGGAGCCGGTGACGTCGAGAATGCCTGCCTTCTCACTGGCGAGGCCGTGGGCCTCATACACGATGTCCTGCCGGCGGCCGTGATTGTTGACCGCATGGTGCGCGAGGCGCAGGCGTTGATCGCCTGCTAGCTGTAGCGAGGAGACCGAAATGGGGCACCGGACAGATCGTCGGGCCTTGGGGGCCTTCATCGTTCCAGTGATGCGCCAGCAAGCCAAGTTTTTCCACGCGCATGCAGGCGCTCGACCTCGGGGCCTGTCAGTTGCGGCATATCCAGCTAGACCGTGTATCCGATCAGCGTCTGGATGTATGCCACATGCTGGTACCCCGTCGGAAACCTTGCCAACGCTGCCTGATCGAGTTCGAGGCGCACGGCGGGATCGACGGGATCAACCCGATCCGCGTCGCCAAGAACCCGGTCCTCACGATCATGACCAACGTCCTTCGCGAGGGAGACCGCCTGCCGACGGAGCGCGTGCTGTGTAGTTAGGTATCGAATTCATGGGACTGCTTCCTACCGAAAGCGCGTCCCCCCTGCGCGGCCGACGATCCTCGCATGACCAGTTGCCCAGGCAAGAGGATCTGTCGGGGTGCCGCTGACTCGCCATGCAATCGATCGATCAGGCAGGTGGCCGCCGTTCGCCCGATCGCGTCGGTAGGCTGGGCAATGGCGCTCAGTCCGGGACCGATGAGTGGCGCCCACTCGGGATCGTCGAACCCAAGGAAACCCAGGTCGGCGCCGAACTTCCAGTTGCACTGCGCCGCGATGCCGGCAATGCGCAGCGTGACTACTGCATTGCCGGAGATGACGGCGGCGCGGCGACCGTCCTTTGCGCCTTTCGCGCGGAGAAGGAGCGCCCGCATCGCATCCTCGAGCAGCTTTCCGTCGTCCTCCGAATACTCGAACACCTGCCCCGCGACCCGCCTGGATTCCGATGCGACGCATTTGGTGAACGCGGTCGCACGCTCGCGCCGACTGCTCACGCCCTTCTTCGGCTCAGTGACGTACATGAGTTCACGGTAGCCGTTCTCGATGAGATGGTTGCAGGCGGTCACCATCGCGTCGGCGCTGTCCAGCGCCACGAAATCGGGCGTCATGCCGCTGTGCCGCCGATCCACCAGGACAGCCGGCTTGCCGCTGCGCTCCAGAGCCTCCACGACGCCGGCCCCGCGGCCCAACGTATTAAGGATGAAGCCGTCGACCTGGTAACCAGCCAGCGCATCGATGGCTTCACGCTCGCGTCCGACCGAATTCCCGAGGTTGAACAGCATGACCAGGTAGCCGGCCTCCTGGCATGCCTTTTCCGCGCCTCTCAGCACTGCCACGGAATAGGGATTGGTGATGTCCGCCACGACCAGGCCGATCAATCGTGAGCGACCACGGCTCAGCGCCTGGGCCATCGGGCTGGGCGCGTAGTCGAGTTCGGTGATCGCCTTCTTGACGCGTGCCGCGATGTCGGGCGTGAGCAACTTGTCGTGATTGAAGAACCGCGAAACCGTGGCCTTGGACACACCTGCGGACGCCGCGACGGCCGCGATGGTGGGACGTCGAACTTGCGGCCTGTCGTTCATCGGTAGCTCAGGGTGCATTTCATGGAACAGAGCCGATCGGGCATGGGAAGCACGCGATTCTAGAAGCCGCCCTGTGCCAGTTCTTCACGCGTCGGCAGGCCTTCGGTGTCGCCGAGGACCTGAACCGCGCGTGCGCCGATCCAGGCGCCGCGGCGCACCGCATCCGGCACGCTGCGCCCTTCCAGCAAGGCGCTCACGACCCCTGCGGCAAAGCCGTCGCCGGCTCCCACGGTGTCGATCACCTTCTCGACCGGAAAGCCGTCGACATAGCCGTTGCCGCCATCCATGCTGTCGTAGTAGGCGCCTGCGGCACCGAGCTTCACCACCACGAGCTTTGCGCCCCGGTCGCGGTAGAAGCGCGCGATGCCCTCGGCCGTGTCGTGGCCGGTCAGCAGCAGGCCCTCCTCGATGCCGGGCAGCACCCAGTCGGCGAGCGAGGCCAGGTGATTGATCCAGTGGCGCATGTCCTCGGTCGACTTCCACAGCGTGGGCCGCAGGTTGGTGTCGAAGGAGATCGTGCGGCCGGCCGCGCGCATCACGTCCATGGACTTGATGGCAGCCTGAAGGCTGGTCTCGGAGATCGCCGGGAACACGCCCGTCGCATGCAAGTGGCGCGCCGAACGCAGCCACGCTTCATCCACATCCGCCGGCCCCATCTGGCTC
>NZ_JAAVVD010000136.1:0-215 GCF_018449755.1 Variovorax sp. dw_954 | reverse complement strand
CGCGCGCAGGCCCGCCTGGGCGGCGGCCAGAAGCGCATCGATGCGCAGCATGCCAAGGGCAAGCTCACCGCGCGCGAGCGCATCGAACTGCTGCTCGACGACAACACCTTCGAAGAGTGGGACATGTTCGTCGAGCACCGCTCCAGCGACTTCGGCATGGCCGAGCAGAAGATTCCCGGTGACGGCGTGGTCACCGGCTACGGCATGATCAACGG
>NZ_JAAVVD010000135.1:0-221 GCF_018449755.1 Variovorax sp. dw_954 | reverse complement strand
TCGCTCGACACGCTGGTGCCCGACAACCCGAACAAGCCCTACGACATGAAGGAGCTGATCGTGAAGGTGGTCGACGACGGCGACTTCTTCGAGCTGCAGCCTGATTACGCCAAGAACATCGTGATCGGCTTCGCCCGCATGGAAGGCCAGAGCATCGGCATCGTGGCCAACCAGCCGCTGGTGCTGGCCGGCTGCCTGGACATCAAGTCCTCGATCAAGGC
>NZ_JAAVVD010000134.1:0-232 GCF_018449755.1 Variovorax sp. dw_954 | reverse complement strand
GGCGTGCTCCGGGTTGTCAGTTCCACCAGCCGCGCCGCGTCCACCTTCATCGGCGGCGCACCGCGCGGCAAATCGCGCTCGATGCCGGCCAGCCGGGATTGCACATAGCGCTCACGCCAACGCGCGACCTGAACGCGCCCGATGTCCAACTGTTCAGCGATGTCCTTGTTCTGGATTCCATCAGCCGCCAGCAGCACGATGCGCGCGCGCTGCGCCAGCCTCACGCTGGTGA
>NZ_JAAVVD010000133.1:0-256 GCF_018449755.1 Variovorax sp. dw_954 | reverse complement strand
GGCGGCGGCCACGCATTGGAGCACGCGCAAGATGGGCGCCGAGTTGGGCGTCAGCGCCAGCACCGTCATGCGCCATTGGCACGCCCACGGATTGAAGCCCCACATCGTGCGCGGCTTCAAGGTTTCGCGCGACCCGCAGTTCGTCGAAAAGCTCGAGGACATCGTGGGGCTGTACATGTCGCCACCCGAGCGTGCGCTGGTGCTGTGCTGCGACGAGAAGAGCCAAGTGCAGGCGCTGGACCGCACGCAGCCCGGA
>NZ_JAAVVD010000132.1:0-264 GCF_018449755.1 Variovorax sp. dw_954 | reverse complement strand
GTGTATGTGCTGTCGAAGGACGAAGGCGGCCGTCACACGCCGTTCTTCAACAACTACCGCCCGCAGTTCTACTTCCGCACGACGGACGTGACTGGCGCGATCGAACTGCCGAAGGACAAGGAAATGGTCATGCCTGGCGACAACGTCAGCATCACCGTGAAGCTGATCAACCCGATCGCGATGGAAGAAGGCCTGCGCTTCGCCATCCGTGAAGGCGGCCGTACCGTGGGTTCGGGCGTCGTTGCCAAGATCCTGGACGTCTAA
>NZ_JAAVVD010000131.1:0-298 GCF_018449755.1 Variovorax sp. dw_954 | reverse complement strand
TGCGAGTCGGGCCTGGGCCGCGTGGCCACGGGCGACGAGGTGCTGGGCTTCACGCGCTCCTTCCTGTCGGCGGGCACCTCGAGCCTGATCTCCTCGCTGTGGTCGGTGTCCGATGACGCGACCGAGGTGCTGATGACCACGCTGTATGCCGAGCTGGCCAAGGGCCGCGACATCCAGCGCGCGATGCAGGCCGGGCAGCTGGCCGTGCTGAAGAACCCCAGCATGTCGCACCCGTTCTTCTGGGCCCCGTTCAACCTCATCGGCAATTGGCGCCTGACTGTCGGAAGCTGAGCATGCA
>NZ_JAAVVD010000130.1:0-304 GCF_018449755.1 Variovorax sp. dw_954 | reverse complement strand
CTTTGGATCGCACCAGTCGCGTCAACTCGGCGTGCTCTTCATCGCTCAACACTACTTCGGGGGCAACTCGCATGGGCTCTCTCCAACCTGGATGGCAGTAGAGCATGGGAGATGCCAATTTCATTAAGTTCAATCAAGAATCGAACACTACACTAGCATGAGCACCGCGCGTTCCCCCCGGCGAGCTGACTGAACTGGTCAGGCCCACTTACACCCGCCTGATGAAACACTCCCGTCGCGGTCACTGTGCGACACCGCACACAGGCGTTCCGCGATGCCTATACTGGCTTTCATCGTGAGCAAT
>NZ_JAAVVD010000129.1:0-310 GCF_018449755.1 Variovorax sp. dw_954 | reverse complement strand
TGCTCGAGCGGCTGCTGGCTTACTTCAAGCTGCGCTATCGCTACTGGGCCAGCGAGCCACGCCTGGCTCGGCCGGCGCTGCGCGAGACGGCCGAGTTTTTGGCGCCCGGCCCTGCCTTGGGCGATGAGGCAAACCGCTTCTATGCACGCACACCCGTGACGCTGGGTCACATCGAAGAGATGGTGCGCGCCGCGCAGCTGAGTGGCGAAGTCGCGCGGGATGCTCCCCCGGGCGAGGTGGCCTCGCTCGTGTTCAGCCTGTATCTGATCGAGGTGCGGCGGTGGCTGCGCGAGGAGACGCCGCGCCTCGC
>NZ_JAAVVD010000013.1:0-210704 GCF_018449755.1 Variovorax sp. dw_954 | reverse complement strand
GTAGGGCTCGTAGGCGAGCTCGGCGATGATGGCCAGCTCAAGCTCGATCTGGGCGCGCACCTTGTCCGGCAGACCCCCCGGAAAGCGCGTCAAGGTGCCGGCGTAGGCGAGCTTGCGCAGGTGCGAGGCCGGTGTCTCGCCCTCCGGCACGATCTCCTGCGGGTATTCGTAGCGCAGTTCCTCCAGGTTGAAGGTGCACAGGCCCGCGATCCGCACGCTCTGCTGCAGCCACTCGGGCGGGAACAGGTCGGGCAGCACCGAGCGCGCTCGCAGGTACTGCTGCGCGTTGGCGAGCAGTTCGAAGCCACAGTCGGCCACCGTCTTGCCGATTCGCACGGCGGTCAGCACGTCCTGCACGGGTTTGCGGCTTTGCGTATGCATCAGCACGCCACCGGTGGCGACGATCGGCACGCCGGCCTGGGCGGAGGCCTGCTCCGCGACCCATAGGCGCAACTCGTCGTTCATTCCCATCGGACGGCTGCAGGCGATCCAGCCGCGTTCGCCAAACCATGTGCGCAGCCACATGGCCTGTGCGAACAGGCTTTCCACGGACGCGTCGGCTGCGGGAAGGAGGAGGGCGATGCAGCCGCCCATGCCGGCCAGGTGCGGGGCCTTGGGTGCCTTGCCCTCCACATCGGCCACCAGCGCCTTGTAGAGGCCCTTGGCGGCCCTGCGACGCGCCAGGGTGATCAACTCGCACAGGTTGCCGTAGCCACGACGATCCTGCGCGAGGAACACCACGCGGGCAAAGGCGGTGTCGCTGCCCGTGGTGAGCAGCATCTCGCTGCCGACGATGAAGTGCAGCCCGCGCTCGCGCGCCTCGAGGTGCGCACGGACCACCCCGGAGACCGAACACTCATCGGTCAGGGCCAGCGCGGTGTAGCGCTTCTCGGCGGCGCGCCGCACCAGTTCCTCCGGCATCGAGGCACCGACCAGGAACGTGAAATTCGAGCGGCAATGCAGCTCGGCATAAGCGGGCGGCACAGGCGAGGCAGATGGGATCACGGAGCACGGATAAAGGGATCAGGGCATAACTGTACATACATCCAGTAGTTCTGTATGATGCAGCCATGGACGAATATGTCGATCCCGACCGCCGACAGCAGCAGGAGCAGCTGTGGATCGGCGCCTGTGCGCATCAACTGCAACGGCGGTGGCGCACCGTGGACCCGGACGAGCTCGAAGCCGTGGCCGCCGCGCTGGCACGCGACCCGGTGTTGCGTGCACTGTCCCCGATGGAAGCGACGGTGCAATGGTTACGCCCGATCGGCCGCGGCAGCGAACGGCACTGACGGTCGGAAGGCCGCCTTCGCATTGCGCGAAACTTTTTAGCTGTCAGCGTCGTCTCGCCCCGGCGCGGATCACCTCGGCCCGTGGCCGCCGCCGGATGTGTCCATTGGCATTCCTCCCATCGCGCGGAACATGAGCGCATGCCGTTGCCCCCAAATCAAGTTTCATCCATGCCACACGGGCGAACTCACGTCGCTGAACAGATTGAAGTGTTGGACCAAGTTGGGAAGCGCCACGTGGTATTGCGGTATGGCCCACGCGGCTCGAGCAGCATCGCCGCGGGCGAGCCGTCCAAAGACGAGACTTCCTTCGCGGAGTACAGGCTGTCGACAGGAAAAGTTGTCGACAGAACGGGGCCAGCGACGTTTCGCAGCGCCGACGGGCGATTGGAATTCAAGGTCAGGTAGCGCGCGCCCGCGGTCTCGCTGCGCATCGCTATGGCGGGGCTTCGTCGATGGTTTTCAGGCGCTCTCGCCACGTCGTCGCTGTCCGCGTCGCCGTCGACTGCAACCGTAGGTAGCGCTCCTATCTGACATCGATCCGGAGCAACCAGGATCCCCTCCAAAAAGGCGGCGACGCCCGCGAGGCGCCGGGCTTGAGGGAAGGTGTATCCGCGAAAATTTGCATCCCACTCGTCAATGCTGTCCAGCCTCGTGAAAACCAAACCCCGTCAATCCGATCTTGCTTCGATTCCGGCGCAGCCCGCGCCGGCCCGCCGAAGGCGCAAGACGCGAACCCCCGCATCGCGGCGGCGCTTGCTGTTGATCGACTACCAGACCTGGATCGACTTGACGGCGCATATCGGGCGCACGGCGGCGACGGCCGGACAGCACCGAGACGCGTCATTGAGGCCATGAACGCCAATCGACATTCATGAGAGCAGCGGCGACGGGCGCTTGGCCGTCAGCGCCACTTGTCGCTCGCACAGATTTGGGCACCGCCCTACATCGTCGCCAGCACCACCGCAGTAGTCTGAGCACTCCCTTTACAGAACGGAAACTGCGATGAGCGACGACACCACAAAGACCGGCCAGGACCGCAAGCTGATCAGTCTCACCGAGGATTACGAGGTCCGCGACTGGTGCAAGAGCCTGGGCTGCACGCCGGAGCAACTCAGGGCCGCCGTGAAGGCCGTCGGCAACTCGGCCGATGCGGTGCGGCAGCACCTGGCCCAGAAATAGGCAGCGCGGCGTTGCCTCCGCGCCGTGGCTGAAAAGCGCATCGATCCGCTGGCGCGCTACTGGGCCAAGCGCGACTTCGGCATCACGGCCGAGCCGCGCGGCGAACATGTGCAGGATCGCCAGGGTGCCCTGACCTTCGTGGTCCAGAAGCACGCGGCGGGCCGGCTGCACTATGACTTCCGCCTCGAGCTCGACGGGGTCCTGGTTTCCTGGGCCGTGCCCAAGGGGCCGAGCTTCGACCCGAGCGACAAGCGCATGGCCATTCACGTGGAGGACCATCCACTGTCCTATGGTTCCTTTGAAGGCACGATCCCGCCGAAGCAGTACGGCGCGGGAGAGGTCATTGTGTGGGACCGCGGAACGTGGGAGCCGGTCGGCGATCCGCGCGAGGGACTGGCCGTGGGCAAGGTGCTCTTCAAACTGCACGGTGAGAAGCTGCACGGCCTCTGGGAGTTGGTGAAGATCGCCAAGGGCGGCGAGAAGCAGGAACCCTGGATCCTGTTCAAGAAGCGGGACGCGTTTGCACGCCCAAAGGCCGAGTACGACGTGCTGATGGCGCTGCCCGACAGCGTCATCACCAGGTCCTCGACGGTACGCGGCAAGAAGAAGCCCGAGAGATCCGCTTCGGCAGGGCCTTCGCCGGCAGAGAAAGCGGGGGGAGGGGCAAAGGCAAAGGCAAGGGCAAGGGCAAGTCCAAGGGCAAGGGCAAGTCCAAGGGCAGGGGAGGGTGCAAAGAACGGTGTGAGCGCGCAGGCAGCGGGTGCCCTCAAGGCCCCCCTGCCCGAGAAACTCACGCCGCAACTCGCAACGCTCGCCGCCGGTGTGCCCGTGGCAGGCGAATGGATCTACGAGATGAAGTTCGATGGCTATCGCCTCATGACACGCATCGAGCGCGGACGCGCGCGCCTCATCACGCGCGGCGGCCACGACTGGCCCGCAAAGATGCCCACCCTCGTCGGCGAACTTGAGCAGCTCGGCCTTAGCTCCGGCTTCCTGGACGGCGAGATCGTGGTGCTGGGACCCAGCGGCTCGCCCGACTTCAACGCGCTGCAGAATGCCTTCGACCGCGGGCGCGGCGCCGAGCAGATCGTCTACTTCCTGTTCGACGTCCCGTTCTTCGAGGGGCATGACCTGCGCGCCGTCACCCAGCGTGAGCGCCGCGCGTTGCTCAAGGCCTTCCTCGACGAGAAGGCCACCGAACACGTGCGCTACAGCGCGGACTTCGAAGGCGATCCGGCGTCGATCCTCGCCTCGGCGTGTCGCCTCAATCTCGAAGGGCTCATCGCCAAGCGCGTGGATGCGCCTTACGTCTCGCGCCGGTCTGAGGCTTGGCTCAAGCTCAAATGCAAGCTGCGCCAGGAGTTCGTCGTGGTCGGCTACACCGTGCGCAGCGACAACGCTGCGCAGGTGGGGAGCTTGCTGCTTGGCGTCCACGCCCCTGACGGCACGCTGGTGTCCGCGGGCAGCGTCGGTACTGGCTGGGACGTGCAGACGGCGCGCGAGCTGAAAGACAAGCTGGCGCCACTGCAAAGCAAGACTTCGCCGTTCGCTGCCGGTCCCGCCAAAACTGGTCGCTGGTCCCGGCGGGCCGTCGGCGCCGAGCGGTGGGTCGAGCCTTGGCTCGTGGTCGAAGGTCACCTTCGCCGAATGGACTCCGGACGGCCAGGTCCGCCATGCGTCGTACCTGGGCCTGCGCAGCGACAAGCCGGCGCGCCTCATCGCGCGGGAGACGGCGAAGTTCGTCGACGGCACGCCCGCTGCGCCATCGCGTGGCCAGACAGCGAAGGGCAAACCATCCTCCGCCGGCATCAAGGTCAGCCACGCGGATCGCGTCATCGATGCCACTTCCGGACTCACCAAACTGGACCTCGTGCGCTACTACGAGTCGGTGGCGGACTTCATCCTGCCGGACCTTGAGGGTCGGCCGGTGTCGCTGGTGCGCGGACCCGAGGGTGTGGCTGGCCAGCTCTTCTTCCAGAAGCACGGCGAGAAGATCGGCATCCCGGGCATCACGGAACTGGACGCGTCGTTGTGGCCGGGCCATGCTTCGCTGCTCGAGGTCGCCAGCGCCCAGGCGCTCGCCGGTGCGGCGCAGCTCAACGTCATCGAGTTCCACACCTGGAACTCGACGAAGAAGGCCATCGACCGGCCCGATCGCATGATCTTCGACCTCGACCCCGGCGAGGGCACGTCGTGGTCCCACGTCCAGGAGGCGGCGGTCCTCACGCATGCCCTGCTGCACGAACTCGGGTTGAAATCCTGGTTGAAGACGAGTGGGGGCAAGGGGCTGCATGTGGTGGTGCCATTGGCACCGCGCGTCGACTACGACACCGTCAACGCGTTTTCGAAAGCGATCGTCCAGCACCTGGCCAAGACCATCCCGTCGCGCTTCGTCGCCAAGAGCGGGCCTGCGAATCGCGTGGGGAAGCTCTTCGTCGACTACCTGCGCAACGGCCATGGCGCCACGACCGCGGCGGCGTTCTCGGCGCGCGCACGGCCGAGCCTTGGGGTCTCGATGCCCGTCGCATGGGATGACCTGAGGAGCTTGAAAAGCGGCTCCCACTGGACCATCGCCACTGCGCGCGAACACCTGTCGTTCCAGAAGGTCGACCCGTGGGCCGACTACTGGAAGTCGAGGCAATCATTGGCCAAACCCATGCGGGTGCTGGGCTTCTCACCAGCCCGCTAGCGAACGAGATCGGGAGGGGACCCAACTGTCTCGGGGGTCAGCTCACCTTTGAACACGGGCAGACGCGGCTTCGTCTGACGCACTGCAGCAATGGCGCCTCAAAAGATCTTGCGAAATTTCAAAGGATCAGATGTCACTCCTCGCCGCTCACATTGCGCACCAAGGTGGCTCCAGCCGCCAGGGCGCCGCGCCCCGAGGATACAAAGCCGTCAGCCATGGTCCGGCGTTTCTCAAGCGCCCCTCGAAATGGCTATTGCTCGCGGAAGCGCGGGCCATCTGGGAAGCGAGCGCAGCCATTGCGCTCTGGCCCCTCCTTCAGGCTGCCCCGCGGGGGGACGGGCACTCGGTGCTGGTGCTTCCCGGGCTTATCGCAGTCGATTCGTCGACCGAGATCCTGCGGCACTATCTCCGCGGGCGAGGCTATGACGTGCATGGGTGGGAGCAGGGCCGAAACCTGGCCCCCGACGCGGGGTCGAAGAAAAAATGCGCGATCAACTGGCGCGACTTCACGCTGGCAGCGGCCGCAAGGTGAGTGTGGTCGGCTGGAGTCTTGGGGGTGTCTATGCCCGCTTGCTTGCAAGGCATGCTCCGCAGATGGTTCGAAACGTCATCACCCTTGGTAGCCCGTTGGGCGGCGATTCCAAAGCGAAGGTGCCCTCCATGCCCGCGGCTTCGATCTACAGTCGCAGCGATGGCGTCGTGGGGGGGCGAAGCAGCATCATCCCGGCAGGGCCGAACTCGGAAAACATCGAAGTCATCTCGAGCCACCTGGGGTTGGGCGCACACCCCGCAGTGCTTTATGCCTTGGCAGACAGGCTCGCTCAGGCCGAAGGCAACTGGAAGCCCTTTAGCGGCGCTCGATTCGGCTGCCTGGCATTCCCGCGAGCCACTTATCTGACTGCTTGATCGCCCGGTTTGCGAAAGCCGTCGCTGCCCTGCTCCAGCCAAGCATGAGCCGGCAATTGCGCGGGGACCACTGAACGCGAAAAGGTGGACTCGTGCCGAACCCGCGAAGGGGCGCCGGCGTGTCACGCAAGCAGGGCGTTTGAGATCTTGCCGCCTCATGTCCTCCCAACGGGCGAACAGCTGCTTCGCGCGCTCGGCCATGAGCCGCAGCGCCACGGCTTCTGGCGTTCCCAAGATCCGGGACATGCCCAGGCGCACCGCACGCAAGGGTCTCTCGAAGCTCGCATCCCAGCGAGCAGTGACCCCGATGTCTGCTGCAACTTGGTCTCCTGAGGCGTCCTCGAGCGTGTTGACCAGTCTTGATGTCGACCAGGCGCACCAGCACACCCGTGCTCGCGTGCATCGCCTATCAGTTGGGCCGGCGCATAGCAGCCCGTCGGCGTGCTGTTTGCAACGCGGCGAGGAGGGTGTCCGGGTGGCGTTTGAACCACGCGACCGGGACCGCAATCGGAAGTCCCATGGATGATCGACATGGGGCTCTGTGAAGTGGCGCTGTGGGCTCAAGCCAAGCGGCCGCATGCTTGCAATGCCGCTGCCAACTACCTCGTGATCGACGCAACCGGGTCGCAGTTGGCCTTCGCTCGATCGTCCGGACGGTTGATCCGAGGCGATCGTGATATCGATTTTGCGCGCCGTCAAGCGGGCGCCGGCTGCGAAGACAGAACGGGCCCCAAAGCTCCCCAAGTGCACCATTGCACGGGCCTCATGCGCTTCGGCGTACTGTCCCACACGAACATCGACATTGCGCGCGCAGCGTCGCCGCAACTCACGGAATGCATGTCTGCATCCGAGCACCAGGATTCGTCATGAAGCTTTCCCGATGGTTGGATGTCTGCAAGAAATCCGTGGTCGCGTGGTCGGACGACTATGCGCCGAGCATGGGCGCCGCAATCTCGTACTACACGATGTTTTCACTGGCCCCGCTGCTGGTGCTGGTCATTGCCGTTGCCGGGCTCGTCTTCGGCGCCGAGGCGGTGCAGGGCCAGATCGCAAGCCAGCTCTCGGGCATGGTGGGGGAGGAATCCGCCAAGGCCGTGCAAGGAATGGTCAAGAGCGCCGCCATCAGCGGCAATGGCATCCTCGCGACCGCATTGAGCATTGCGGTTCTGATCGTCGGCGCGACAAGCGTGTTCGGCAAATTGCAAAGCGCCCTGGACCGCATCTGGCATGTGCCCGAGTCGCAGAAGCCCAGCGGACTCTGGGGAATCCTGCGGGCTCGCGTGTTCTCGTTCGGTCTGATCCTGGGCTTGGCCTTCCTGCTGATGGTGTCGCTGTCGGTCAGCACGGCCCTCGCAGCGTTCGGCGCGTTCGTGGGAGGCCTGATGCCGGGCCAGGAGATCCTGCTGCAGATCCTGAACATCGCGGTCTCCGTCGGTGTCACCACCGTGCTATTCGCGATGATCTTCAAGTTCATGCCAACGACGAAAGTCGAATGGCGTGACGTCTGGGTCGGGGCGGCGGTGACTGCGGTGCTGTTCGAGATGGGCAAGGCACTGATCGGCTTGTATCTTGGCAAGAGCGGCATGGCAGACGCCTTCGCGGGTGCTCGCTCATTGGTCCTGCTGCTGGCGTGGGTGTACTACGCTGCGCAAATCTTCCTGTTGGGGGCGGAGTTCACCAAGGTGTACGCACAGGAGCACGGATCGACTGCCGACCGTCCGCAACCCGAAGCCGTGCTTGACGCTGAAGCTGTAGAACGCCCCATGTGCTGGCCCCCGACTACTCCGGTTTGGCGCGTTCGGTCGAAATGCAGAAAGAGGTTGACCTGCGCGTGCGAAAGGGCGTCGCGACAATGTTTCCCAAGCTCGCCGTGCTGGCTACTGTGAGCCTGCTGAACATATTTGCTGACAAGCGAATGAAGGCTTTGCAGAAGCATCGTCGCGAGCGTCGCGCGGGCGCAAGGGCCGTTAAGTCATGAAGTGAAGGGTCGTTGGGCAGCCCCCTTCCGGGCAGCGCGCGCGCTGCGAACGCCCGGAAGATTTGCGAGCACTCTGACGGCATGGCCGGGGATACGGGAGCTGAGCAAATTCATCCCGTTCCTTCCGTCCCGACTACTTCGATCTTCAGCCGCAGCGACGGCGTTGCTGCCTGGCACCGCAGTGTCGAACAGCCTGGCGGGATGGCTGAGAACATCGAGGTCGTGGCGAGCCACCTCGGGCGTGGGCTTACCCTGCGGTGTTGTTTGCCGTGGCCGACCGCATCGCGCAATCACGAGGCTTGCCATTTCCTGCGCGGCTCGCTCGGCTCGCTGCTTTATCCAAATCCTGACCGGTCACATTGATCGCGCCAGCGTCGCATTTGGGGCGCATTCAAACCTCCAACAACGAGTCCTCCGAAACGCTCTCACCTGCCGTGCGTAGCCCGCATCATCGCGTGCGCGGCGGATGAAAGGGCCGGGCGCATGCGGGAAGATGTCGCTGGCCACGCGGGCTGGCTGCGGGCTCCGAGTGGCACTCGCGTTCGATTTCCAGCCAGTCCGGCGGCGTGTTGTGCAGCGAGTCTCAGCGTGTCTGCAGCAGGCATGCATCCACCTCGTGGCAACTGGCATTGGCTCATGGGCCTGACTCCAGCAGGGACGGGATTTGGTTTCCTACGTGGTGCAGTTGAACGTCGTCGGTTGCACCGGCGGGCGTCCCGGCTGCGCCGGCCGGGCTGCTCCAGGTTCGCGCCGTCGCGCTCATCCCTTCGGGACGGCCTGCGGCCGCCTTGCGCATCCCTGACGCGGGGGAGGGCACGGACCGAAGACACGCCGAACTCAAGGCATCCGTGGTGTCTGTTGAGGGCGGGGGAGGGCTTGCCTGTGTGCCCTCACGCTACCCCCTCGTTCTCGCGGTCAAGGCCCTGCGCGCGCTTCGCGTGCTCGGCGCGTACCGCGCGCCTGCGGCGACCTTGAGCGCTGCGCTGCGACGGGGTGATCCGGGGCCACGCAGGCAATCCCGCCTGTGTCGTCCACAGGAGTTCGTCATGACCACCTCTTCGACTTCATCCGCTTCTTCCGATCTCAGCGTGCGCCAGCAACGCATCGTCGACGCACTGCGTCCGTTCTTCGGCGCCGAAGCCGATGCGCTCTACGAGGCCAACGGCCGTTCGCTGCAGAAGCTTGCCTACAGCGCGCGTCAGTCGGGACTGCCCAACTTTCATCGTCTCGCGACCGGCCTGGCCCTGGCGCAGGAACTGCTCTGCGAAGAGCTGACCACCCGCTCGGTGTTCGATACGCCTACGGCCGTGGCTGACTTCCTCAAGCTGCACTTCGCAGGCCAGCCCCACGAAAGCTTCGTAGTCCTCTACCTGGACTCGCGCCATTCGCTGATCGCGTTCGAAGAGTTGTTCCGTGGCACGTTGGCCCAGACCAGTGTCTACCCGCGCGAGGTGCTGAAGCGGGCGCTGCATCACGACGCCGCCGCATTGATCATCGCGCACAACCACCCGTCGGGTTCGACCGATCCGTCGCGTGCGGACGAGTTGCTGACGCAGACGCTCAAGGCCGCGCTGGCGATGATCGACGTGCGGGTGCTCGACCATATCGTGGTAGCCGGCGCACGCACGAAGTCCTTCGCGGAGATCGGACTGCTGTAGCAGCGCGGGGGCTTCGGCCCCTTTTTTATTCGCGTTTGATCAGCGCACTGCGTGCGGTGGGTCGGTCAGCGTGGCCGGTACTGGGTACCGGCCACGAATCGTTGCCGTTGCACTTTGAAGTGACCGCCGCTTTGCGGCGGGAAGGACCGAACCGACCCTTGCACGGCGCGCTGCGCGCGTGGCTTGATCACGCCGCGCGCCGCGCGGCAGTCCCTCGGATGGATGGGTGTTTATGCCTCCGCATGGCGGAGGACGGCTGGGTCGCGGCCCTGCGGCCGCGGCGCTGACAGAGGGCGGCACGCAGGGTGGCACGCAGGGTGTCAGCGGGGCGCGACGGCGGATCTGCTTTCGGAGCCACCTCTTCATCGACGCATAGCTCGCACGGGCCGCTGTCCAGGGCCAGGGCTGCGCCACCGTCCTCACCCGGTCCTCGCTTCGCTCAGCTGCGGCTTCCGGGCGGTCCCCGGACATCGGCCCTTGCTGCTCGCTTTCCATGCGTCGAGGCGGCTCCGAAAGCAGATCTTCCACCGACGCGGCACACCCCGCAGAAAGGACCCACCATGCGTGCACTTGAATCCTCCCGTCAGCGCGATGCGGAAGGCCGGGACATCCCGAACAGCCAAACCGCCACGGGCTTTCCCCCCGTACCCCCCGAGGGCTCACCCAAAGCAGGCCCTGTTGAAGCCAGAACGCAGGCCGGTCAGGCCAAGGGCCGCATGGATGTGCGGCAGGCGATCACGGACCGCATCATCGCGATGCTCGAGAAGGGCGGCAATGTGTTCCGGGAACGCTGGACGCAGGCGGCCTCGCGCGGCATGCCGCGCAATGGCAAGACCGGTGCGCCCTACCACGGCGCCAATGTGCTGCTCCTGTGGGACGCCGCCATCGAGCACGGCTACGCGTCCAACGTGTGGCTGACCTACAAGCAGGCGGCCAGCATGGGCGCGCAGGTGCGCAGGGGAGAGCGTGGGGTGCTGTGCGCGCATTTCGAACGCAAAGCGACGGGCCACCAGAACGATGCAGGCAATGACGTCGGTGGCAACGGCGCAGCTCATGGGGAAGGGGAGGGCGGTGCAGGCGATAACGCCTACGGCGGTCATAGCGGTAATAGCGGTAATAGTGTCCACTCCAGTGTGCTGCTGTGCATGCCGTTCTGGCTCTTCAACGTGGCCCAGGTGGATGGCCTGCCTGCGTCGGTGCCGGACCGGTCGGAAGACGCAGAAACGTGGACAGACCGGTCTCCGATCGAGGGGGCCATGCGCTTTATCGGCGGCTGCCGACCCAACATCCAGCACGGCTACACACGCGGGGCCTATTCCCCGGCTGCCGATCGCATCATGCTGCCCGATGTCGACCGCTTCACCAGTCCGGAGGCCTATTGCGCAACCGCCCTGCATGAGCTGGTCCACTGGACGGGACATGAGAAGCGCCTGAACCGAACCTTCGGCGCACGCTTCGGCGATGCGGCCTATGCGTTCGAGGAATTGGTGGCAGAGCTCGGCTGCGCCTTCGTGCTCGGCCATATCGGGCTCGTGGATGCCACCATCGAAGGACACGCCGCCTATCTGGACAGCTGGCTGCAGGTGCTGCGCAATGACCGCACCGCCATCTTCACGGCCGCGCGGCACGCCGGTGAAGCGTACGAATTCATACTGGCGCGAGAGTTGCCATTGCCGGACAGTGACGGCTAATTGCGGCTCTCACCGTCTGTCTTCGGGTTGATTGTGAATTAACGTGCCGAGCATTGCGACTCGGCCAATTCATGTCATCTGAAGAAAGTCATTAGACTTGCGCACCTTTTACTTTCTTCTTCTCATGACCAAGACACACGCTCAATTGCTGCGCGAAATTGCCGTCCTTCAGGCTGCTGCCGACAAGCAGCGGGGCATTGAATCCCAGGGCGCTGTTGCCAGGATCAACGACTTGATCGCGAAATTCGGGCTCACCGCAGCGGATCTCAAGTTCGCCTCCGGCGCGGCTGACAGCGTGCCGAAACAGAGCGCCGTCGCTTTGAAGAGCGCGGTCAAGAAGGCGAGCAAGACCCAACCCGCTGCTGCGAAGGATCCCGCGAAATACAGCGACGGCAAGGGCAACCAGTGGGGAGGCCGCGGCCCGCGGCCGGCCTGGTTGCGCGCGGCGCTGGAAGCCGGACAGACTCTCGAGAGCTTCCTGACCGGTGCGACTATGACGCCCGATGCAACTGCATCGGCAGGCGCCGCTCGGGTGCCAAAGGCTGCTGCAAAGAAGTCGGCCGGCTATGCATCGCGCGTCGCCGCATCCGCAGTGCCGTTGGCCAATGCCGCTGCGTCCCAGACGGTTGCGACCAGGAAGCCAGCGGCGAAGAAGACGGCCGCAAAGAAGGCCGCCTCCCCATCGGACGCCGGCGCAGCGCCGTTGGCTGCAGCCGTCAAGACTGAAGCGGCCGTGCCTGTCAAGAAGACCGCAGCGAAGAAGATCGCCGTGAAGAAGGTTTCCGCGAACAATTCCGCTGCGAGGAAGTCACTTGCCGAGAAGGTCGGGGTAAGCACCCAGGACGCTGGCGCGAAAACCGCCAAGCCGCCGGCCAAGAAGGTCGCAAAGAAAGCAGTGGAGGGGGCTGCGAAGAAGACAGTAAAGACGGCAGCGAAGACGCCAGCGAAGAAAGCCGCATCGAAGAACGCAGGAGCACCGAAGGTTGCCGCTTCGAGGAAGTCATTGCCCGCGCGCAAGAGCGCGACCGGCGCAACGACCGCTGCTGCCCCGGTCGCGCGCGAGACCGCGGAGACCTCGCCTCCTGTGCTTCCCGCAGCCGACGTTGCAGCTGTAGTCTGATCGCCAGCGCCGCAGAGCCGCAGAGCCGAGAGCCGAGAGCCGAGAGCCGAGAGCCGCTGAGGCGCTCGAGGCTTCGCACTGTCGTTTCTACGTGTGCAGTGCGTCTGGCTGGCGCCGAGAGGTCATGGCGCCAACGCAATCAAGCGCGCGCCCTGTTCTGGCGCAAACGCCTGCACGTCGGCGGTCAGACAGCGGCGTCCATCGCGTTGGCCGGCTCGGGCATGGATGCGCTACCCGCTGGAGGTGATGCGGGTCTGCCTGCGCTGGTATGCGGCCTACCCTTTGATTTCTGTCATGTCGAGGAGTGACGGCCGAGCGCAGCGTTCTCGCCGATCACGCGACGGTGCATCGTCGGCCGATCCTTGCGCTGCTGCCGCCGGCCACCGCGCCGACGGTCCGCGGACCCGTCTTGTCACCATTTCAGCACCTGTGCTGCCTTTCGATCGTCGTCCGTCCGGATCGCGTCGTGGGGCCCTCGGCGTCATTGCCTTCGAGACGTCTTGCCAACGGGCTAACGCTCGCCAGGCGGAAAGAAGGCCCGGATATCCGCCAGTACTTCTGCCGGCTGCGCTGCCAGCGCCAGGGCGCGCAGCATCCGTGCGTCGGCATAGGGAACCTGCGCAGGTTCGCCGTCGCCGTGCTGGCACAAGAGATCATCGTCGTCCATGTTGAACAGCACGCGGCACGCCAGCGGGCGCGCGGCGTAGACCGAGCACATCGCGTCGCTCAGGAATGGGCAGGCGACGCCAGCGGGCCACTGCTGCAGCTGCCGGGTTGCAGCGCTCGTGGATTCCGCATCGACCAGGTCTTGCACCCGCACACCCCGCGGCGGCGTCCGCACGCCCCGTCCGCTGGCCCGGGCGATCAACTTCGCTTCGCTCCCAGTGATCGTCACCGGGATATGGCAACAGTGCGCGCAGCCCTTGCGGCAGGCCGACACCGCCTCGAGCGGCTCGCCCCACGCCGTGGCGGCCTTGTGCAGCCACGCAATGCATTGCACGACCGTCGCCGCGCGTTGCGATGCCTGCACCAGGAGCTGCGCCGCCGAGTTCGATGCGATCGCGTCCAGCTTGCGGTCTGCCCGCTGCGTTGCCAGCGGCAAGCGCGCCCGCTGCCGCGACGTGAGACTGGCGTCCGTGCCATCGCCAGGCGCCGAGCCCGGCACAGCGGCTATGTCAGTTCCGGTCGCCATGCCTGCACGATTCTCAGGAATTCATCCTCGTAACCCAACGCATCCGGGTACTGACGCGTGCTCGCGATGTACGCCAGCACCAGCACCATGTCGGCCGCGGTCCCGGGATCCACCGCCCACAGGGCGGTGAGATCAAAGGACCCGCACGCGCCGGCGTTCCACCAGGCGAGCAGGAAGTCGGCGGCCCGCCGGCTCTGGTCTGAGTCCCCCTGTGCCAATGCGATCAAGCGCGCCAAGGCCTGCCGTTGCGACGCCATGCGGTCCGGCTCGGTGTTGCCGGGCGGCGGCGCCGGGGCCGATAAACCCGCCAGCTGCTGGCGCAGCTGCCGCTCGATGTTTTCGCCCGTCAGCAGTCCCGCGCTGCGCGCGAGCAGGGCCAGCTGGTCGGACAGTGTGATCTCGATCGTTGCCATGTCTTATTGTTGCCGAAGGTATTGTTCCGCGGCACGTTGGCCCAGACCAGTGTCTAACCGCGCGAGGTCCTGAAGCGGGCTCTGCATCACGACGCCCCCGCCATCATCATCAGCCACAACCATCCGTCGGGTTCGACCGTCCGTCGCGTGCGGACGAGTCGCTGACGCCGACTCTGAAGGCCGCGCTGGCGATGATCGACGTGCGGGTGCTCGACCACATCGTGGTGGCCGGCGGACGCACGAAGTCTTTCGCGGAGAGCGGGCTGCTGTAGCAGCGCGGGGGCTTCGGCCCCTTTTTCGTTTGCGTTGATCAGCGCATGCGTGCGGTGGGTCGGTCTGCGTTGAGCGACCCGTGCGATCTCGCGGTCGTGCGGAAGCGGATGATCGGGCCGTTGTCCATCACCGCAGATTTCCAACGCGTCGCGACCTGGCATCAAAACAGACAAGTCCGGTCTGGGGTGGTGGGGGTGGCCTTGCTGTTCCCTGCAGCGTGCCACGTCGTGCTCGCCGTCAAGGCCTGCGCGCACTGCGTGCGCTTGCGGCCTGCGGCCGTCTTCGAACCTTGACCGCTTGCGCTGCGACGTGACCTCCGACGGTCCCGGGCAATACCGCCCGCAACCGTTCCAGGAGCTCATCATGATTG
The DNA here is from genome assembly GCF_018449755.1 of Variovorax sp. dw_954. Taxonomy (NCBI): domain Bacteria; kingdom Pseudomonadati; phylum Pseudomonadota; class Betaproteobacteria; order Burkholderiales; family Comamonadaceae; genus Variovorax; species Variovorax sp. dw_954. Next base: position 195,943 of record NZ_JAAVVD010000013.1, on the reverse strand, counting down.
CATCCTTCATCTCCGACGCGCAGCGCGAACTGCTGATCGCCAATGGCCGCAGGGCTCAAGTGCAGGAAGACTTCGATCCGCTGCCGGTCGTCAAGCTCTTCACGCCCGATGCCGGCGCCACCTGGCTGCTTACCGAACTGGACGAAGCTGGCGAAATTGCATTTGGGCTGATGGACCTCGGTCTGGGGAGTCCGGAAATCGGCTCCTGCACCCTTGAGGAGCTTGAAGCGGTGCGGGGTCTGATGAACCGGCCCATCCGGCAGGACCTGCATTTCCAGGCGGACAAGCCCTTGAGCGCCTATGCGCACGAGGCTCGGCTGCAAGGGCGCATTCAGGCGTAGCCGGATACAGCCGCCGGTCTGCGCCGGCGGCTTTCAGCCGCGTCCGTCCGAGCCTGTATCGGGCTCCGGGCAGGGAAGCCGCGAAGCGGCCGCGGCGCCGCCGCTTCTTGAAACCCCGCGGATGCGCGCATGTTCGGCTTCACGAAGGCTGTGCGCAGCGCGCGCGAGCGCGTAGTCGGCATACAGCTTGTCGACAGCTTTGCTCCATGCATCGGCCGCTGCCTCCCGTGCGTGCTCTCCCGCCTCACCTCTGTCGCCGTCGCCGTCGCCGTCACCGGCGACAAGCTGTCGCTGCGAGGCTGGCGCCTCGCCGTCCCGATCGCCATCCTGTGGCTGCGGACGTCGACGCGGAAACGGCGGCACGGTCATGCCTGCCTTTTGGAGGATCACTGCTTTCTGTTGCGTGCCCAGCATGCTTCGGTCCTTGCAAGCGCCATTCCAGCTTCGGGTCTGGACGTGGGAATCGGGATGGAATTTGATTGTGATCTGGCGAGGGAGGGAGTGCTGGACTTCGGTGGCATTGGCGGGCGATAGCTGCAGCGGACTTGCGCCTTGATCCCCGATACCTTGGGCGCCCCACCGGCTTCGCCGCTGTCGGGCTGCTCCAGGTTCGCGCCTTCGCGCTCATCCCCTTCGGGGACTGGCTGCGCCAGCCTTGCGCATCCCTGGCGCAGCGGACTGCGTCCGCCCGGACTTCCCTGATCAGACCTGTCCTTCGGCAGGTCGAGGCGCTCGCCGCGCGGCGGTCGGGCCTCGCGTCGGCCTCGGGCGGTTTCTGCCGTTCTCCTGTGCCTTTCGCCTTGTCCGGTGACTCTGCGCCCGCGGTGCCGGGGGACCGGCTGCGCCTGCAAGGGGGTTTTCATAAAGCTTCGCTTTACAAACCTTCCCCCTTGCTCCCCCGTCCCCGCCGTCGCTGTCGTTCACCGGGCGAAAGACTCAGGAGAACGGCGGCCAGTTCCGGGCAGGAGGCCGATGCGAACCCCAACCCTTCATTGAAGGGCTCGAGATCTAGGAGCCCGGCATCTCTTTCAACTTCAACTGCAAAGGAAACCGAAATGACCGCCATTGCCAAGCCGAAGAAGACCGTGACCACAGCGCCGCGCGTGAGCACGTCCGCCAAGAAAGTCGGCCTTGCGGCTGCCGTCGATGCTTCGATGGCGCTGCGCAAGGCGCCGATGGGACGCGACGTGCTGGTGCCATTGGACCAACTCACCCTGAGCGATGCCAACGTGCGCAAGGTCCATCACGAGGACGGCCTGCTCGAACTGGCCGCGCTGATCGAATCCCAGGGGTTGCTCCAACGTCTGAGCATCGTGGCGCTGGGAGACGACCACTTCGGCGTGGTTGCAGGTGGACGGCGACTGCGTGCGATGCAACTGCTCGTGGCCGCTGCTCGCTGGCCTGCCGATCAACCGATCGAATGCAAGCTGTACGCGCAGGGGCAAGCTGTCCAGGTGTCGCTCGCCGAGAACTCTGGCCGCGAAGCCATACATCCAGCGGACCAGATGGAATCCTTCCGACGCCTGATCGAGGATGGCCTTACCGTCGCGCAGGTGGCCGCGCGCTTTGGCGTTTCGCCCCTGACCGTGGAGCGCCGCCTCAAGCTGGCGCGGCTCGCCCCGCGTTTCCTCGACCTTTACCGCGCCAATGAGATCGAAGCCGATCAACTGCAGGCGCTGGCCTTGATCGACGACCCCGCCTCACAAGAGGCCGTCTGGGACGGGCTCAGCCCCTACGACCGCAGCGCATGGCGCATCCGGAACGCGGTGACCGAGGAAGCCTGCAGTGCGGACAGCCGGCTTGCCCGCTTCGTCGGCCTCGACGCCTACGAAGCCGAAGGCGGCAGTGTGCGGCGCGACCTGTTCTCCTCGCCCGAAGATCTTTCTGGCATCTACCTCGACAACCCGACCATGCTGCAGGCACTGGCCATGGACAAGCTGCGCGGCATCGAACTCATCGTCAAGGAGGAGGGGTGGTCGTGGGTGGCATGTTCTCTCGAGTCCGACATGAGTGCATGGCGGCGCTACGGCCGTGAAGACCAGAGCGAGCGCGAGCCGACCCCCGAGGAAGCCGAGACGATCGAGCGGCTCGCCAGCGAGCAGCGCCAACGTGCCGATGACTATGAGCGGCATCAGGACGAAGGCGATCCGGACGCTGACGACTACGAACGCATCGAGCAGCAGCTATGCGAAGCGCTCGACCAGGCTGACGAAGATCTGATGGCCTCGCGGTCTGCATTGCGGCACTGGGCACCCGCACAACTGGCACGGGCCGGTGCGATGGTGCGGCTCGACCACCGCGGCGAGATCGTGATCGAGCGTGGGCTGGTGCGGCCCGATGATCGCAAGTCGACGACCAGAAAACCGGGTGACATCACCCATGCTGATTCGGGCGCGGCAGAACAGGCAGAACGGGCAGAACAGCCTTCGACCCGGCCCGAGTTCAGCGAGAAGCTCATGCGCGACCTGACAGCGCACCGCACGGCGGCACTGCAAGCCGCATTGCTGCAGAACCCGCAGGTGGCGCTCGCGACGCTGGTGCACCGCATGGCAGAGACCGTGTTCAGCCTCTACGGCAGCGGCGACGACATCGTCAAGGTTGCAGTTCGCGTGACCGGCGACGGCACTCTGGCAGGAGAAGCCAGCGAATACGCCGACAGTCCCGCCGCCACGCTGCTCGGCGAAGCGGAAACGATGTGGGGTGATCGGCTCCCCGGCAACCCTGCCGCGCTGTTCCGCTGGCTGCTCGCGCAGCCGCAGGAAACAATGCTCGACCTGCTGGCCTACTGCACCGCCCGCAGTGTCAACGCCATCGCCGCACGCCCCCGCAACACGTCCAATCACAGCGATGCGCTGGCGCAGGCATTGGGCCTCGACATGGCCGACTGGTGGGAGCCCACCGCAGGGGGCTATCTCGGCCACGTCAGCAAGGCCAAGGCACTCGAAGCCGTGAAGGAGGCTACTGGCATGGACCCAACACAGGCGACCGCTGGCATGAAGAAGCCGGACCTGGTCTGCTACTGCGCGAGCAAGCTGGAAGGGACGCGGTGGCTGCCGTTGCCATTGCAAACATTGAACTCGCCAGACGGCCACGAGGCAAACCCATCAGCGTGAACTTCATGCGACTGCCGGCCCCCGGCAGTTCCATTCACTCATTCCATTCAATCTTCAAACAGTTCTCCATGGAGGCTCGACATGAACATCCGAAACAAGCTCATTGTGTCCGGCGCCGCCGTGCTACTCGTCACGGTGGTCATCATCGAGACAATGCCGGCATCCCGCCCGTCGACGACCAGTCCCTCTTCGATCAACTCGTTCGCTACGCGATTCCAGCCCGATCCTGCGGTGCTTGCCGGCATCGGGAGTTCAGGCGACCTGACGCCCGTGCCGCTGAATGGCCCGGGGAGCGTGTCTGCTCCTGCGGTCGACGCACCGACCGCTGCAGGGGGCCGCCATGCGCGCGACCGTCAACGGCGATAGTCAGTCGCTCCGAAAAGGCTCCGCGCCACCGCTGTCGCGCTTCGAGTGGCAATGCCTATGCCAGCGCATGCACGAGTGCGAGGCGTTGCTGCAACTGGCAGTGCTCGGTGTCGCTCAGGCAGTCGAACGACATCGCCCGGACAGCGACCTGGCAGACATCGCCCGCTGCCTGGACGAGGCCGAGCGAGTTGTGGAGATCGCGCGGCGGATTGCCTCGAGCGGGCACGATTGAGGATCGCGTCGTCTTTAACGGACCAGCCGGAGGTTGAGGGCACTTGGTGGGTAGGTGACTTGGAGGGCTGAAACCCTCGATATGTTCGGCATGACGCCACGCCTACCTCGGTGATTCGGGAAGCGCTTGCATGCGCCGGCTGCAAAGACGTGTTCGGCATGACGACACCTGGTTGGTAGGCAGGTCGGAGGGTTGAAGGTCTGAAACCTCGAAATGTTCGGCATGACGGCGGGGAGTCCTTGTTTGGGATTGAGGGCAGGATAGACTGGCGTCAGACATTGTTTACGCCCTTGGTGTTCAGATGCCCAGTGCCACTCGATCCGCAGTCATGTCCATGCGCGTTTCGTCGGAAACGAAGACGAGATTCGCCGCCCTCGCGGCCCAGCAGGGCCTCACCGAATCGGCATTGCTCGGGTTGCTCGTCGACAAGGTGCTTGCTGTAAACGCGACGCCGGGAGCGTCGTTGCCGACCGATCGAAAGGCCGATCAAGGTTGCGCCGGTGACCGCCTCACGCTTCGTTTGCGCCCTGGCGATCGCGCGCTTGCGGACGCCAAGGCTTCTGCGCGCCGCATGAAGACCTCAAGCTATTTGGCGATGCTGATCCGAGCACATGTACGCAGCCCTGCGGTCATGCCGCCTGCCGAACTCGAAGAGCTCAGATGCATGGCCGGGCTTCTGGCTGCACTAGGTCGCCAGCTTCGCACGGGCTCTTCGGCGGTTTCACGAGACTTACTCATCGACGTCGGCAATACAGTCGAGAGCGTGCGTGAAAACGTCTCCGGCTTGGTGCGCATGAACCTGATCGGATGGGAGGCTGGCAATGCCTAAGCGCATCGTCTCATTGCCGCGCACTGCGGGCATGGAACTCGACATCGTGAGCTATGGTCGCCGAGGGCCAGGCGGCACGTTGCGGTTGAATCCGGAACAGGTCGAGCAAGTCAAACGCACCACCAGTCGCGTCCCGGAAGTGATGGTCAAGGTGTCTGGCGGCGCGCGCGACTGCGGCGGTGCGAGGGCGCACCTGAAATACATCGGTCGTCACGGCAAGGTTGAAATCGAGACCGACGACGGGCTGACGCTGCAAGGCCGCGACGTTGCGGATGGCCTGCTGGTCGACTGGCAGCTTGATCTTTGTCCAAGCCAGTACAAGCCCAAGCCGCGGGAAGGACAGAAGGACACGCGGGCAAAGCTGGTGCACAACATCGTGTTGTCGATGCCTTCGGGCACGCCGCCCGAAAAGGTGCTGCGTGCAGCCCGCGACTTCGCCCGCGAAAACTTTGCTTTGCAATATCGGTACGCAATGGCCCTGCACACCGATCAGGCGCATCCGCATGTGCATCTGGTCGTGAAATGCCAACATGAAACTGAGCCCGGCAAGCGGCTCTACATTCGCAAGGAGACGCTGCGTCAGTGGCGTGAGCAGTTCGCGGCGTTGATGCGCGAACAAGGAGTCGCTGCGAATGCTACGCCGCGCCAGATTCGCGGGCAGATGAAGACTCCCAGCAAGGATCCGATTCATCATCGCCTTCGCGCAGTGCGGGCGTTCCAGAGTCTTCCGAGCAACGAGCGTGCAGGACGGCGACCTCCCGCGCCATCTACTTTCTTTCGTCGCAAGGTTGAAAGCGTCGGGGAAGATCTTCGGTCACGCCAGGCGCTTCCCGATCCGGGCAGGGCGACTCTGTCGGCAACCCGTGGTCAGGTCGAAGCTGATTGGAAGGCAACGATCGAGGCACTTCGACTGCAGGGTGACGAGGCCTTGGCAAAGCAGGTGGAGCGATTTGTAGTCGCAATGCCACCCGTGCGTACGGACCGCGAGCAGATGGCGAGCAGGCTGCTTGAAGCGTTGAAAGCGCGCCGAGGCGCGCGTGACTCTGATGGTAGGGATCAGTCGAAGGATCGAAGCCGCTAGGCCTGATGCAAAAACGACCCAAGCAAGTGCGGGCACGGCTTAGGTGCGATAGAGGTTGAATCATCCACCGGCGTTGCTCTCGTCTCGGCAATCGCGCGGCGAGGGCGCGACTCACTGCAGCCGTTGGCTGTACTCAGTCGAGCGTCTCTTGCGTCTCGAGCGGCACCAACCCACAGCGGTAAGTATCGACCGCTGGCTGGCTCGTTTGCAGAGATAGCCAACCGTCACAGTCTTGCATCGGACCGGGGTTCTGTCGTACCTTGAGCGGCCAATCCATACGCCGTCGCAGGACGTCTATGCGTGCTGTAGAGTGGCCAACATGAAGCACCTCAAGCAATTGGTTCTCGTGGGCGTCGTCGCAGCCTTCGGACTGGCCGTCTTGGCGCCTACGAGCGCCTTCGCCGCTGCCAAGAAGTGTCACTGGGACAAGAAGACCGGCCGCATGGTCTGCCAGCGCCCAGCGCGTTGACCCCTGGAGACCCCGTCAGTCTGCTGAAAATTCCGAGGCCACCACCGCTCGCATCGAAGAACGCTGCGGCCGAACTTCAGCTTGCTACGATCGCCGTCATTCGGAGGCGAAATTCGAGAGGCAGCACCCAGTCTTCAGCGCCAGTTCGCGGCGGCCACACGAATACCAGCTCATGGTCGGGTACGTAAGTAGCCCCAGCTTCGATCTACGACGCTTTTGCAGCAAAGTCTTGAAGCTTAGCGGGGGCGAGGCAACGGCCGGACTGGTCGGGCGATACAGGAATGACCTGCTCAGCGAATCGGCGGTTCGCGCTCTTTCTCTCGCGCCGCAATGCGTGCCATGTCGCCGCGCTCGATGCGCTGCGCGATGTTTTCGCGAGCACTGGCCAGGAAGCGGGCGCTCTCTGTTTCTTCGTACTTCTCAGCTTCGACGACTGCTGCGCCAAGTGCATTGACCGCGCGCTTGTGATGCGGAAACTCCCGCTCGAATTCGAAGCGGTCCATGACTCGGAAGGCGGCGCCCTCATGAGCCCATTGCAACATCTGCGCGGCGGCCGGCGTTGCCTCGCAGCGCGCAGCAGCGTCGTTACGCCATATGAGCGCCTGGCTGGCGACGTCGCGAGGCACGTCCGGGCTGTGCGCGAGGCGCTGCACCAGCGTCTCCCATCGCATGGCGAACTTCGCGAGGTCCTTGGGCAATCGGGGCTTGTCACGCACGGTATCCAGGGCGGCTTGGGCGCGCGGCTCCCGCTTCCACTTGCCTTCGACCAGGCGGTTCTCGTAGAACTGCAGCGCGTTCCGGTCGATGATCCGCAAGCCGTCCACAGCGCGCCGCTCTTCCAGCAGGCCGATGGCCGAGCGAACGTTGGCTAACGCCAAATCGTGCTCCTGCTTCGAGACGAAGCGTGAAGCGAGCCCCCGATCGCGCCAGAGGTCGTACTGCGCCATTGCCGACAGCGAGCTCTCGTCCCCGTTGGTTGCCACAAACACGGCCTGAACGACGTACGCATCCTTGCGCAACGTGGTGGCCACCCTGTAGATCGAGCGGGGATCGCGTATCTCATCCTCGACCAGAAGGTGCATGCGGCCCTGCTGCGCGTCCTGGACGATGCGATTCGACCAGTAGGCGACCTCCGGCTCCAAGCCTGGGGCGCTGAGCAATCCAGCCCCCGCGCCCGGCCGCCAGGCGGGGTGATAGGCGCGCAGTCGATCGTCGCTCAGCTGCACCACGGCGCCGATCGTCTTCGCCAGTTCGAGGCGAAGGGTAGCCGCCGCGAAAGGGATGCCGGCTCCTGGTTGTCCCGCGACAATCATCGCGGCCGGGGTCCTTGACGGCGCGGCGCCAGCGAGCAGATCCGGGCGAATTCGACCCTCGTATATCCGGTCGCGCTGCTCCTGGCTCAGGCGTGCCGAGATCATGTCTGTGCCTCCGGTGCTGGCCCTTCGTTTGAGTCGGGTGAGAATCGATCCAGGATCTTTGCGACGGCAGCGGTATTCTTTGGATCGAAGGAGGCCAGCAGCTCACACGCTTCATCACGCTCGTTGCGGACTGTCTCAAGCCGCTTCAGATCCGGTTTCCTGGAGGCCAAGCCTTCGTCGAGCCACGCCGTGCGGTCGGCGATGGCTTGGTGGAGAACGGCCAGTGCAGCCTCTGCGTCAAGGGCGGCCAGAGCATCGGCCCAGTAGCGCGGTTCGTAGGCCAGCGCCGATCGACTTTCGGGGGGTCTGTCGCGCGCAGGCTGTTCCTGGTCAATGGAAAAGTCACCAATGCGCACCGCCTTGGTCAGCATCATGCGCATGATGTCTGGCAACTCCAGGCCCCGCTCTGCGGCCATGCGGTGCGCGCGCTCGGCAATTTCGCGGTCGAGGCGGAAGCGGATGATCGGGCTGTTGTCCATGGCGACGCGAGTTATAGCAGCACTGCACCGCCCGCCAGACCTGGCCGGCCTCTGAAAGTTGCGTGGAATGCGGCTCGCCCCGTTAGGGACCCGTGACGGGCTGCGTCGCTTATGAAATGAGCTTCAAGGCCAACCAGATCGCAGCGAGGTGAACGGGATAGAAGCCATAGAAAAGCCAGCGACGACGTTCGAGTGGAAGATCGATTCGCGTTGCCGCCAGGAGGAGGAGAAGCGCTGCCATCGCGGCGAAGTTCCGGTTGATGAGCCAAAGCGACGCCAGTGACATGGCCCACAGCGCGAGGCGCACCCCGGTGGGCTTCCGGCAGTACGCCCAAGCACCAAGGCACGTCAACACTCCGAACCACCAGAATTCCACCACCGCACCCACCAGCATGAAGGTCAGCACCGCCAGGACGGTTTGGACCCGACCGCCGCACTCAAGCAGCCAAGTGATCCCAGTGGAGAGAAGCAGCATGAAGAGGATGTTCAGGGGCCACCACCCGACCAGCGCGACGAACATCGGTGTGGAGAGGGCGCCGAACACCAGCAATCGTCCCATGACCCGCACATGCACGCCCGCGGCCAAGGCTCCGGGCCGCGCGAGGTTGTACATGAGGACAAAGCCGAAGACGGGCATGACCATGCGGCCGAGGTCGAAGAGCACGGCGCTCGCTTCTCCAAGAAGGTACTTGTTGACGTGGTCCAGCGTCATCAGGACCAAGCCCAGCCACTTCAGGGCTTCCAGGGTCCCCGTGGCAACCCGTAGCGGGGCGGGGCGGCCGCCTATTGCGGCACGCGGGACATCGCCGTGCAGCGCCTTCGTCATGTCAATAGGACGGCGCGAGTTCAGAACCTTCGTTCCAGAGGCGGCGCCATTCTGCGTCGTACTGGGCCGAGGTAGCTGGGGCGTTGCGAACCACGATCACGTTCTCTGCATTGCGCTGCGCCGCCGAGGAGGTGTAGTTGAAGCTGCCCGTCTGCACTGTGACGCCGTCGATCACCATGAACTTGTTGTGCTGGATCGCGTAGCGTCCGTTGGTGCGCACCGGCACTCTCTCATTTGCGAGGAAACGCACGGCTGAATATCCCTTGCCAGCCTCCGTGGCGTCGGCGAGGACGAACACCTTCACGCCGCGCTTCGACGCTTCAAGCAACTCGGTGGCGACGGGCTTGCTGGTGAAGGTGTATGCCGCGACGAAGATGGTCGACCGTGCGCCTCGAATCGTGTCGAGCACGAGCGCCAAGGCCCTACCCGGCGTGAAGGCGGTCGAGACCACAACAGGTTGCGCGGGAACGAGTTGCGCCAACGCAGGTGGCGTTGCAGCAAATGCGCAGCACGCCATCACCACCGTCGACAGGAAACGGCTTGTGATTTTGGAAGAGGATTGCTGAGTCGACATGGAGGCGACGTTCAGGTCATTCGTTGATCTCACCCACGAGAATGCTGCCGCTCTTCCCGAGACGGACCACCGCGATTGCGATGGTGAACCGGGTTTTGATGGGCCCGCTGCTCAGGAAGTTTGATCTGCTGGCCTTGAGCAATCGCATTGGCCAAGCCTGTGCGAATTGCCTGGACGACGCGCGCCTGTTCGGCGGGATCCGGCGTCAGGCGTTGCGCGAATTGCTCGGCCAGTTTCACACCAACGACCGCGCCCGTCAGGTCTGGAAACTGCGACACGACGTCAACCGGTGAAACCTCACCGGTTCGAAGAAGATTGGCCTTGCGCTCCAGGGTTTCCAGGTAGTGGGCTTTCTCAACGCTCCAAGTCGTACGCTGCGCGACGAGTTTCTTGTCGCCAATCAGTTCGCCTTCGGCATTGCGAGCCGGCACCCGAACGGTGACAGCCCGCGCGCCGCGCTGAGCGATGACGACCTCATCTCCGACCTGTGCGTCAGAGCGCGACTCCGCGATGGCGCGTTCCAGGTCAGTCCCCCAAAGAGTACGTTCCCCGACTTCTGTCTCAACGCGCACGTAGTACGACAGCCGCTGTTCGGGATCGAACTGATAGGGTGCGGCGGCGTGCGCCAGGAGCACTCCGACGGTCGGTGGACGCATACCCGTGCGTGAACCGGCGGGTTCAGGATCATTGGGTGAAGGGCCACTCAGTTCGGGTGCATCGTTGCGCGTAGTTATGGCATCCCGCTTGCCCCGCTTGCCCTGCTTGCCACGCTTGTCCTGCTTGCCACGCTTGTCCTGCCTATCCCGCGCAGGCTCGTGCGAAGGCGGCTTCGAATCACGATCCAAAGTGCGCTGCAGTTGATGCATCTCCAGCGGGTCTGGTTCGTAGCCCTGAACGCCGATGCCCCGCATGGTGGCTTCGTGCCAGACCTTCTGACGGAATTCTTTGGTCCCGGTCACCCGAATGGTTTGCCAGCCCCGCGCCTCCATGATGGCCACGACGCTGTGCACCACTTCGAGGTTGTGCGTGCGTACCTTCAGGCGGTCACCGTGATCAACGAACGCGAGAGTGCGGTCAGCAAAGAAGTACCGATCACCGATGCGCAGAAAGCGCTGTGCGACTGCGTCCGGGACGATCCTATTCGACGGCTTTGAAGGTACGGGCGGGTGTTCGCCGACCGAGCCAGCATCATCGGCGTCGTCGTTCTGGTCTTGAGGGTTAGCCATGGTGTTTGCCTCACGATCTCAGTCGAGCAGTTGCGACACGAACCTGTCGGCCGCGGCCTGGACTTCCGCATCGGTCCATCCCCCCTTGGGGATCACGACGTCGTCGAAGTCAAGGGAAAAGTCATCGAGGTTGAGCTCGTCAAGGCGAGCTGGATCGACTTGCATTTCGGGTACCTCCTTGGTTTCCTTGGAAGTGGCATGGGCGGTGGACGAAGAGGATTGGGGTCGCTTGGCGCGGGAGTCGTTCCTGGACGCCGGGGCGGCCGTCGGCGGCCGCGAGTTGGACGGCTTCGCGATCTCAAGTTTGGGAACCTCCGGTGGCGGCAGCTCGCGCCGGGCGAAGTACTTGTCGCGGAAGTAAAAGACGCGGTGTGCTAAGACGGGGCGCAGGCCTTCGTAGAACAAGATCAACCAGTCGGCGCCCAGCTCCTTGACCTCCGGCGGCAGCAGGAGGCGGCGAGGCTGCTCGCTGATGCTCACGCTCGGCGACTTGCCCGCGCCGCCCCACATGGGGCGACTGACGCTTTTCTGCTTGACCGTGTAGGTTCCGAGCTCACGCGAAACGGCCTCGGCGTCCTCGAACTCCTTCGGCGGAAAGACTATTCGCGCTGCCAGCATCTTGCGGATCGACTTGGCTCCCTCGACGCCGTACTTCTCGATGAGCTGGGAGTTCGACTGGACGATGATCACGGTGCGGACGTTGTAGCCCGGCAGGAAGGCGGTGGATTCCGCGATCACGGGGATGCGTCCAAGGGCCGGAAACTCGTCGAGCATGAGCAGCAACTGGTGTCTGAGTTCCGGGTTGTTCTCGGGCAGTTCGCGCGTCTGCAAGCCGATCGCCTGCTGGAAGAACAGATTCAACAGTGGCTGAAGCCGCGCGATGTTGTCGGGGTTGATCTGCACGTAGATGGAGATCGGACGCTTGCGCAACTCGCGCAGGTCGAAATCGTTGGCCGAGGTGGCCGCGTCGATCATCGGGTTCAGCCAGAGGTCGAGTCGGCTGGTGAAGGTCTTGCGGATGCTCGACGCGGTGGTGGGAGCGAGGTCGATCACGTCATAGAGGCTTTGCACGGTTTCCTGCGAGAGCGGGTAGCCGGCGCGCTCGCAGGCGTCGATGACACGCTTCCAGTGTTTCTGGAAGCCTTCGTCATCACTGGCCATGCCTTGACGCAGCACCTCACCCAGCGTGCGGGTCGCACCTTCGGTCTCGAAGAGATACAGGGCGATGCCCAGGAACAGCGAACGCGCCGACGAGGTCCAGAATGGATCGCCGGCATGGGGATCCGGAAACAGCATGGTGCCGATGCGCTGGAGATCGTCGATGCAACGGTAGGGAATCTCGGAGACATAGCCCAGCGGGTTCCAGCGCGCGGAGCGTTCTCGTTCCGACAGCGGGTCGAACAGGTGGACTTCCTGGCCATGCGCCTTGCGGAAGCCCGCGGTGCGGATGAAATTCTCGCCCTTGATGTCGCTGACGATCGTGGAGCCTGGCCAGTTCAGCAGGTTCGGAATGACGACGCCGACGCCTTTGCCACTGCGGGGCGGGGCTTCGAGTTCCACGCCCTGCTGACCCGGGAGCACGAGGTACCGGTTGCCGAGGCGGCCCAGGATGATCCCTGCCTCGCCGAGGAGGCCGGCCTGTTCGATCTCCCGCCGGCGCGCGAAGCGTGCTTCCCCGTGCAACGGCCGACGCCGTGGCAAGAGCGCGAATCCGATGACACCGAGCGCAAGTCCTTCGCCTCCGGCCAGCGCCATCAGCAAGGCGCGCCGGATGTCCGGGCGCTCGCCGTAGTCCTGCCAGTACCGATAAGTTGTGAGCGGAGTGGCGTCGTGCGGCGGCAACTTCACGGCCATCAGGAAGAAGTAGCCCGCGAGGTACAGGCCTACCACCGCCGCCAGCAGCAGCGCTGCTCCCACCTTAAGCGGGCTACGGGAGCCCTCTGAGCTTGGTACCAGGGTCATACCAGATCTCCCGCACCATGCGGCGCTGACGGTCCCGCGCGCACTGCACCACCACGTCCACGCTGAGCTGCGCCAGTTCGACGCCTTCGCGTGTGCTCATGCCCTGGCCAGCCTCGCTGCGCTTCATCAACTGCGCGAGCGCCACGAAGGCCATCTCCGCGCTGTCTGCATGGATGCTCGTGATCGAGCCCGGGTGGCCGGTGTTCACTGAGACGAGGTAGTCATAGACCTCATCGCCCGTGCGAAGCTCGGACACAAAGACGCGGTCCGGGCGCTGGCGCTTCGCGCTTGCGAGCAGCTGTCCCGGCGTCACCGATGCCTGACCCTGGGCACCTTGCGAATAAAAGAGTCGCACATGGTTCGGCTGGTTGCGCAGCGACAGTTCCTTCACGTCCTCGATCGTCACCAGCCGGTCTTCGGCGGGCACTTCGAGGATCAGCGCCTTGCTGATCGTGGTCTTGCCTGAGCCGGTGGCGCCTGAGAGCAGGATGTTCTTGCGCAACTGAACGGCCCGGCGCAGGAACTGCACGAACCTGCGCGTTGCTAGCAGGCCCATCAGTTCCCGGTCAGCGGGGGCAAGAGCGCCTTCGCTGTTTACTTGACAGCGTGCCGCGGGCGCGCCACGCGTGGCGTCGAAGATGTTGAAGGCCTCGAGTTCTTCCAGTGTCCACAGCACGTTCGACGGCCGCCGGATCGTGATCGAGACGGTCCTGTCCTCGGTGGCGGGAGGCAGCACGATCTGGATGCGCTCGCCGCCCGGCAGCGTTGCGGACAACAAGGGCTCGCTGGCCGAGATGCGCTGGCGCGTGAAATTGGCGACGAGCTTGGCGATCGACATGCACCACTCAAAGCTCGCGAAGGGGAGAACCTCGTGCTTCCAGCCTGACTGTCGCTCCACGAAAGCCGAGCCAGGCTGATTGATGCAGATCTCGGTGACTTCCGTGTCGTTGAGCAAGGAGGCCAGTGGACCAAGGAACAGCGAAAGCGACGACGGCCCGTCCGTCAGCGTCATGCCGTGCTGGGCGACGCCGCTGTTGCCGCCTTCGAACCGAGTCGTCGCGTGCGGCGCAACGTCACGGATTGGCTGGATCGTTTCGGAGTGCATAGACTGTCCTGAAGTCCACGTCGCGTGCCACGAGGATCTGGATGCGTTCCCCTTGGTTCTTGATGACGGTCGGCGGTATGTTGACGGTGCTGCGAAGCACTTCGGTCACGACGTCACGCCCGCTTTGCGGGCCGAGCACCACGCCACCCCCACTGCCGACGTTGGTGCCGCTTTGCTGGCTGGCGGCGATAGCCTGCATCGTCCCGTCGATCACCGAGATCAGGATGGCCGCGCCAAACCGCTCCCAGAAGTGCCTGTCGACGAAGCCGGGGAGGCCGTTCCGGCCAAGCTCGTCTGTGCCCGGGGAGGCAAGCTGCACGACAACGCCCGTGGGCGTGCGCGCCTCGTTCCAGACCACGAAAACGCGGCCCTGTCCCTGCCGCGGTTCGCCGCGCTGCTCACCGACGTACTTCGTGCCCCGTTCGAGCAGCACCACCTTGCCATCCGCGCCGTAGATGTCGCTTGCCCCTATGCAGGTGGTCATGCCTTCATAGGTGGAATCGATGGCCGTCTCCAGCGTGCAATCGATGAATGCGCCCTTGGGCAGCAACATGCGTCGGGTCGGCAGCATCTGGGCGGTCACTGCCGGCGTCGGCGTGGGCCTCAGGTTGGCTGCCAGGGTTCCGCCCGCGACAGGCGCAGCCGTGCCCGGCATCTGGAGGGTGCCGAGGAGCTGCGCCATGTTGGGCAGGGCGCCGGGCTGTGCGCCCATGTACCCACCGTAGGGGCCATATGGGCCAGGGGGCCCAGCCGGGCCCGGTGTCTGCGCTGTCTGTGCACGTCGTAAGACCGGGATCCCGAGTTGTCGCTCGAGCGCGAGTTGCTCCGGGGTTTTCTGTGGCGGACCTGCGTTGGTGTTTGTGGCTGGCACCGTCGGGGGCGTGGGGAGGGCTGCCGGCGCAGCGACGGGAACTGAGCCCTGCGCGGGCCTTGGGGGATCGACGCGGCCCAAGGGGGGAACCTTCATCTCACCGCCCGCGCGCGCTGCGGCGGCTTTCTTTGCGGTCTCCTCGACCTCATGGGCCCTGGAGTACTGCGTGTTGTAGTACCAGAACAGAAATCCGACGCCAAGGAGGACAAACGTGCCGAGCGCGAGCGAGCCACTGATGCGAGACTGGATCGAACGCTCGCGGTTGACCGACGGGATCGCCCGTTCGCCCTGTACCGTGGCTGCCCCGGCGTTCGGGATGGACGCATCGTTCCGGCCCTGCGGATCCTCCCGTGGCGAAAGGATCTCTCCAGTCTCCTGGTCGACGTCGTACGAATCGCTGCCACCATCGACTGATGATGGCTCGCCGGGAGGGGCATGGCGAAACCGATCCTGCCGAGTCATGGGTTCTCTCCTGAATTCGTGCGCTGGACTCCCGGTACGTTGGTGTTTGCCTTCGTGCGAGCTCCACCGCCCGCGAACGACTGGTTCAAGACGCAACCGACCAGCTTGCCCCGGCGCAAGACGAAGCGTCGGGCCACACGATGGATCACGACCTCGTCGTCCTCGATATTGAAGTTCAACAATGACTCCGTGCCGTCGTCGTTCTGGACGAACATGGCCGGAAATTCGGATCGCGCCTGGAAGCGCAGCCGCGTTTGCACGCCGTCGTCAACGGCGCTCATGGGCTTCAGGCTGTCGCTGCCGCAAAACCAGTAGTCGGTGTTGAGCGGCCTCCCCGTGGCCGACTGCCGGATGCGTGCCTCCGTCCGTTGTCGTTCCCGCTCGGCAGCGGCAAATCGCGCGTCGTCTTCGGGATAGGTGAAGCGGATCGAATAGACCATGCGTCGGGCGGCAGCCCCCGTGGGCGCGTTGGCGGAGACGACGTAGTCGAAGTGATAGGCCCTGCGGTTCGTCAGCACGGTAAGGTTGGTCGACGCGTGCGCTTCCTTCGGCTTGATGAAGAAGTGGTTGCGCTCCGCACCCACATCGAATGCCCCGTTGTCGCCAGAGCCGAGATTGACGAACTCTTCGCCTTCCGCCCACTGCAGGTGGATCTGGTAGCCGACATAGCCCTGCAGCGTGACCACATCGTCCGGGTTGTAGGCGACGACGCGGATGCGCGCATCGACCCGTCCCATCGGCGGCATGGTCGCAGCAAAGGCAGTGCCCTCTGGCGCGAGGACCGGGGCGAAGACGAGGATCAAGGCGCCTGCGAGCAGGACTGCGGGGAAGGAGTTCATCGCGGGCCAGCCTTCGCGGGCGGGTCGACTCCGCTCGCCGCAACTTCTGGTTCCCGGCGGTACTCCAGCACCCGAAATCCCAAGGGGTTCAGCGACCGTGTCTTGTCGTCCTTGAAGGGCTGCGTATACGCGAACTCGATGGTCGACACCCAGTGGCTGGCCTGCTCCTCGCCGGTGCCGCCGGGACGCGCGTAGCGGCTGAAGCGAACCTGGGCCAGTTTGTCACGGCCACTCTCCAGTTTCAGGAAGGTGACCGAACGGACCTGCGTGCGCACCGTCGTCCCGTCCTTGAAGACGTTGAGCGGCGAGAGCGGGTTGTTCACGTTCCAGAGTGCCGCCCATTCCTGGTTCAGCCGCGGCGAGTTCTCGGCGGCGACCAGGTCATAGTCAGCCTCAGCGGTACCGTAGAAGTAGCGCTCGCGTGCGATGACGTAGGTCGAGAGCAGGTTGCGGGTGACCACCTGCTCGATATCCGTGGTGCCTTCATACGCCGGCACGATATCGACGACGCCGCTGCTGCTGTCGACGCGAATGACGACAGGGACCGGCTGCTTGAGAGGCGTCAGGCCGGCAACTGCACCGACGGCAAGGAGCGCAATGAGCGAAGCGACGCCAGCGACTATCCAAGCGATTTTGGAGGACCGCTCTGCGCGACGCGCGCGGTCCATCTCCCAGCTCTGGGCCTCCAAAAGATAGCGATCAAGGGTTGGTTCGCGATTCATGGAACGCCCCTGCTGAAGAGACTTGGCCCGGTTGTCCGTTGATAGGGCTGAGCGATCCTTCGCATTCAGGTGGCAGCGGTGGACGCGTGCCGCAACCTGGCAGCGAGACACAAACGAACAGGGCGAACAAGGCGAGTAGGGATTTCATGATGCCTTCCCGACGCTTAGCGGCGACGGTTCGGGTTTGGCATGACCTGCTCACGCGGGATCAAGGTGCCGCCACGGCGCGCTCCGCTTGCGCGGTCCCATGTGCTGGCAACGCCGGCACCAACGCGGTTTCCTGCCAGACGGCGGAACGAATCCCATCTACTGCCAGGCTCTCTCTTGAGGCCGTCGATCAACCCCCGACTGAACTCATACGAAGTGCGCCGAGCTCCGCCCATTCCCCAGCGGATGGCCCCGCTCACCGCCCCATAGGTGCTGAGCGCGACACCGCTTGCGAGCCCCGCAGAAATGGGCATTACTTGGCGCATCACCAGAAACACCAAGGTTGACACCATGCAGACGCGCGCGCTTTCTGCAACCGTTATTCCAGTGCCGGACGCGGCGGCACTTGATGCGTAGGCTTTGACCACTGTCAGCAGTAACGCGGAGGTCAACAACGTGAGTATTCCAATCAACGCATAGTTCGCGAGCTGGGCCACCCATGCCTCGAAGAAGCGCTTCGTTGCATCGAAGAACAACATCACGATGAAGAGCGGTCCAATTGCCAAAAGAATCGCGATTGCAACCTTTGACAACGCCAGCATGAATGCGGTGACAACCACTGCCAGGCCGACCAGTAAGTAGACAAGGAAGCCTGCAGCATAGAAGGCGAAGTCACTGTCGAGGATGCTGCCCTTTCTCAAAAGCAGTTCCGCAATCGCAGTGCCTTCAAGCCAAACTTGGTCTATCACGCTTACGACATTTGGAGCCCCAACTACTGCGGCGGCGAGTTGGCCTGGGGCCGTGAAGAACGTATTTGTGATGATCTCGTTGTATGTCCACAACCGGAGGCCTACTCCGAGAATCAGGACGATTGTGATGATGCGTCGAATACCTTCCCAAATCGGTTCCTGTATGCGGCCGGTGATGCTCATGAATCCCCACATCATCACGTAGATGGTGGCTAGCGTCACGGCGGTCGGTTCGATAGCGGCAGCGACTCGGATTGTGTTCAAGCTCACGTAGACCGCAACTTGCGCGTCGATCCACGTGAAAAATTGAGCAAAGAGTCCCACGGCAATCTCCTAACGTTGCGCTAAGGAATTGGGACGGGTTTGAGATTCTTGGTGCTGCCGATGCCTTCGAGCTTTCGACGCTGCATTTCATCGTCGCGTTTCTGTTGAGGCGCAGCAATCGAAGGCTCAGGACTGGATGGCATCGCCGTCGCTGGTTGCTCGACTTGCTGATGCTGGGTGTAGTAAAAAACGGTTCCTCCCGCTGCCACCACGAGGACAGCGAGGCTGAAAGCCCACGCAAGCTTTGTCACGATCGATCCTAGTAGTCCACGGTGCCAAGAGATCGAGCAGAACCAATATCTGAAGTCACCCGCTCGCGTATTCTTTGACGGCGTGCGAGTTCTTCAGATTGGGCGACTTGGTACAGGCTTTGCAACTTCGTCTGCTCGTTGGTCAGCATGGCCTGTTCCGCTTGCATACGTGCCTGGAGGTCCTGGATCGCTTTCGGATCCTGTGCAGTGCCGATCCGGCTGATCAGCTGTTGTAGCGCAGAGAACCGCTGGCTCGTGTTCTGGTAGGCACTCTGCGTCATGCCGCTGAGCATGGCCGAGGCCTGTCGCCCCTGCTCGATTTCGTATCGCATCTGCGGGGTCAGCGCGTCCATCTGGGTGCTCGACAGGATGCCGTTGGCCTTCATGATCGACTGGACCTTGTCCGCCAGTCCCGCATAGTTCACCGACGAGCCGTTGATCGTACCCATCAGTTCGCCGTAGCTGGAGGGCAGGTAATTACGCGCCGCGTCCGAGGTGGGCAGCAGCTGGTCCATCCCCCGGCTGCCTGTCATGGCGTTGTAAGTCTGCTGCAGTTGATCCTTCGACTGCTTCAGCTGTTCGTATTGCCTCTGCATCCCCTGCAGCTGCTGCTCCCAAGCCACGAGCTGCTGCATGAGGTTGCCGATCGCGGCGAAGTCGATCACGGGGATGCCGGCATGGGCATGAGGCGGCGCGAGGAAAGCGGCGGCCGCAATCAGTACGGCAAAGAGTTGTTTACGCATGAGATGTCTCCTTGAGGGAGGGAAGGGAAGGGACGGTGCCTTGCGCGGTCGCGAGTGCCGCCAGAAAATGCGGTAACCACTGATCGGGTTGCGGCCCGTGGATGTCAATCAACTGCTGCATCAAGCGGACGTTACTGGTGCGCCCAGAGATCACATGGAGTGCGTCATCGAACCCCGTGAGGTCGAGCTGTGCGACCACGCTGATATGGTTCTGCTTGATGAGGAACTGCCGTGAGCCTGGCTCGAGCTCCTGCTTGATCAGCGCGAACTCACGGTCTGTCAGATTGAAGCCTTCGGTGTATTCCTTGTAATCCGCCTCCGGGTTCGGAAACAGGATCTTGGTGGGCGTCTGCTCGACGATCGCACGGGCGATGTTGGAGTCAAGGACGTGGCTTGCACTTTGCGTGAAGGTCTCGAGGTTGGCGTTCTTCTTGCGCCAGGTCTCCAGGCCGTTCTTCGCGAACTTCGCAAACGCAGGGTCGTTCAGCAGCTTGGCGAACTCGTCCATCCAGCACACGAGCTTTCTGCCATCCACCATGCGGTTGACCAGATGGAAGAGGTACATCGTGAGCGGCGCGCGCACCATGTCGTTGTCCAGAAAGTCGGTCACGTCGAAACCCACCAGCGAATGACGCGACAGGAGGGGCGCCACCTCGTCGTAGGGGTTGTCGAAGACCCAGGCATAGTCGCCCTGCTCAGAGGCGCACCACTTGCGCAGCCGCGCATGGATTCCTTCCGGATCGGTAATGTCGAGGAACGCGGCGAGACGGGAGAGACGTCGGAAGGGAGGTTCCAGTCGGAGCGTGCCCTTCAGCGCCTGGTCGAGGTCGTCTTCCTGGCGGACCGTGAGGGTGTCCGTAGGGGTACGGAGCACGAGCCGACGCAGCCAATGTCGCATGAATTCGACGTTGTCGGAGACCGTCTCGTCGAGCTGCAGGGGGTTGCAGCCCGTTGGCGCGCCGTTCTTCAGCGGCAGGTACTGGCCGCCGAGTGCTCGCACCAGGATATGCAGGCCCTCGTCCTTGTCGAAAATCACCTGTGTCGCGTCCAGCCGGTTGCAGATCGCGACCATGCAAAAGCCCAAGAAGGTTGTCTTGCCGGTGCCCACCGGTCCGATGCTGGTAAGGTGTCCGACATCCTTGCGGCTGCCGCCATCGGCGCTGCGCGGATCGCTTGCGTGCAGCGAGAAGTAGTACGGCGAGCCAGCGCGCGTCATGAACATTGTCAGTGCATCGCCCCAGTAGTTGCCGGTCGCGCGACCGGTCGGAAAATTGTGGAATGGCGACATTGCCGCAAAGTTGCGGCTGGTGATGGGGGCCTTGCGAGTGCGGAAGGCGAAGTTGCCAGGGAGCTGCGCCCAGAAGGCGGCTTCCAGTGCCAGGTCCTCGCGGGCGACGACCATGCCGGTGTCACTCAGCAAGTACCGGGCCCGCGCGACGTTGTCGTTCAACTGCTTCAGGCGCGGACGGCCCTCTGCTTCGCTGAGGCCGTCATAGGCGTCCGCAAGCACATGCAGGGTGAAGTGGTGGTCGCCGACGACGAACCGGTTGCTCATCAGGTCGTCCAGTGCATCCTTGAGTTCTTCGGCCTGTGAGACGGCCATGTCGCCGGCTGCGGCCATGCGATTGTGCTGGCGGCTCATCATGTCGGTGGCTGCTCCCTTTCCGAGGAACGTGAAGCTTTGCGTCAGCACGAAGGGGAACGGCGCGGTCAGGAGCGAGCCGAACATCCCCGGCGCCGTCGGCGTCGGATACTCCTTGATGCCGAGGAACGCTCCGATGCGGGTCTCAGTGCCCGTCCGGTACTCCATCGCTTCGTTGCCGAAGAACGGGCGGGTTGTGGCCAGCACTTCGTTCAACGGCGACCGTGGCAGCGGCATCCGCTGCCAGTCTCCATTGATGAGCAGCGCCTGAAATTCCAGGAACGAAGAGAACAGGACGGGCGTGCCGGCAAGCCGGTAGATGCCCAGCGGCTCCGGGTCATACCGCTCCAGCGCAGCGAGCAGTTCCTGCCGTTTCTTGGTGCACTCGTCGAGCGAGTCGGTTAGTTCGGTGCGCTCGCCTTCACAATCCGTCTTCTTGAGGATGCGAAGCGCTGCGTTGCCGATGCGCGTCGGCTGGGGCCGGAAGACCAGGGAGAGGTACAACTCGTTGACCATCAGCCGTTCGCCCGCCATCTTGCGGCGGTAGCGCTGCTCGAGGTCGTGCGCAAAGCCGGGAATGGTGCGGCCGGCAGGGTAGCCTGACTCCCTTCGCCTGATGACGTGAGTCCATACGGCGTGATTGGGCGACGCGATGTTGCGCAGGAAGACATTGAGGCGTTTGTGCCAGCTGTTGATGTCCTCGTCGTCCGCGCTCTCGAAGCTCGCGCCTGCGAGGCGAAACGTCTGGACGTAGTCGCCGGCCTTCGTCCTCGCGACATGCTCGTCCACGTGCGCGAGCAGCGGGATCATCGATGCAGCGCTGGCCTCGCGGCGAAGCGTCCGATCCTTGCGCAGGGTGAGTGCCATCAAGACTGCTCCTCAGAGCATGACGCGGTCTGGCACCTGCCGGCGCCGGCCGTTCAAAGCTGGCAGGTCAAGGGCAAGCGGGCTGTACGAGTTCGCGCGCCAATAGCGCACATTGCCTGCCAGGATGGCCGGCAGTCGTGTGCGGCCCCAGAGCTGCAGCAGGTCGAAGAAGCGGGGCTCGTAGAGGCAGACCAGGTACAGCACGCCGTGGATCGGCAGAAACGCTAGCAGCCAGGCCAGGTTCTTGGTCACGATAAACGACTCGGTCGTGATCACGACATTGAACATCATGGCCGAATACGTCACGCCCCAGATCATCGAGGGACGGGTCATGCCGACAAACAGCGTGTCGGCAACGATGCCCTGGTTGCGGTTCATGGCGGCCTCGATCCATGCCTTGCGCGTGGGTACGTCGTCGCTCAGACGCCGAACATCCCGCGAATCCAGGACACGATCTGAGGGCCACCGAAGACCAGCACCGTGCCCAGCACGACACCCACCATCCACCACCAACTGACCCGCCCGAACCACGCCATAACACCGGAAACCATGACTGCCACGGCGGCCAGCGGCGTCAGGATGCTGACCAACTGGCTTTGTGTGGCGTTGGCACCGGTGGCGAATGGACTGCCGGCCAGCGCAACGCCAGGCAGAACCAGAACCAGCAGTGCGAGCCCCTTCCAGAAAGCATGGATGCAGGCCGCTCGAATAGCATCTAAGGCAGAAGCTCCAACCGTGTCACGGTGTGAGTTGCGCCCATCGTCTTGAGGTGACGCACGAGTGTCTCGAGAGTCTTGAAGGTGCGCGGGGCTCTCCAGCCTGTCAGCGTCCAGCGCCCCACCCGCCAGGCAATGATGGCCTCGATGCGATACAGGTTGGGTGCGAACTCCACGATCACCAGTTCGTGAACTGCGCGCTTTTGCAGCAGGCCAATAAAATCCACCTGAGATATTTCGTTCCCCGGCGGCTCCAGTTCCGGGGGGTTCTTGCTGACCCGACGGGTCGTTGCCATGGCTGTCCTTTTTATTGATCGATGGCGCGAGATTCTGAGGGATAGCAAGGACAGCCATGTTGGATCACTCCATGCGATGGGACGGTTCGAAGCGCGCTGATGTGGGGCGGGACGCCTGGGCAGAAGGGCCGCTAACGGCAGCGTCTGCGCGCCCGGACTTGCCATAGACATCCCACCATGGGGCGGCCTTCTCGGTCTTGGGCTGAACAGGTTGGGCCGCCAGGGCCCTGACGCCAGCCGTCGGAGCTCTAGGCTGTGTCGGTGAAGGAGCTGGTTGTGTCGCGGCAATCTCGCGCTTGATCCCAGCGATGTCGCTCAAGACACGGATGCGGTCACTTTCGGCTTCATCCGCTGCAACGATGTCGGATGCTGCAAGGCGCTCGGCTCTGCGCTTCGCAAGCGATTCGACGAGCGCCTCAGACTTCTTGAGTTCATTGCGTAGGATGAGAAGCCGATCGTCTTCGCGCGCGGCCTGTTCGGCCGTGCTGACCTTTGTCGACACGGGCTGGCTCATTGCATCTCCTGGGCAAAAGGCCAGCGCAAGAGCAAGCGAAAATGCGAGGGAAAAACGCGGACAGGACGCGGCGGAAGGCTTTCCCATGCCTTTCAACACAGCAGCGATGCGTTGAACTTCCCGGACTTCCATGGCCGCAATGTTTCATGCAATCGTGGCGTTGTCAAGTGGTAAATTGGCTCGAAGTCATTCTATAGCTAGCTATAGAAGCTTGACTAAACATGCCGAGGGCTGCTATTTTCCGTCTGCGACGCTTGCAGTCGCATGTGTTCTGTAATTGAAATCGCGCCAGAACGCGCAGCCCGTTTCGTATCGTCGGAAATATGTTAGGACGCCGGCACCTTTCGCTCAAGATACCCGAAGTCAGGTACCTCGCAAGTTTTGCAACCGACCGTAAAAATGGGACGGATGACGGGAAGCATCTGCCGCGGCAAAGGAGAGTTCAATGCGTGTTGTGGTCATCAGCAATCAAAAGGGCGGCGTAGGCAAATCGACGCTCGCAGTACTTTTTGCACAGTGGCTTGCCGCCAAACACGCCGCGGCCGTGTGTGTGATCGATCTCGATTCGCAGTGCAATTGCTCGAAGTCACTGGCGCGCTTTGGCGGAGAGTTGGAGGCCGCCGCACTGTTCGCGGTGGAGACGGTTGCTGTTGCAAGGGCTGCGCCTGGCAGCGTCACGTTGCTCAAGGGCAGCAAACGTCTGGCAGACCTCGAATTGGCGCGCGCTGAGGTGGTAGTTCCAGCGTTTCGCCGGCAAGTCGCTGCCTTGGGAGGGACCTATGACTTCGTGATCATCGATACGCCGCCAGCGCTCGGCCTGCGCATGAGCACGGCATTGATCGCCGCCGATGTGGTTGTCTGTCCGATCGAACTGGAGGAGTACAGCATCGACGGCGTCACGGACATGCTCAAGACGATCTTTGGTGTCCAGAAGCGCTACAACCCGCGCTTGACGTTGGCTGGCGTCGTGGCCAACCGGTTCAATCCACATTCATTGCGGCAGAAGGCGGCTCTGCGCGACCTGGTGGCGAACTACGGCGAGTTCGTGCTCCCCGCCAAGATCTCCACCCGCTCCGCCATCCCGGAAGCATTGGCTGCAGGCATGCCGGTCTGGGAACTCAGCAAGACTTCGGCGCGCGAGGCAAGTGAAGAGGTGTTTGAGGTTTTCCGTTTGATCATGCAGCGCATGCACTACGACGCTGCGGTGGAGGAAAGTGCCACATGAATACCATCCAAAGCCTTGATCTCAGCGGCCTGGCGCAGTTCAAGGCGAGCGACTTGTTGCAGATCGAGCCGATAGCCGGCCCCGGAAAGCCGATGCAGGTTGCGATTGCCCTGATCGATTTCGATCCCCGTCAACCGCGGCGCAATGTCGATGAGGCTTCGATTGCAGAATTGGCCTCGTCGATTCTCACGCACGGTGTCCTCGAACCTGTGTCGCTGAGAACAAATCATGACCTCGAGGGCCGCTTCATCGTCAACCGCGGGGAGCGTCGCGTTCGTGCTGCATGCGAGGCGGGATTGACTGAAATGCCAGCGTTCCTGGACGAGCGCATCGATCCGTTCGCGCAAGTCGCGGAAAACCTGCATCGGGAAGACATGTCGCCGTTCGATCTGGCGACATTCATCGCGGAGCGCGAACGGGAAGGGCATTCGCGCGTCGAAATCAGCAGGCGCCTCAACAAATCGCGCTCCTTCATCACGGAGGTGGCAGGCTTGATCGAGGCGCCCCAGGAGATTCGACAGGCGTTCGAAGCCGGACGTCTGGGGGCGGATGTGCGTGTGCTTTATCGGCTGGCCATGACGATGAAGACGCAGCCCGAGCGGGCAACTGCCTTGCTCGCTGGCGCAAGCGTCATTACCCGGGCCAGCCTGGATCCGCCGTCACGGGAAGAGAGTGCGACGGTGAACCCGAACACGTCGTCGAGCACCGTCGGTGTCAAAGCCAGCGGCGCACCCAGTGCGGGACGCACCGTGCTGGTTGTCGAACACGCCGGGCGACGCGGCTCGTTGCGCTTGAAGGCGCACGATCACGACGCCGCAGAAGTGCGTTTCGGCGATGGGTCGCGCGACATGGTCAAGCTGAAAGATTTGCGGCTCGTTTGCTGGGCCACGGAGGAGTAATGAAATGGCCAACATTCAGATCAACCGGCGTCAGTTAAGGCGTGGCGAGTTCGTGGCTCCCCGACGATCGCTCGGACTCCGGATGCTGGGAGTGCTGCTCCTTGTTGTCTGGCAGGCCGTGCGGCTGACCTGCTGTGCGGTGCTGATCCTGCTCGAGCCATTGTTGCGCGCGACGCTGGTGCCTATCGCGTTCCTGAGCTTCATCGTCACGCTGATCTTCGGCTTCCTGATCGGCGACCCGCGGTTTCCGCGATGGGGCATGCTGGCCTTTTCGATAGGCACGCTGATGCTCTACTGGCTGTTCCTCGCCCTGATGAGCGTTTTCATGAACCTCCCGCCAAGCCATGACCGTTGACGAGCCCATTCTTGAACGCGTCCTCAGGGAGCGCCGCTTCGATGAGCGGACCGCGGAGATCGCAAGACGCCTGTTCCTCGGAAATGAACGGCCACAGAAGCTGGCAATGGAGTACTGCTTGCTCGACAAGCGTATCTACGCGATCCGCGCCGAGGTGGTCAAGCACGTGAAGGGATACGCGTTGCCGGCGGGATGGTCGGAGGTCACGCTGAGAGGCCCGGTCGATGCGGTCAAGGCAGCGCACGCGCTTTTCCGCAAGCGCATGCGCGAGCATGAAGAAGCGTCTCGCGACTAGCGCTCGGTCGCTAGCATTTGAGCACGCCTTCCTGTCGTCGCACGGAAGCCGCTACGGCCATGAGAACGGCTGCGTGGGCGCCTTTGTTCTGCGTGAGCGTGATCACGACTGCCGCATCGGATGTGGTGGATGCGGCAAAGTAAGTAGCCTCACAAGGCGCGGCTTGTTGACAGTGCGGCTGGACGATCGATGACCGTTCATATCAGTCGCGTCATCACGCGTTCGTCGTCTCATCGTCGCCAAGTGCGACGGCACGGTCGGCCAGCACGATGAGGAGTAGGTCGCCGTGAAGTCGCGTTCGGAGATCAGACGCTGAGGCTTCGCGAGGAGCGTGAGTTGGCATCTTCCGCCGGCTGCGGCGCCCACAATCTTCTGGGCAAGGACTCAGATGACGTCGGCCGGTGCAGCGACGACCCGGTCGTACTTCCTCATCGCCTCCGGTTCGATCCCGAGCCAGCGCGCGACTTGCACAGCGTCTGTACCGCGGCGCAGCTGGCGAATGGCGAAGGTGTGCCTCAGGCGGAAGGATCCGCCCTCGCTGCTGTCCAGGCCGGCGTCCTCGAGCACCTGGCGCGCGCACTGGTAGTGCGACAGCTTGCTCCAGGGCTTGCCCGTGCGCGTCGACGGGAAAAGGAACTCACCGGGGATGCCTGCCTCCGCACGAACCTGCAACCAGTGCTGAAGCAGTTCGCCGGCCCACGGCGCGATCGGTGTCTCGCGCGGAAGCGAGCTGCCATTGCCCGGAACCGACACTTTCCAGGGCCGCTCGCGCACGCGGCCGCCATGCGATGTCGGCGATTGCAGCGTCAAGACCCGCACGTCGCCTGGCGTCAGTCCGCCGCCCAGTTGCAGTGCCACCGCGGTGCGATTGCGCAGTTCCTGCCAGGTGAACGAGGAGTGGCTGTTGCGTCGGGCCTCCGACAGGCCCGGTCGTGGCCGTGCGGCCGAGAGGTAGGCGATCAGGTGCCTGGCCTCGACACTGGACAGGTACTCCGGAAGCGGATCGGCGCTTGCCGCATCGGCAAAGCGAACTTCGGGGTGCGAAGCGATCCAGTCGGCCGCCGCTGTGTTCGGCTGTTGATTCATCTCTGCCGCATGGTGGCCAAGCACCCGGTCGATCAGTCGCATCAATCGCAGTGCATGTCGAGGGGTCAGGGACAGGTCCGAGTTCTTGGTACCGAACCGGGCTGCATGGAATGCCTCGAGATCGCGCGGGTCCAGCGACGCGAGCGTCACAGTGGGTTGCTGGCCGAGACACCAGGCGGTGAACGCGGCCCACATTTCCCCGTAGACGGCGATCGAGGACGCTTGGCGCAATGTCCCGGCGGCGCGCTGGTCGGCCAGCCAGCGCTCGAAAGCAGCGGTATGGATTTCCGCCGGAGTGTCGGAGAACAGGGCGAGGGTAGACATAAGAACATACTAACGGAATGCAGCATTATGTTGCTGTACTGTACTTTGCCGATGAAAGACTTCTGTTCCCCGTTAGTTTATTTGTGACGAGGCTTTCTAACAGCCGCAGGCAACTCAACACTTTCGACCCCCACCTCCACGGCGCGTGGCGTAGCCTCGCGATGAGCAATGCCAGTCCCAGGAACGGAACATCTTCACCAGGCGGCCCTTGACGCAACAGAAGTACTCTTCTGCGCCACCGGCGGCGCTTCTTTCTGCATTCCGATCCCTGGAACGACACCGCCGGTCTATGTGGCCGCGGGCGAGCGCGACACAATCAGACTGATACAGCCGGACTGCGCGAACGAGACCATCGCTGATTCAACTCCCAGGTCATCTCCATGCGGAGCGCAATGCGGCGTTCGATAGAGAGGGGCAGCGAGTCCGATGCGAGTCGACAAAGGGGGATTCAGCCTGTCATGCGCATATCGCCGGCGCTCAGCCCCAGAACTTCCACCACGGGCGCCTGGCCGATCGGAGATGCAGCGGCCGCGTGTCCAGGCGGTCAAGCACGATAGCCGCCGCACCGAAGCGAGACTGCGCCGCCTCATCGGCGGCGCTGATGGGGGCTACTTCCCGGGCATCAGAACGCTCGCCATCTAGCGGCAACGGGGTTGGTCTCAGGGCCCCCTCTTCGGACAGAGGGTCAGGATCGGTCATGGCGTCATTTTCGTGCCTTTGGGCGGCCTGAGGATCCTCTCCCGCGCCGGATTGATGCCGCCGCCTTGCGGCATCCGTCCTGTCGGCGGGTCCGCGTGCTCCGTTGAGCTGCACCAACTTGCTTGGCCGGCGTCCACTATCCTGTTCGCCGTTGCAGCGTCGAAGCGCCTCGTGCAGTTCCGCCCATTACTTGAACGGAAAGCGGACGAACTTCGCTCCCTTGGACGGCGGGCGGCCCGACTCCTCTTTGCAGTTACTCAGTCCCCGAACATCTTTTGCTTCAGTTCGCGGCGCTGTTGCGCTTCGAGGGACAAGGTCGCCGTTGGCCGCGCCAGCAGGCGACCGACGCCTATCGGCTCACCGGTTTCGTCGCAGTAGCCGTAGTCGCCGGCGTCGATGCGCTGGATCGACTGCCCGATCTTCTTCAACAGCTTGCGCTCGCGGTCGCGCGTGCGCAATACGAGGGCGTGCTCTTCCTCGATGGTGGCGCGGTCGGCTGGGTCGGGCACGACCACCGCGTCGTCGCGCAGGTGGTCGGTGGTCTGGGTGGCATTTTCCAGGATGCCCTGCTTGAGGCTCACCAGCTTGAGCCGAAAGAACGCCATCTGCTTCTCGTTCATGTACTCGCTGTCGGGCATGGCGATGACTTCGGCGTCGCTCAATTGCTCGGGCGACTTTGTCTTCCAGTTGTTGGCGAGCTTCGGGTCTTTCTTGACCGTGACGTGCGGCGGTGGCACCAGCGCGCTCGACACGACCTGGCTGAAGCTGGACTTGGCGGCGGTAGAAGCCACCGACTGCGCCATCGAAGGCACCGTCCGTTGGGAAAGGCGCGAAACGCGGGGCACGCGAGCGGGTGGATCGGGGACGACGGGGCTCCCCGGAGCGGGTGTGGGGGCGGCAGCCGTTTCTTCATGGGCGTCTTGATAGGAGCAAAAGGGTCGCACAACCAAGTCCCGCCGCGGCCGTGCCGAGATGTCAGGAAAGAAGCGGCGAGGCAAGACGACTGACAGTGGCGAAGTCCAGAACGACACCATCGTAAACCTCATGGCAGTTGATGGTTGACCTTTGATGTTTGGACGAACTCACTCTCCCGCCTGGCTTCGAGGAGCTCGAGCCATATAGCCAACGATTCGAGCTTCAGTCTGCGCGGTGGTCCGGTACACGCCGCGCTGCTTCGTGCGCAACAGAACGCCGGAAGCGAGCCAGGCCTGAATCATGTGTCGCGCGACGCCGCGCGAAATCAACTCACCGGCCGTGACGGCCCTGCCTTGCGCACGGCGCGGCGCTACCGCTATTCTGTTTTTCGCCGACACCGGCGGCGCGGGCGGATCGACGACTTGGGGCTTCCGTGAGCGCTTGCGCGACGGCGCTCCGGCGGGCAGCGGTAGCGCCGTTGGCGCGGCGGATGCATCGTCGAGATCGATGCCGAACAGGGCCGACAGATCGGCGCTGTCCAACACACCTTGCGCGTCGGGCGGCGTCATCATCGGAATGTCGGCGGCTTGCCGAATCAGTTCCGTCGGCTCCACATGGCGCAGCCGGAACAGCAGTTCCGGCTCATCGTCCAGCCGTGCACCGATGCCGTACAGCGTTGCCGCGACATGCTTGCACATGGATGCCGCATCCGGGCAATTGCAGCGCAAGCTGATTTGCGTCGGCTGCGGGAATAGCCCCTCGCCACGGCGCGTCACCGTTTCCATCACCGCTTGGGACAGGCGACCCTGCAGCAACTCGATCACGCTCGCAACCTTGCCTGAGCATTCCTTCATGATCGCGTCCCACGCCTTCGCCTCCAGCGGGTGCACAGTGATCTCGACGCTGTAGAGTTCGGATCCGCACACGAGCGCGTGCACCTTGCCGGGCTCAATGCGCAGGTCGATCACCGAGCCGTTGCGCGCATACGTTCGCCCGCGCGGCAGCCTGTTTGCAAAGTCGCTGTAGGACTCCAGGTTGTCGCACCACGCCTTGCCCCAGAAGCTCTTGGCGATGGCGCGGCCTTGGATCGTGACCGGTTGACAAACCTGCCCCTTCTTCGCGAGCGCCGCGGCCTTTTGCTTCGCTTTGTGCTGCCGCTGTGCCACCGGAACGTAGGGCGCCCAACTGCCGTAGTCGTTTCGTGCCATGTGTTTTCTCGGCTCCCAGGTCTTAGTCCTTGCCCACTTGGCCCGTGTGGCCCGCCTTGGGCTCGATCATCGCACTACCGATATCCAGCGCCACCATGCGCAGCAACTCGTCGTTGCTCATTTCTGTCAACAGTGCCTCGCCGCCGCCCTCGATGATCTGGTTCGACAAACCGAGTTTTGCTTCAACAAGGGCGTCGATCTTCTCCTCCACGGTGCCGCGACAGACGAACTTGTGAACCAGCACATTCCTCTTCTGCCCGATTCGATAGGCACGGTCGCTCGCCTGATTTTCAACGGCCGGATTCCACCAGCGATCGAAATGCACGACGTGCGACGCGGCGGTCAAGTTCAGGCCCGTGCCCCCCGCCTTGAGGGACAGGACAAAGAATGGCGGCCCCTGCTCGCGTTGAAACGCTTCAACCAGGGCCGCGCGTGCCTTCACCGCGGTTCCGCCGTGAAGCACCAGGCCTGGTCGCCCGAAAACGCCATGCAGAAACTGCGCCAGCGGCGCGGTCATTTCCTGGAACTGCGTGAAGACCAGCACCTTCTCCTGGCGCGCAGCGATCGCCTCGGTCAATTCGCGCAGACGTGCAAACTTGCCGCTGTCATGCGGCCCGTACGCGCCGTCGCCCAGCCATTGTGAAGGGTGGTTGCAAATCTGCTTGAAGCGCATCAGAAAGGCCAGGACCACGCCACGGCGCTCTATGCCCTCCAGGGTCTCGATCTGCGTGGCCAGCGCTTCGACCGATTGCTGGTACAGGCTCGCCTGGACCCTGCTGAGTGCGCAGTAGGCCTTGACCTCGGTCTTGTCGGGCAGGTCGGCAATGACGCGCTTGTCGCTCTTGAGGCGCCGCAGGATGTAGGGCTGCACCAGGCGGCGCAGCGACGCGTAGTCCGCGTGCTCGCTGTCCGCCAGGCGGCGTACGAAACGGTTGAATGTCGCTGCCGACCCCAGCAATCCGGGGCAGATGAAATCGAAAAGCGACCAGAGGTCGCCGAGCCGGTTTTCCACCGGCGTGCCCGTCATCGCGAAACGCACCCGGCTGTTGAGGGTTTTGATCTTGCGCGTCTGCTGTGCGCCGGGGTTCTTGATGGCCTGCGCTTCATCCAGCACGACCAGGGACCACTGCACTTCGGCCATCCAGGGGAGGCGCGCGACAGTGCCGTAGCTCGTCACGACGATGTCAACGCCCGCGAGTCGATGCCGAGATAGCGCGGCCAGTTCCTTGGCCGGGATCACTGAAGGGTGCGCGACCAGCAGTCGCAAGTGGGGTGCGAAGCGTGCCGCCTCCGCCTGCCAGTTGGCGATGAGCGAAGCGGGCACGATCAGAAGATGCGGCCCCGGATCGCGCTCGCGCTTGGCCAGCGAGAAGAGGCCCAGCACCTGAACCGTCTTGCCCAGTCCCATGTCGTCGGCCAGACAGCCACCCAGCCCCAGGCGGTTGAGCCACCACAACCATTGGACCCCCTTGCGCTGGTAGGGCCGCAGTTGCGCCAGAAGCTCGGGTTGCGCATCGGCCCCCTCCTCAGGTTCGCGAAGTTGTGCGAGCGCATCGTGCAACCAGTCGCCCGCCGCCACGATGGACCACTCGGCAGTCGATTCCGCCAGCGCCGCCGGGGCCTCGCCGTCAATGGCGGCGCCCGACAGCAGTCGCATCCCCTGGAGAAAGGAAATCCCGTCGGCAGCGGCCGAGCGCTGCACCGTCTTCCAGTGGGCCAGCACGGCGTCGAGCTTTTCGCGGTCGACCTCGACCCAGCGTCCCTTGAGTCGCACCAGACCGTCGCCGGCCGAGTACATGCTTCTCCGCTCCTCGTCGGAAAGCGCTTCGCCGTCGAGCGTGAGCTCGGCCTTGAAGTCGAGCATCGTGGCCAGCCCGATGCCCGAGGCTTGCTGACCCAGCGTCACCCGCACTTGCGGGCGTGGCGGGTGGCGCGGCTTCCACCAGTCCGGTATGCGCACAATCAGGCCGTTGGCCTCGAACAGCGGCACGTTGCGCAGGAACTGGTGCGCCTCGGGTGGCGACCAGGCCAACGGATGGAACACCTTTCCTGAATCGACCAGCGATTTCAGCCACGGGCTCTGCTCGGCGGCCTTGTGCACCGGCAGCAGCAGTTTCAACAGCCCGGCGCGATCCTGGGCCTGCGAATAGCTCTGCAGCGCTCGCCCCAATGGCACGTGCTGGACGCGAGCTTCCTTTGACACATGGCTCGCGCAGGTGGCAAGAAAGGCGAACGGTGCCAGTTCGTTGCCCTTGTTCTCCGCCAGATGAAAACAGACCCGGCCAACCAGGTTCCAACTGGGATGTTTGCTTCGCAGCCACGAATCTATCGCGCCACCGCTGGCCGCGATTTCCTCGCGCACTGCCGAGTGCATGTCCGCCCACCATGCATCGAGCGCCGTTCCGTCGAGGTATTCCGCACCCGTCATCGGTGGCGCTGCGGCTGCCAGTTGCTCCAGCTCTGCGCGGGGGGCGGGCAACTCGACGTTCGCCCAGTCCTCGGCCAGCGTGACAAGGGCGGTCAGCCGCACCATGAACAGATGCGCGAACTCGCGCCCGAAGGCCAGCGAGGGGGGCAGGGCGGCGCCCAGTTCTACCGCGCCCAGCTGCAGCAATCCATGCGCGCTGCCGCGCTCGTAGGCCTTGCGAATCCGCGTTGCCGCATGCGACACCGCAGCGTCGCTCGCATCGTGCACGATCTCGAGGTAGCCCCGGCCGGCCGGCGAAATGGCAAGGGCAAGATCCAAGCCCATGTGATCGCCCTGAGGGACCGACTCAGCGCCATCGTAATCAGCCATGAAGGAGGATTTTCGCTAGAGAGTGGAGTGGCCGGAAATGGTACGCGCCAGTCACCTCAAGCAAGCCGGCCGCGGCACCGAAGCGGATGCGCGTCGCGTCGTTCGCGGCGTTGACGCGCGCGTCTGCCCGTGCATCAAGACGCTCGCCGTGCAGAGATGCGGGACTGTCTTGAAAATATCTCCCCGCAAAGGGGGCGCCTGCGAGAGTGGTCAGCAACTGCATCGACCTCACCACGCGCCCGCGAGATTGACCGTTGTGGCGTCTTGCCGATGCCCCTGCGGGAGCGCTGCTTCTGACCGGTCGACACCCGCGTTGGCGGGTCGCGTCAAGGGCCTCGCTGAGGATTGTCACGGAGCCGATCCAGGTCGCGAACGACTATGCGGAAGCGTTGACGGCGTCCTTCAGTGCCTTGCCTGCTGTGAACTTCGGCGACTTGCTCGCCTTGATCGTCATCTGTTCACCCGTCGACGGATTGCGGCCAGCACGCTCGGGGCGGCTCGCCACCGTGAAGTTGCCAAATCCGATCACTTGCACAGTCTCCCCACGCGCCAGGGCCTTGGTCAAGTTTTCGAGCACTGATTCCAGAACGCGGGCCGCCTCGGCCTTGCTGAGATCCACGTCGGCTGCGATCGCGGCGATAAGTTCGGTCTTGTTCAAACTGAGATTCCTCGTGAAAGTTGAAGGGAAAGGATAGCTCCGGTAAGTCAGGCGATTTGCGTCGCAGTCTGCGCGCGATTCGGAAGGGTCGCCAGTGCACGGTTGGCAGACTCTGCCTCACGACATCGCGGCGCGAATCGCCTGGTCCAAATCGCGCGAGAAGCGACATGGCGATCGCGGACAATTCGCAGATGGAGTTACCGCTTTGATCGTTGCAGAGGACATCCTTCGTGCCACCTGGTCGCCCGAGTACTAGGCCATCCGGACGCACTACGCCGATAGGGTCGCGAAAGGCTCAGGGGTCGCGCTCCTGCAGCGCATCGACGAGGGGCTGATGATCCTGAGCGAACTCGACGCCACGGAGGCTGCGATGCGTGCATTCTGCCTGCACCCACTGTTCCAAGCGGACGAGGACCTGATTCACCACGGCCAGGATTTCATGAACAGCGTCGACGCGGACCCGTTCGTGATCCTGCTGGTCATGGAATTCCGCAGCAGGGCCAATGCCTGGCCAACCAGCAGGGCGCAACGCTCGCATGAAGGCCTTCGCATGGAGTCCAATGGCTATCCTTCCGCCGGCCCTATCGAAGCCGTGAAGCACATGCTCATCGCGGACAAGGTGCAGCACCGCAAAGACTTCATTCGTCATCACAGGGGCAAGCATCCCTGCAGCGACGCACTGGACCTGCACTTCGACCAATGGTTTGGCGCCCTGGGCGTGGACCTGACCGAGTACGAAGAACTCTGCGCGGCCATCGACATCTCCAGAATCCGAAGGTGACGGCCTGATCAACAACGCGCAATGGTAGCGAACGGTGTGCTGCGCAACGGAGGCAGCGGCATGTTGCGAGGGCGTATGAGGGTAGACCGCAGGTCGATCAATAGGTCGCGCGCCGGGGCAACGCTAGGCGTCGTGGGAGTCGTCGTCTTGAGGACCGCAGAGCTCCAACAGCCTGCCAAGCGAGTGGTAAAGGACGCGACGATGTTCCGGTGCCAACTCCAGGAGCATTTCAGCTTGCCGACGACGAGCGATCGGCATCACCTGGTCGTAAAGGTCGGCGCCCTTCGGTGAAATCGTGCAGGTAACTTTCTTTTGAGATCCGGCCCCTTCGCTGACCGTCGTCAAGAAGCCCTTGCCTTGCATGCTGCGAAGCATCCGGACCAAGGAGCCCTTGTCGGTTGAAGCGGAAAGAGCGAGTTGGGAAAAGTCCATACGCCGCGCATGGGCCAGCACCGACAAGATTCGCCACTCCGCCGGCGACATGCCGAACTGCTTTGCGTAGCTCAGCGTAATGCGCTTGCGCAATGCATTCCCGGTATTGATGACCTGGGTCGTAAGGAAGTCAGTAACGGAGAGCCCTTTTCCATCGGCATCCAGGTCGTCCCATGGGGATTTTTTCGGATTGCAGGGGTGAGTCGATTTAGATTTTGACGAGGCACTCATAGCAGAGAGATATTCTTTCACAGTCAACATGCCTCTTGCTCCCGACCAAAGGCAGCACGTGGCGTAGCACCGGTGCAAGCAGCATCGCTCACCGGGAGGCGCGATGGTCCCGTACTCCCGCGCTGCAATAAACGTAGCCGCAAATGCGAACCCGCGCTGAAGCAACTATTCGGGCCCTTCACTCGCGGGCCGACGGACGCCCTGATCGCTCAACTTGTGCGCACGAGGTCGATGAGCCGCATCGTCAGTGTTTACCCGATCCGAACGCTAACAGAACCGAAATTGTCTTGTTGACTTCTCAATAAGAGATTATCATTTGGTTCACCGACAAACCAACGTTCCATAGGTGGAACAACTCGAGGAGTGCTTGTATGCCTGCTTCACGCCGACTTTTCAGCTTGTTCGCTGTCTTCCTGACGTGTGCTTTCTGGGCCTGCGGTTCAGCGCTGGCCCAGGCGTATCCCTCGAAGCCGATCACCATCGTGGTCTCGTACCCCGCCGGTAGCGACACCGATTCCATCGCACGCATGCTGGGCGAAAAACTTTCGGCACGCCTGAACACTCCCGTCTTGATCGACAACCGACCAGGCGCCGGTGGCACCATCGGCAACAGCTACGTGAGCCGTGCGCATCCCGACGGCTACACCCTGCTGTTCACGCCGAACCCGTTCACCACCGCCCCCATGGTGATGAAGCTCGGCCCGTCATCGAATTACGACGTGCTGAACGGGTTCGAGCCAGTGATCCAGATCGGCACGCAGCCCCTGGTCCT
Organism: Variovorax sp. dw_954; assembly: GCF_018449755.1. NCBI lineage: Bacteria > Pseudomonadati > Pseudomonadota > Betaproteobacteria > Burkholderiales > Comamonadaceae > Variovorax > Variovorax sp. dw_954. The sequence continues at coordinate 160,102 of NZ_JAAVVD010000013.1, read as the reverse complement.
GGTGGCCTACCCCGATCCCGACATCAAGACGATTCCCGGCATGATCTCTGCAGCCAAGGCCGGCAAGCCCCTGAGCTACGCCAGCCCCGGGGCGGGCTCGCCCATGCACATCGTCGGCGAGTGGCTCAACTCCGCCGCTGGCGTGAAGATCATGCACGTCCCGTACAAGGGTGTGGCGCCTTCCGTCACCGACGTCGTTGCGGGCCACGTCAGCACTGCATGGGTCACGCTGGGCATCGTCCGCGACTATGTCGCGACCAACCGTCTGACGCCGTTGGCCATCGGCGACGCCAAGCGCTCTTCCCTTGCCCCGAACGTCCCCACCTTGACCGAGTTTGGCTACAAGGATGTCGTGGTCGGAGCGTGGAACGGCTTCTTCGCGCCCAAGGGGACGCCGAGCGACGCCATCCAGATGCTGAACACCAACCTCAACGCCATCCTGGCCGAGTCCGATGTCAAGGCCAAGCTGACCCAGTTCGGCGCCGTGCCGGTTGGCGGTTCGCCTGACGTGTTGCGGAAGACAAATGCCCACGAGTACCAGGTGATGGGAAAGGTCATTCGTGACCTGCATATCAGCGCCGAGTAGATGGCCATGAGCAACTCAACCATCGGGAAGTCTGTGCCCCAAGTCACCGCTCGGGCCAAGGTGCTTGGACGGGCACTCTACGCAGGCGATATCAAGGTTGCCGGGATGCTGCACGGCAAGGTCTTGCGAAGCCCGCATCCGCACGCGCGGATCCTGAGTATCGACACCAGCCAGGCGTCGGCCTTGCCAGGTGTCAAGGCGGTGGTTACCGGAGCCGACGGTCCCCGAGTGTGCTGGGGCGTTCATCACAAGGAACGGCGCATCCTCGCGGAAGGCGTAGCTCGATTCGCCGGCGAAGAAGTGGCGGCTGTAGCTGCCGATTCCGAAGAAATCGCACGCGACGCTCTGGATCTCATCAAGGTCGAGTACGAAGAGCTTCCCGCACTGCTCACAGTCGAGGCGGCGTTGGCAGATGGCGCCCCGGGAATTCATCCGGGCCGCGGCAACATCTCGCACGAGATCAACTTCGAGCGCGGCGACGTGGACGCGGCGTTCGCCGACGCTGCCCTCGTTTTCGAAGAAACCTACACCACGCACGCCCAATATCCCGGCTACATGGAGCCGATGGCCACCGTGGCGCAAATGGACCCGGACGGCCGGCTGCAGGTGTGGACATCGACGCAAACCGCCTTCCTTGTGCGCGCGCGGCTTGCGTCAGCGCTTGAGTTGCCAGTGTCCCAGGTGCGCGTGATCCAGGCGACGACTGGAGGAGGTTTCGGCGGCAAGATCATCGAGGATGCGAACAGCCTGATTGCGGGATTGCTTGCGCTTCGTACAGGCAAGGCTGTGCGCCTGGTCAACAATCGGCTCGAGGACTTCCTCGCCTGCTGCAGCAGCGTGCCGGAACGCATCACTCTCAAGCTGGCGATGGACCGCGACGGAAGGATCCTGGGCAAGGACACGCGCATCCTGGCGGACTGCGGCGCCTACAGCGGCCTGTCGGCGGAAGTCATGCACGTGAGCGCCATGCGGAGCGACAACATGCACCGCCTTGCCAACGTTCGCTCGGACGCTTCCCTCGTGTACACCCACACGCCGCCGCATGGCGCGTTCCGCGGCTTTGGTGGCACCCAGATGCTGTTCGCGCTCAACAGCCACATCGATACGATGGCCCTGAAGCTCGGGCTGGATCCGCTCGACGTCCACCGCCTGAACGCGATCGGGCAGGGCGAGACTTCCGTCCACGGCTGGAAGATCGGCAGCACCGGTCTGCAGGAGTGCCTCACCCAATGCACGAACGCCATTGGCTGGAAGGAGAGGCGAACAAAGCCGGGAATAGGCAGCAAGCGGCGCGGGATCGGGCTTGCCGCCGCGATGCATGTCAGCGGCAATCGAACCATCGGCGACTGGGACGGCTCCTCCGTGGTCATCAAGATCAACGAAGATGGCAAGGCTATCATCCATTCGGCGGAAGCGGACATGGGGCAGGGCGCGATGACGGTCATATCGCAGGTCGTCGCGCACGAGTTGAATGTCGGCCTGAATTGCGTCCACATCGTCCAGCCTGATACGGATTCCGCGCCCTTTGCCATTGGATCATTGGCATCGCGCGTCACGATCACCGCAGGCAATGCCGCGATCGTCGCGGCTCGGGCGGCGCGAGACAAACTGCTCGCGCAGGCCGCAAGGCAACTGGTCGTGCTGGAAACGGACCTGGAACTCTGGAACGGCGCGGTGCGTGTTCGGGAGGAACCGGAGCGCAAGGTCACATTCGCCGAGCTCGCCCGCAACCACATCTGGCGGGATGGCGGTGAGGGCATTCAGGTGAGCGGCTCCTGGGACGCGCAGACCCGGATGTTCGACAAGAAAACCCTGATGGGCAACATTGCCCCCGCGTATTCATACGCAGCGCAAGCCGTGGAGGTAGAGGTCGATGTGGAAACCGGTCAGGTGTCAGTGATCGACAGTTTCGTCTCTGATGACTGCGGCAAGGCGCTCAACCCGCAAGCGGTACACGGCCAGAGCAACGGCGCGGCCGCACAGGCGATCGGCTGGACACTGTACGAGCACCTCAAGCTGGAGGATGGTCGCATCGCGAACGGCAATTTCGCCGATTACACGATGCCGACGCCCGACGCGTTGCCCGAGCTGCGCAGCGGCATCGTCGAGTCCATGGATCCGAACGGCCCCTACGGCGCCAAGGGCGCGAGCGAAACGGCCATTCTCCCGGGCGCCGCAGCCATCGCCAACGCGGTCTATGACGCCGTCGGCATTCGCATGACCCACCTCCCGATCACACCGGAAAGGGTTCTGGCAGCGCTGCGCAGTCGCAATGAGAGTGCGCGACATGCATGACTTCGACTTCCTGCAGCCTGCGTCCGTGACGGAGGCCAGCCACATGCTCGCCGACCTGGGTGATCAGGCGCGGGTCATGGCCGGCGGAACTGCCTTGATGCTGGCGCTGCGTCAGCGCATGGTCTCACCTACGCATGTGGTGTCGGTCGCCAACATCCGGAGCATGCGCGGCCTCACGTTCGACCCGGGACGCGGCCTTCGCATAGGCGCCTTGGTCAAACACTCCGAGGTGGCCCGCTCGGAGCTTGTGCGGGTGCACTATCCGGTGCTCGCGGCAATGGCCGCCCAGGTCGCGAATCCGCAAGTGCGCAACCAGGGCACCCTTGGTGGCAATCTCTGCTACGCGGACCCCTCCACCGACCCGCCGGGATGTCTCCTCGCGCATGGCGCACAAGTCGTTGTGGCAAGCACCAGGGGGGAACGCGTGCTGTCGATCGACGAATTTCTGGTGGACTTCTACGCCACTGCCTTGGCGCCGGATGAACTGGTGATCGAGATACGCGTGCCGCTATTGAGCGCCGATGCGAGTGGCCAGTACACGCGTTTCCTGCGGACGGCCGCAGAGCACCGTCCACTTGCAAGCGTCGCGCTCATGACTCGGCGAAACGGCCGCCACTGCCACGAAGCGCGCATCGTCGTGGGCGCTTCCGTGTCGGTGCCCCGGCGCCTCACCAGGGCGGAGGCGTTTCTCGCCGGCAAGACGGTCACGACACAGGTCGCCGCAGACGCAGCCGACATCGTGGCGGCGGAGATTTCCGCCATCTCGGATGCACGCGGCTCCGAGGAATTTCGCCGGGACATGGTCCGCGTCATCAGCCGAAGGACGATTGCCGACGTGTTCGGCTTGGCGACAGCATGAGCAAACACACCATTCAACTCCTCGTCAACGGCGAACTCCAACGTGCAGAGGTGCCCGCGCGCCGCATGCTGTCCGATTTCATCCGAGACGACCTGAACCTGACCGGTACCAAACGTGGCTGCGAGACCGGCGTGTGCGGTGCCTGCTCTGTGCTGGTGGATGGCGAAGTCGTGAAGTCCTGCCTGTCGCTTGCAGTGCAGGCAGACGGCTGTGACCTCACCACCGTCGAGGGCCTTTCGCTGGGCGGCGAATTGCATCCCTTGCAGGAGAGCTTCATGAAATGCGGCGGGCTGCAGTGCGGGTACTGCACGCCGGGATTCTTGATCGCGTCGTGTGCGTTGCTGACAGCCAACCCGCACCCGACAGCGCACGAGGTGCGCATGGCCCTGAATGGCAACCTGTGCCGATGCACCGGTTACACGCAGATTGTGGAATCGGTGCTGGAAGCAGCGGAGAAGATGAATGGAAATTGAAAAGACGTTGGCAATCGCCGCTCCGGCAGACAAGGTCTGGTCGCTGCTGCTGGACCCCCAGGTCATGGCCGGTTGCGTGCCTGGCATGCAGTCGATCGAAGTCGTGAGCCCGACGGAATACAGCGCGGTGATGACCGTCAAGTTGTCATTCATCAGCGCAAAGTTCCGGATCAAGACCACGATCGTCGAGCAACGACCGCCCACCTATCTGCGCTGCGAAGGCACCGGAGATGATGCTTCGGTCGCCAGCTCGATGAAGCAGCAAACCGAATTGTTCCTGGCAGCGATGCCCGACGGCAGCACGGAGATGCGCCTGAAGGTGAAGGTCGACGTGCTCGGGCGTCTTGGCAATTTCGGCCTTTCCGCCATGAAGACGAAGGCGGACCGACTGTGGGAAGAGTTCGGGCACAACTTGCGCCAGAGGATCGAGGGCGACGCATCGGTGAGCCCGTCTGCGGATGCGGACACCATCGAAGAGTCGTTGTCCATGCCTCAGCACGAGAGCGCGCCGGTCCTCCGGAACGATACGACCTCCGCTGCACCGACGGCCACTTCGGCGCCGTTGAATGGGCCCAGGCCATCGCCAGCAGCGCCTGCGACACCGGCCACGGGAAAGCTTGCCACATCCGTGACCCCGGCGCCGTCGCAGCCCGGGTGGCTCTCCCGGTTGCTGGGCGGGTCCAGCAGCCGCGGCGCGCTTGTCGACGCCAACCGGGCGATCCGCATCGAAATCCAGCGCGAAGGTACCTTAGTGGTCATTCATTGGCCCGTCGAGGCTGCCGACAAGTGCGCGGCTTTGCTGCGCGATTGCCTGCGCTGAGCTACGGATCAGATATTCCATGCCTGTCCCTCGGGACAACGAACTTGCAAGCCTGCACGACAGCAAGCGTGGCGGCAGCTACGCCCAGGAGATGCTCAGTGGAAAAGACTTCCGGCCACCGAATTACGCAGACAGCCTCCCATTGGGGCGTGTACGACGTCGAGACGGACAAGCAGGGAAAGGTGGTCCGGACAATCCCGTTCCACGCAGACCCGAATCCCCCGCCATTCCTCTCGAGCCTTCCCGACACGGTCCACAGCGCGCTTCGCATCTCACAGCCGCACGTGCGTGCAGGCTTCCTGAAATCGAACCGCACGTACAAGCGCGGCGGGGAGCCCTTTGTGCCGGTCAGTTGGGACGAGGCGCTGGACCTCATCGCCCGTGAGTTCCAGCGCATCAAGGCAAAGTACGGCAACGAGGCGATCTATGGCGGCTCCTATGGCTGGGCGAGTGCGGGCCGGCTGCACCACGCACCCAGCGTACTGAAGCGATTCTTGGGCCTTTTCGGCGGCTATACGGACAAACGTGGCAACCACAGCTTCGGCGCGGCAATGCACATCACCCCCTATGTCATTGGCAGCTCGGACATCACCGAGATGGTCGTGTCATGGCCTGATGCGATCGCGCATGCCGAGTTGATCGTCATGTTCGGCGGGGCGTCGTTGAAGAACACGACGATCGATCCGGGTGGGGCAGTCGTGCACGAAAGCCCCGACTGGTTCAGCCGTGCCAAGGTCAACGGCCTTCGCTTCGTCAACATCAGTCCTTCAAGGCAGGATCTTCCCGCCGAAGTCGAAAGCGAGTGGATCCCCCTGCGTCCCAACACCGACACCGCCTTGATGCTGGGCCTGGCTCATACGCTTGCCTCCGAGGGCCTTGCTGATCATGAATTCCTCGGCAAGTACTGCGAGGGTTATGAGCGCTTCGAGGCCTATCTGATGGGCCGCGATGACGGGAAGCCAAAGGACGCTGCATGGGCCAGCAAGATCACGCTGGTCCCGGTTGAAACGATCCAGGGCCTTGCACGCAAGATGGCAGGCTCCAAGACCTTGGTCACGACCAGTTGGTCGGTCCAGCGGGCCGACCACGGCGAGCAGCCCATCTGGATGACGATCACCTTGGCCGCAATGCTTGGCCAGATAGGCCTGCCGGGGCGGGGTTTCAGCCTGGGCTTCGGTGCGATCAGCGGAATCAACATCCCGCACCGGACCGACCTGCCGCGTCCGACGCTTCCGCTCGGCCCCAATCCCGTCAAGACCTATGTGCCGGTTGGTCGGGTCGGGGACATGATGCTGCGCCCCGGGGCCCAGATCCAGTACGACGGCAAGACGATCACCTACCCCGAGACAAAGTTGCTCTATTCGATCGGCGGCAACCCGTTCCACCACAACGGCAACCTCAACCGCTTCCTCGAGGCATGGCAGCAGCCCGAGGCGATCATCGTCCACGAACCCTGGTGGAATCCGCCGGCCAAACATGCCGACATCGTGCTTCCCGCGACAACCACCATGGAGCGCAACGACATCCTTGCGCAGGAGCACACGCCGTACTGGATTGCAATGAAAAAGGTCGTCGAGCCGGTAGCCGGGGCTCGCAACGACTTTGACATCATGGCCGACCTGGCGCATCGGCTCGGCTTCGGACTGGCCTAACACCGAGGGCCGCGACGAAATGGGCTGGTTGCGCCACATGTACGAAGGCGCGCGTACCAAGGCTCAGGCTCTGGGACTCGATCCACCGCCCTTCGAGAAGTTCTGGACGGACGGCGAATACCGGTTCCCAGCCCCTTCCCAAATGCCGCCGCTACTTGGCGACTTCCGCCGGGATCCCGTGGCCAATCGATTGCCGACACCCTCGGGCAAGATCGAGATTTTCTCGGCGCGCATCGATGGCTACAAGTATGACGATTGCCCTCCGCATCCGACCTGGTTGAACCCTGCCGAATGGCTTGGCTCCGATGAGACGAAGCAGCACCCGCTGCACCTCCTGTCCCACCAGCCAACGTTCCGTCTTCACAGCCAGCTGGATCACTCCCCTGTCAGCAGGAAGAGCAAGCTCAAAGGCCGCGAGCGCATCACTTTGCACGCAGCGGATGCAGCGGCGCGGGGACTCGCGGACGGCGACATCGTGCGAGTTTTCAATTCCCGCGGGGAGTTCCTCGCTGCGCTGCACATCGCCGATGACTTGATGAGTGGCGTTGCCATTATCGCTACCGGCGCTTGGTACGACCCGTTGGAAGGCGGCAAGCCAGGCAGCCTGGAAAAGCACGGCAATCCGAACGTGGTGACGCTGGACACAGGCACGTCGCAGCTAGCTCAAGGATCGATGGTCCAAACCGCACTTGTTCAAATTGAAAAACATTTAAGACCCCCGCCTCCGGTGACCGCCTACGATCCGCCACTGTTTGAACAAGACATTAGCCCTGGCGCCTGATTACCCTGCGCTGTAGGAGTCAGTCAATTCCGCAGCCAAGTCAGCAAAATGGTTCACCCGATTCAGCGGGTCGGCTCGCTGGGGGCTCGGACTGGGACTGGTCTGAGCCAATAATGTGTGACTTGGACTCGATCGCGTGGCTTGCGGTATTCCAGTCGAACGCTCGATCGCTGTCTCGGATCCATGAACTAGACCGTCAAATATGCGATATTTCGATTTGCTCAAAGCACGACTGTACCGATCGGCCGCTATATCGAAAATAAGGCTATCCGATTTATGTTAAACGCCACCGGCTAAGCTAGCGCTGCCCGTGCGGGGCGGTTGAGGCACGATCTCATGATAGTGATTTGAGCTCCGTCTGTACGATCGCGCTTCCTACCCTAGACCCAAATGTACGTCGCGAGCTGCTGGACCGGGCGGTGTATGCCGGCCTTGTACCTTAGCGAACCAGCAGTAGTGTCCTTTTTCCCTGACTGGGCAAACGGCCCATTCCAAGCCGTCTCCTGTGAGCGTGTAGAACTCGAGACGTGGCGAGCCGGGAACTACCGAGGGGCAGACGGACAGATTGTGCAGAAGTCACAACGGCTGCAGTGGTGACCGATGGCCGGCGCATTGTCGCCGGCGGCGAAACGCTGTGCCGCCTTGTAGGCCTTGGTCATTTCAATGGCCTTCGAGCCCTCCACTTGGTCGGTCTTCTCCGAAAGCACATGGTGAAGAGACATGGACGTAGGTCCCGGTAAGCCCAGCCCACGCAGCACCGGATTCATAATGGTCTTGAAGTCGCTGATTCCGCGACGGGAGAACCTCAGGATTGCGTACTCGGTTCCCCCGTAGGTCCCGTCGATGCGAAAACCCCAAGTCATCTGCAGCTTTAGTCCGCCGATGGTAGCCAAGGCCTGCTCAAATCGGCCGCCTCGCTCCCGCAAGGTCTTCACTTGGCGCTCACCTCGGTCAAGCGCATAAAGCGCGTCTGCCCACAGTGAGGGGTCTTCGACAGCGGTGGGCAATTTTCGGTTCGTCCAGGCCGAACCCAGCGCCCCCTGTGCCGAGCCTGACGCGCCGGAGGAGAACGCCTTGAGCGCATCCATCACTGCCCATCGCGCGCGTAGCGATACGTCGACATCCGACTCGCTTTGCATTTCCAGCACGTGGCTGTACCAGTAGCGCAGCGAACAAGTTGCGTAGCTGTAGAAATCTTCAAAAGGCAACGCCGTCGCCGCTGCAAAAGCCCCATTCGTCATTGCCCTCGCCATGGTCAGCGACGACCCGCTGTATGCCTTTGAGAGGTACTTCCTGGGATAGTGGTCCAGTTGGGGTGCGGTTGAGTACTTGAACTTGGTGTCTTGATAGAGATACAGGTGCCGTTTCGCTCTCGAGATAGCCACGTAAAGGAGGTTGTTCCGTTCGACTGATTCCTCAAATTTGTATTCATCCATGCTGCTACCGAGGGCCTCTGGCGGCACGATGTCGAGAATGCCTTCAGGCCGCCAACTGGGTTCTCGGCTTCCGTAGCTGTCCGCGCTAACGAAGCCCACATGCACCGCCTCGAACTCCAGCCCCTTACTTCCGTGAACGGTCATCACGCGAACGCCGTCGAGCACGGCTGCTTCCGGCGGAAGCTCGCGCTGACCTTGGGCATCACCGATTCGCTGCCGCAGCCGTTGTCGCAGCAAGTACCGCGACAGCCGCGCCTCCTTCATTTCGCCGTCGCCGTTTCGCACGCTGTAGGCGAACTGCCAGAGGGCAATGCGACTTACCCAGGCTCGAACGCTGATGTCAGCGGCAGGCGGGACGCCGAAGCGCTTGTCCAGCAGGAGATGGCAGATGAAGGCCCAGGGATTGGAGCCATGCTGGAACTGCCCGATAAGGTCTCGGAGACTGGCCGTCACCTCCAGGCCGCGAGAGCTGAGCCCGGGTGGCGGCACGTGGATCCAGCGACCTCTCTGGAAGGCCACATCGCGCTCGGCTGCCTTTAGCAGAACGTGTAAGTCTGCCAACGGCATGTTGAGAGCAGAAATCCCCGACAGGCCGGCCAATGCCTTCGGGCGACGCTCAACGAGGAGCTGGATGAGGCAGAGAATGTGCTTAACCTCGGCCCTTGCAGTCAGCTCTCCGCTGTAGATGATGGGAACCCCCGCCTGCTTCAGAAGCTCGGCGGTGCGCTCTACGTCGCTCGACCTGCGGCAAAGCACTGCCTGGTGGCGAAAGGGCACCCCGCTGACCTGCAATTCGTTGATGTGTTCAAAAATCGCGCCGAGGAGGGCATCGCCGTCGCGGCAGGTGACAACCACAGGCATTGCGCCCGATGTGCCATTGGTCGCGACAACCTCATCGAGCCTCAACGTGCTCTCAAGAGCGTGGTCGCGGCCAATCTGCTGTGTAAGGTCGACGACCTCCTGCGAACTTCTTCGGTTGAAGGTCAACGGATACCGCTGGATTGAAGTCCCAGCGGCATGCGCCTTGAACTCAACGTCGAACTTCTGGAGGCTTTTCAGCGAAGCGCCCCGCCAATGATGAATGGCTTGGCGAACATCCCCGACTACCCAAATATGCTTCTTGTACGCCAGCTGACGAAGCAGTTCGACCATAGCCTGCGTGACGTCCTGGTATTCGTCCACCAAGACGTATTGGAAGCGGTCAGCCAACTCGACGAATGGCTTCCTATCGTGTTTCAGTGCAATTGCCGGCTTCGAGATGAGGTCCACGAAGTCAACAGTCCGGCGCTCCTTGAGCAAGGTCTCGTGCAACTCGAAGAGGGTGGCCACATCGAGGCGCTTTTGCTGAATCTCCTTGTCTTCGACCTCGTTGGTCTCTATAAAGCTCTTGTAGGTAGCCGGGGAGACCATCTCCTCTTTGAGCCTCGTGATGCCGTCGCCGACGGCCCCAAGCCAGTCGTACGGGTCTTCCACTCGCAGGAAACGCCCGAGCTTGACGCGCGGCAGCGCCTTGACCAGATTGGTCATCGAGCCCATCAAGTCCGAGACGTGAAGGTCCGAGTCCAGCTCGAAGTGCTGGTGGTACTTCCGCAGAAACTCCAGTCCGAACGAGTGGAATGTGCCCGCCCAGATATCGGAAGCATCTGCAATTCCGGCGCTTCGCAGCCGTTCGACCAGTTCCAGAGCCGCCTTGTTTGTGAACGTGAGGACCAGAATTTGGCTCGGATGCACGTGCTTCTCTTCCACCAGGTACTTGACTCGATGGATGAGCGTGGTGGTCTTGCCTGTGCCCGGTCCTGCGACCACGTTCGCCGCGCGTTCTTCGGCTCTCGCCGCCGCCAACTGGTCGGGGCTCGGTTCACTTAGCGGGCTGGTCGTCTCGCTTGAGTCCGGAAGCAGGAGGCCATCGAGCATTTGCTGCCTGACGAATTCCAGTGGGATACCGAGCTCGGTGGCCGCATCTGCAGTGCCCTTTCCGGCCAATGCGAATTGGCGGGCGACATCTCTCGGTAGCAGCAACTCGCGGGCGAAGACGTTTGCTTGGAGCTCCTGCCGCTCGCGCGCGCCGTAGGCTTCCACTTTGAGGACGGCCGGGCTGCCAGCGCTGCCCACCAGAGTGCTCAAGTGCGCAACAGTCGTGGCTGGCTTCGTCGCATCAAGAAAGAAGTGCCCGAGTTCATGGGCGACAAGACCACAGAACTCGGCATTCCATTTGTCGACCTCCGTACTCACATAGATGAACATTTGCTCCCGCTGGAGCACAGCCGTCCCGCCCCCAAGGTCGGGATAGGTGGGCGGCACGGACTCAATCGCAATGTTTAGGATCGACTCGACCCTTTGCAGCAGGTCTTTGGCCGATAGCGGGGTGTGCGCATGTGAGGGCTCCAGTTTCGCTCTGGTTGCATGTGCTTCATTTCGAGCGCGCTGGAAGGGATTCATGCGTATCAGACTCCCAGTTCAAGAAGAGCTTTCGCATCTTCTGGGGAAAGGCTCAACGCCTTCACCGCGGTGGTCCAAGTTGAAGGCGCCGTAGAAAGCACTGGCTTTCCGCCCTCCGCTTTGAATGCGGGTACCAGCCTCCGGTCAAAACTACCTCGAAATACAGTGGACAGCAAAGACTCAGGCGCGTCCAAGGCTATGGCGAGTTTGGGGAGCAATTTCCTCGGTGCGCGTACGCTTCCTGCGAGGATGCCCGATACGAGAGGAACGGCAAAAGGCTGAAGTCCAAGCTTTGAAACCAGCCCTCTAATTGCCGGCCCCTTGCACTTCGAAACCCGAGATTCGAGGGGCTCGAGCAGCCTCTGCATCGCAATACCATGGGCCAAGCACAGCACCGTCAACTCGGAGACCGACTTCTCGTACTCCTTCGCGGTCGACCGGAGCCGCACGGCCTGGCCTGGGTCCAAACGCACCATTACCTGCTCGGTGTCGGAGTCGTCCCATTCGTGCAACTCGTTGGCCAGCACATTGAATAGCAAGGTGGGGCCCGCGTAGAGCGCCCTCGCGATGAAGTCTTCAAATCCGAAGACAACAAATCGCCGACACACGTCGGCGAAGCTCGTCGCCTCGGCGGCAGCCAACTCGCCGAGATGTTCCTTCAGGCGAGAAGGCAACGAAGCACCAAGCGTCTGTTGCTTCGCTTTGGAAAGCGCGCGCTCTGGAGAAGGCGCCTCCGTTGCCAATTCGGTGCCAGTAGCACAGGAACTCATTGGAATCGCTTCGTGTTCTTGTGCGCACGACGTGACATAGGTCGCCACGTCGACGAGAGTCAGTCGAATCGCTTCATTCGGCGAAGCAGCCGTCACTTCGCGCTTCAAAGAGCCTTGCATGGCATAGGAAACGGAAATATGTCCCTCAGGCGTCGCCCGCAATCGGGCTGTCCGAAGAATGCTAGAGAATGTATCTGGGAGCCGGGACAAGAGTGCTTGAGCTTCGGCAAGGTCTACCGGTTTAAGCGTGGTTTGCATTGACGCCCTCCATGGCTGCGGGGCACGCGAGCCCCTTGACGCAGTGTAGATGTATATCAATAATGTATCAACCCCCCCCGTGGAGATGTTATGACTGCGCCGAAGCTGGCTGCGGCCATCAGGACCGCCGTCGCAGCCTGGGAGCTGGCGACCTCATTTGAGCAACGAGTGGACGAGCTGGCTGAGCCGAGAAAGCTTGGTGGCGAGCTGTCCATCGGCGTGGAAGAAGCGCTCATTGCAGCTGGTGAAGACTTGGCGGCGGTCCGTCAAGGAGTCCTGTCGGCGCCATTCGTGGTGTTGACCAACGTATTCGAGCCGACCCACTTGCCCGACACGCCGGACTGGTTCACGCCTGTTCCGGACGCCACAGGCACGTACGCGGGCCGCGCTGCGGCCATCGCTGCCCATTCCTTCCTCGGCATGGAAACCGTGTCGTACGGTTCCGAGAACAGCGGAGAACTCTTCGTCAGCCTGACTGCGATCCCTGGCGACGGTAAGTTCGCGCGCAAGTCTCAGGGAGGACTGCGCGGGCACACGGACGGCGTGAGCTTTCCGTTCAACGGCGAGACCGACGCGTCCAATACGCGAATCGCGCCGTCGCCCGATTTGGTGACTCTGGTCGGCCTGAGAAATCCGAAGTCCGTGCCGACGACGGTGATGGTGCTCCGAGAGGCCTTGGGAAAGCTGTCACCGGAAGACATTCACGAACTGAAGCAGGCGCAGTTTTCCATCGAGTCGCAAGCGACCTTTCTCGAAGGTATGCGCGATATCCTCGGGGAGGTCCATACCGCCATCGATGAGCCAGTGCTCAAAGATGCAGCCATCGGCACGATCGTTCGATTCAGCCATTCCAGCGTTTCTCCAACTGAGCCTGGCGGCGCTGCAGAAAAAGCAACTGAGAATTTTACTAAGGCCTGCAGCGAAGTAGCCTTGGCCGTGGCCATCCAGGCAGGCGACCTGCTGCTCGTGAGCAACCGACTTTGTCTGCACGGCCGCGGTGAAGTAGGGAGTGAAATCGGCGGGCAGTCGAGGTGGCTGCTGCGGACCTACGGGCTGGACACGTCCCAGCTGGATGACAGTCGCCGCCATCTCGGCGACCGGCCGGCTCACGTGCTCTTTCCCTAGTGTGGGCGCCAGACAGCGATCAGCCTGGACCTCCTACCTTGGCGCGCAGCTTCGCAGCGGAATCGAGAGGCGAACTCGGTGGCCTTTGCTTTCGAGACGCGACGTAGTGCCGTGCGGAAACGCCAACCGGCCGTTTTTGTAATACGTTAAACTGCCAGTTTTATTGATGCGATAATCGCTAAGGAGTCTTTGATGGGGAGGCCGCCGTTGGTCGAGACTCGGGAAAACATCACAAGCATTCGGCTCACCACCAACGAGCGCCAAGAGATGGAGGAGGTGTCCGCGACCCTAGGGTTTAAGTCGCTAGGCGACTATCTACGCCACCTCCACAACGTTTCCGCGGCGCCCTTGCGCAAGCAGCGGCAGGAATTGCAAGGGCGAGACTTCGGCAAGTTGCACGAGTCTCACAAGACCTCGCTGGGCAAAATTCTGCAGGGGAATAGTCTTCAATACCTCCACCACGCTGCCAAGCCCGAGTCGGTAAATCTGATTATGACATCGCCCCCTTTTGGGCTGGTGCGCAAGAAGAGTTATGGCAATGAGGATGCCGCCGAGTACTGCGAGTGGTTTCGTCCATTTGCGGAAGGATTCCATCGCGTACTCAAAGAAGACGGAAGCGTGGTGATTGACATTGGAGGTGCTTGGAAGTCAGGCACCCCCACCCGTTCGCTTTACCACTTCAAGCTATTGGTTATGCTGTGCGAGGAATACGGCTTTCATCTCGCACAAGAGCACTACTGGTGGAATCCGGCGAAGCTTCCGAGCCCGGCGGAATGGGTCAACGTACGCAGGGTTCGGGTTAAGGACGCTGTCAACTGCGTTTGGTGGCTCTCGAAGACCCCGTTCCCGAAGGCCAGCAACAAGCGAGTGCTGATGCCCTATTCGGACTCCATGAGAAATCTGCTCAAGAATGGTTACTCGGCTAGGTTGAGACCGTCAGGGCATGACATATCAGACAAGTTCTCTAAAGACAACGGAGGTTCGGTTCCGCCGAACCTGCTGGCAATCGCAAACACTGAGAGCAATGGCCTCTACCAAGACTATTGCAGAGCCAATGGGATTGACATTCACCCCGCCCGCTTCCCGGCCCTCCTGCCGGAATACTTCATTCGCATGCTTACTGATCCAGGCGACTTGGTTCTCGACCCCTTCGGCGGTTCATGCATGACGGGAATGGTCGCGGAAGCATTGAGGCGCAGATGGACATGCGTGGAGCTATCCAGCGAGTATATAAGGGGGGGCATGGCTCGCTTCCAAGCGGAGGCCGCAGACGCGCCTAGAAGTAAGGCTGCTACGTACTCGATCAGTACACCTTGCGCACAGCCGGTAGACGAATCGCAAGTTCCGCTGCACCCTAACGGCGGTGAGACAAGATAGTTAGGAGAGACTGGATCTGCGGCATGTTCGACGGGCTAGTTCAACAAGCCGCCCACGGCCGATGTCATCGAAGTCTGCGGCGATCAGCTGATTTACTTTCGGTTCTCCCGGATCGAACTTAAGAAATCGAAATGAAACAACTGCGCAGTTGGCCAAGGGCGTTTCTTCGAATCGTGGCCCCTTTTTGGCCTCTTTTCGGCATTCGGCCACCAAGCTCTCAGTGGCCAAACGTATCGCTTCGCTTTCAAAGTCTGCGCTCAATACTTGTGCGCATCGTAGGAAGGCTAAATATGAGCCGGAGTGCCCGTCTTGAACGCAGACGATGCGCGGGTCTTCTGCGTCAAGGTGTACGGGTGTGTTCCACCCCACCGTGAAGAACCCCACTTTGGCAATGATGCCATCCTGCTCCGCCGACAAGTTCCAGACCATCGGATGCCCACTGACGATAGACAACGCCTGAGCCAGTGACAGTCCCGCCGCCAACTCCAAAAGCCGCTGTTCGCCCGTGCGGCCTAGCACCGCATCAAGAACAATGCGCCTCAATGCGAAGGGTGCGAGGCGACGCAATCCCTCGTAAACTCGAATGACATCGCCGGACTTTGGATGCAGAGCGCTCCTGCTTTGTCGAGCACCGCTAATCACCGAATGTCGCGGACGATAACTTCCAATTCTTCCAGCGAGGGCTCTCTTTATATGAGAGGATGCTAGGGCTGCGTTGTACACCGCAAGGCGAGCTTCAAGGTCTCGGCGAGCACCTGAGTCACTAACGCATATTGCCCTTGAGATCTCGTCGCGGGCTAGCTTTAAGGCCCAAGCTGGAACTTGACGGCTTTGAAGGGTTTCCTTGGATGCAACTAATTCGTTGACAACGAAGACGCTGGGGTCGGCCTTTACATGCTGGCGCATGAGCGTTTCGTTAGCGTCGATGGAGCCCGAGATTTGTCCGAGGTGCTCCGACGTCTCCAAAACACTTCGTTGGCGCATCCCGCGGCGGTGCCCCAAAGCGCCCAAAGCTATTTCATGGATTTCGTGGGACATCGCCCAAGCCAGAAGGAGAGCGCCGCGGGCGCCTCGAGCTTCTGAAGAAGCAAGCATTCTTCCGTTGGGCGCTAGGCGCTTGTAGCTGCCCAACACCAAGGAAAGGCATAACTCTGCAATGGCAGCGGACCGACTAGCGCTCAAGGGCCTAGCCTAGTTCCGATAGGCGGCGCTGCAAGTCGCCTGCGGCCTCTTCGGAAAGGTTCCATGCCGCGGAAATCTCCGACGCCAAGTCTACGGCTTCGTCCTTGCCAATCCCATCGAGCAGTGGCAGGAAGGTCGAGGCGAATGCAGCAACGAAAGTTCGCTGAGTTGAGGGCAAAGGATTTGCTAGGAAATCAATCGAATCATCGACTGCGGACACGAGCCTCAGGAAGTCAATGGCAGGGGCAGCTCCCATCTCTCTGAATGCGCACACGATGCGCCAGACGTCTGCCACGGGATTGGGTAGCAGTTCGTTGTAAGGGCCTTTCATCAAGGCGAGCTTCGCAAGCATCCTGTGAACGAAACTGCGAAGATCTGGGGGCGCCCCTAGACGAATCCAAGTGAAACGTCGCGTCATTGCAAGGCTTACTTGCTCCAATTGTTCTTTGTCGGCTTGGTTGAGCGTGCAAATCATCGCCCAACTGGCCCCTGGGGCAAATTCATGTGACTCCATGGCCGGATTGGTCTTGGGAAGGAGCCGATAAAAGGGGCTTCCGGGGTCCTCAACATTTACACGGTACTGAAGCGACGTGGCATGCCCAGAAAGAACAGAGAACAAAGGACCTATGACTTTGTCAATGGGGCAACGGTTAAGTTCATCGATGATGATAGGCTTGTGGAACTCCCGAAGCATGACGCCGGGGATGAATCCTATTTTGCCGGGCCCCAGCGGCTGGTAGCCGCCAAC
Source organism: Variovorax sp. dw_954 (assembly GCF_018449755.1). Taxonomy (NCBI): domain Bacteria; kingdom Pseudomonadati; phylum Pseudomonadota; class Betaproteobacteria; order Burkholderiales; family Comamonadaceae; genus Variovorax; species Variovorax sp. dw_954. The sequence continues at coordinate 143,301 of NZ_JAAVVD010000013.1, read as the reverse complement.
CAAGTCCTGGGAACTCCATGAAGCGGAACCTGTGAGCAGAGTGTAGGGCGCTGACGCATCGCCCGAGTCTCCCAAGTTTTCAGCGACGTACTGTGCCAAGGTGGTCTTCCCAGTGCCAGGAGGGCCATGGAAGATGAAATGGCGCTTACCTGCCCTGAGAGATGCATTGATCACATCGTAAACTTCGTCGGGTATGCCAAGGAGTTCAGTGGAAGGAATGATGTCGGAGGCGAGAGCAGCCACCGTACTTTCCGCTCCAAAGCAGCGCCCTAGATCGACCTCCATACGGATCAATTCATTTGGATCTCTGGGATCGTAGGCGGATACTTCTGCCGTTCCCGATGAAAGCCAAGATTGGAGTGCGTCGGTCGCGTCTTCGTAGCTGACCAGCCGCCCGTCCGGCATTTGTTGAGACTCGCGAGGAGCGAGTGTCATCACCAGGCCAATCTGCTGGATCTTGAAGTTGGCCTTCACGTCGGCCCGCCCCTTGTATCCGATCTCGCTGCGATCCGCGGAGAACTCGGTGAGCGCGTCTCCTGACGTCCCCATTGGCAAGGGCTTCGAAAACCCGAATTGGATGATCCATTCCCAACTCTCCGGGAAGGCATAGGACTCATTCGAGAGCTTCAGAGAAGGCTTCAGTCGAAAGGCTGCTAGAGCACAGCGCCCCTGCCCGTTGTTGATATAACCAACGGTCTCCGCGCCCTGAAATGGCTCGCCTTCCGCATCGCGTGCAATGTCGACCGATAGTTCCGGCACCGTGGCGTCGATTCTGACAATCCAGCGAGGCGGCTTACTGCTGATGTTAGAAGGGTTAGCCCAATACCCCGTCTCAGCAGAGGTGGGCTCGGAGAGAGCAAGGTCGCGAGTTCCGCACGTCCTGCGGTCGTACGAGAAAGCACGCAATGGGGCAGAAGAGGCCGAACGAGCCGCAGCTTCCGCGCCCAAAATATTGTTTCGCGTGGTGGCCAAAGTTATCCTTCGTTCTAGTTCTCTCGCCCTGTCGACCAATGGTCAAGCCGTGACGGGAGCCTCGGCTGGGCCCTCTGCGCCTTCGTCCTCGTCTCCACGTCCGGCGAACTTCCACAAAGAGGACTCGGAGTCAAAAATCGCATCGATGTTCTGCAACACAGCACTAAATTGCTGGCGGTCAACCTTGCGCTTAGTTTCACGCTCGACAAACTCAAGCAATTCGGCTCTGGACAAGCCTTCAGGATGAGCCTTCAGCGTCGCGGTAGCGGCCTCCCCGACGGAGACGCGACGCGATTCTCCCCATGGCTGCAGATAGCAATATTGTCCCTTGTCCATGCGCAGTCCATCCTTACTGGCCACCGAGACAAGCACTGGTAACCTGTCTTCGCTATCTAAGCCCAAGTACGCAGCTACTTCGGAGGCATGCATGCCAACTTGCCGAGCGGCAAGCTCCTTAAGTAGTTGGAATGACATATCGCCGGCTTGCTGCATGTCCACATCCCTGCCTTCCAATCCCCAAAGGCCAGGGCCTAGACGGACCAGAGGGCTCGAAGCCCAGATTTGAAAATGGATGTTGAGGCCCCGGCCTTCAATCAGCTTCGAGCGGATTTTCTCCGTACTCATGGGCTTGCCCTCGTCTTCAAGTAGTGAAACGATGGCCTGCCTCACATCTAGTCGAGCATCGGCGTTCTCGCTCCACTCGCCGCGCACCCCCCAAACCATGCGGCGCAGGTAGACGAGCGAAGGCGAACTGGACAATGCCATGTTAATGATGTATTTGGTGAGCTTTCCCTCGTATGAAAAGCCGCGATTGAGGAGTTCGTCGTACAACTCACTGCTGTGCCATTGCTTTGAAGACGATCCCCCAGAGATGATGTCTTCGACCTCCGCACGGACGGCCTGCATCTGAGAAGGGTTCAGGGGACAGTGCTTTGAAAGGCCATAGGTGCCGCGTCCGAAAAGCATACCCACTTCGGATGCAGCCCTGCTGATGTTGCGGAGGTTAGTGCCCTCGTAGGTCGAGTGAGTGCGGACACGCCGCTGGATCTCATCGATGTGAAGAGGAGTATCGGATGCCTGCAGGACGCCTGAAACCAAAGCCGCTGCCGACTTGCCGAAGCCAGCAAGGATTCGCGACCCATCGGGCAGGGCAGACCATATGCAGAGTCTGGAAACTTCCTCTCGCAGGGCCTCTCGCATATCCTCCCCATTGCCAATGAGGACACTTGCGACCTGTGAGAGCGCGTCGCGTTCACTCAGATTCTGTTCCGCGAGAGCCAACATCATGCCTTTGGCCTCCTGGATTGCTTCGAGCCACCGCGCCTGACTCATGCGCGAAATTACGGGACTGTCGTTCCAGCTCAAGACGTAGAAGCCCAAACGGGGAATGCGGTCACAGACCTCGCGCAGGGCATGCTCGAGTTCGCCTGCACCCTCGAACCAAGGGTCAATCGCAGATACTCCATTAAGGAAAAGCGGCGAGCTTCTTTCGCTCAAATGCTCCTGTACTTTTCGGGAGAGTTCGTCCCAGTAAGGATGTGTACCAACTTTCTTGTAGATTTTGATTTCGATCTGACGGACTCGTTCTCGAGTAAGGCCGATCTGATCGGCAATCTGCTGGAGCGTCATCGGCTCGCAACGGAAGCCCAAGCGGCCAGCCCAAATACCTCTTTCGCTTTGTTTGAGCCCATCGGCAGTGTCTATAAGGCCACTCGTGATGCTTGGTGAGGTATACGAGTCATCATGACAAGTAGGAACTTCGTCATCGGTGTCCGTGTTGTCATCACAGGCACTGTATTTCGGTGGGCTGTCCCCAAGTTGCTCAGGTACGACCCACTCGGACTTTGGTATGACGGCCTTCAATGGATGCCCCGTCGTAAACTGCTGCACCATCTCCCGACCGATCTCGTGGACCGATTTTTGACCTAGATTCGGGAGCTTGAAGAGACCATTCAGGCCATACTTCGCGAAATCGCCCATGGTTTTGATCTCATGGGCTGCGCAGACATTACTGGAACGAACCGAAAGATTCAGCAGTGCGATAGGCGCATTCAAAAGCCAGGGAGGGGCGGATTTAAGGTGGTCGATGAACGAGGCAGGGTCGGGCAACCGATCTTCTAATATTTCGTACCGACGCAGGCCCAAGACGTGGCGAGTCTCCCGGTCAAGGGATCTTTCGTGTAGGAGGTATGAATCCTCGTCCAATATTCCAGCGGCATCGAGCTTTTCGGTCAAAGCAGGACTGACGCTGGCAAGCCTGCCCACCCATCCCCTCGGCGCGGCGCTCTCAGCCGAGGGCATTTTCGTCTCTGACTGTAGGAGGGCCTGTGGCGGCTCTACAGTTTGCTCAACTTGATACCCGAAACCATCAATGGCGGGGTGGAACGAGATTGCGCCCGTTGATCCGATCGGCGCGCGACCTGCGCGGATTGGGAGTGGCATCGTCCCAATCGCTCCGCTCGATAGGTATACGAGCCCCGCTTGACTGGAGAGTAATTCCGCGACGGCTTCTGTGTCGGGCCGCTCGAATCCTACGTGTACTCCGACGGGGTACTGACTTCCCCTATTTGCGGCAATTATGGCATCGAAGAGCGGCTCGAACTCTCGGAAGACTTGGCAGCTCCACAGGCCGCTCTCGCCTTGGGCAAACAAAAACGCGCGAATCGGTCTCATCGGTCTAAGAAGATTTCTCCGCGGCAACGCTCATGAGGGACGCGACATCGAGGAAGCCCCCCTTGAAGCGCTCCTGCAGCTCCTTGATCCCCCAATCGGCTAGGCGTTCGGAGTAGGCATACACACCTTGTCCTTCGAGATTCACCAGCATGCGGATGGCTGCAGCGATCTCGCCGGTCGGATCCAGCGTAGAGACGGCAATGAAATTCCGGTTTTCCGTTGAAAGTTCTCCCGGCGTGGCACCCATCGAAAGAGCCAAGGCAATGCCGAGTCGGTACCCGTCGGTCATCTCTGCTAAGTACCCGTCCTCTTTTAATTGGGTGAGAATCGTGTGTCCCTTGTTGCTCAGGCGCACTTGCGTACGCTCTGATGCAGTTGCAGCAATTACGTCGATCATTGATTGATCCTTTCGATGCGCGAGTGCCTCAGGCTGACTTCTTTGATTTCATATACGCAGCCGACTTTTGATTTCAGCTGGGCCAGGTCGGTAGCCTTGTCAACTTCGCCCTCATGCACAAACAAAACCAGTTGGGCGGTTGTGGTGGGCAAGTAGGCCAAGATGTTCGCGCGATGCTTCTTGTCCAATCGCCCAAACGGCGTATCCATGACAACAGGGCCTGCAGCGCGCCCAGCGTGCGCCAACCCATCGATAAGCGAAAGCGCAACGATCTGTTCTGCGCCCGCGCTTCGGATTGGCACCTCCTGAGCACGCTCGTCCAAGATTGTCAGGCCGTAGTTGCCGTTGATGCGCAGGCCTGAATATTGGCTTTGGGTGGTCAGTTTGCGGAACGCTCGGCTGGCCAGCATCTCCACCGATGCCTTGAGGTCGTCGCGCAGTTGGTCAATGCTTCGCGAATAAACCTTCTCCAACGCCGAAGCAAGCTTGACCAAGCGAGAGCTTTTGGCAGCACGGGCCTTAGGCAGGCTTTCCAAGATTTTGGAGATCATTGCCAACTCGCGCTGGAATGCAGTGAGCTTTTCTTGACTAGCATTGATCTCTCCGGTGATACGGGAGGATTCCTTGATAAGGCCATCGCGAAGGAATCGCTTTCGGGCGATCTCGGCTGTATCTTGATCCTTGATCACCTCATTGAGTTGTTCAACCTCGTTGTCCAACCTTGTCAACTCAACACTCAAACGGTTGACCTCGCGATCGATGAACGCAATTTGTCTCGCCTCAGTGGGGTTCAATAGCTTGTCTAAGGACTGCATGTCGCTTGAGAGCTTAGAAATGAGATCTGTGTCCACGTTGAATCCCAGCAGATCGGCCTGAAGCTGACCCAGCTCTTCGCCTGCCGCGACGCGCTCTTTCTCATGCAGGGCCTGCCCGCAAGCGTGACAAGTCGCAGATTTGACCGCGCCTTGCATCTGGGCAATCCTGGTCTCCACCTTGGCGCGGGCAAACATTTGGGAGGTGACCGCTGAAAGCGCGTCCTGTATGTGCTCCCGCTTAAGCGTTAGAAGTGGTCGAAGCACTTCTTTCCATGCGTCCCTCACAAGCCCAAGCCTTTGCTGCTGCAACTCGTCTTGACGTGTCGTGGCTTTGTCGCGGGTCGCAATGACGTCGTCGAGCTTTTGCTTTGCTTGATAAAAGGCCTCAACTTTTGCCAGATCGTCGTCAAGTTCTTCTCTATCTGCATTGACCTTCTTTAAGCGATCCTGCTGGCTCTTGATGTCCTTTTCGATTGACTCAATCTGCGTTTGGTAGTGCCGCTGCTTCTCGGCTTGAGATTCGAATCCACCCATCTTTTGAAGATCCGCGGTCTGCTGCTTTTGAGCTGCCTTCAAGATAGTTTGGGCATCGTCGCGCCCACGTATCAAAGTGGGGACACCCAAGACCTGTTCGATTGCCTCTTTGATCAACTTGCTTTGCTCGCTGCCGTCGATCAACAGTTGCTCGTACTCGTCCAGCAACTCGCCATCGAAGAGGAAGAAGCGCGAGGTTTGCTCTGGCGCGAATCGATTAATCTCGGCGTCAATCAGGTGGTCCCCAAGCGGAATGTCGTCCTTCCGCATCGCACGCTCCATGAGCAAATCCTCGGAGCGTGCTGGCTTCGACACTAAGGCACGCTTCGTCGCCGTGCGCCTCATCTCGTAGCGATGCCCGTCATCTTCAAACGTGACTACCACTTCCATCGACCAGTCGCCCTCCATGGTCGCTTCAGAATTTATCAAGTCGAAGAGGCCAATTTCGCGGGAGTGTCGCCCCACGGCCTTGCCATAGAAAACCCAGCGTAGCGCGTTGAGCAGGCTCGTCTTGCCGCGCATATTGTCGCCAAAGACCAGCATCACATTGCGGTCCTTATCGGTTGGGAAAGAGAGGGACATCTTCCCTCGGTAGGGCATGAAGTTCGTGGTCGAAAGTGTTTGCAGGATCATTTCGCGTCGTCCTTGTCGACCATGACATCCAATAGGGATTTCAGCTCCTGCATAGAAAGCTCGCGGATGTCATCGCGGTCGAACTGGTGCCTGCGTTGGATCGCCATGGATTTGTGAAGCAACTCTGTGGAGAGCGATGGATCAACCTCCGCCGCCGCTTTGAGCAAGGCCGCAAGAGCCATATCGTTGTCGTCTGTCATTCTTCGTCCTGATCCTCTTCAATGGCAGCTTGGCCTTCGGGTGAGGGGTCGATCCCCATATCGAGGGCAATACGGCGCAGTTCGGCGCCGGCCCCTTTGTTCAGCGCCGAGTCAGCAAACTCCAGCGCGCGTACCATTTCCGCCTTCAGGAGCGAGATCTGTTCGCTCTCACTTTGAGGGTCCACAGGCACCACGATCGCGTCGTGGATAACCGCCAAATCCTTGCCGACTGATTTACGCAGCACTCGCCCACGGCGCTGGATGAACTGCCTGGGGTTTTGGCTCGATGCCAAGATGAACGCGTGGCTCACTGCCGGGATGTCCACCCCTTCATCCAAGCACTTTATCGAAACCAGCACGCCACCGAACTTCTTGAACCAAGCGAGGGATTCCGCTTTTTCTCCAGACATGTTCGAGTGGTATTCGAGCGGTCGGAGACCTTCGTCCCGAAGCTTGGAGAGCATTTCATCGAGCTGCCCCGAGTCCTCGCAATACACCAGCCAACTCTGTCCTTCCTGGAATTCCTTCTTGATCACTCCTGCGGCCAAACCGGTCTTCACTCTGGCCTTTTTTGCGATCCGCGATCGCTGTATCAACAACATCTTGGCCTTGTCCGTCAGCCCCCCGCTACCATTCGCCTTTTTGGCTTTGCTCAGTTCAAAACTGATCTGCTTCGTGAGTTTTTTCCAAAGCTCGGACTCGTCTTCGTTCAGGTGGACCGCATGGGGAAAATACTCGTAATTGACCAAGCGCCCTGCCGCGATCGCATCCTGCAGAGTAATCGGCGGAGGAATGACCGGTCCGAAGCGGTCGAGGATTCTCTGGGTGCCCTCGGGGTCGCCGTAGCGAATGGGCGTCGCCGAGAGGCCCAAGCTCGCGCCAGATTGAATTGCAAGTGCGAGTGAGTTCTTGGGGCTGCCGATCTGGTGAATCTCGTCGGCTACGATCAGGAGATGAGCTCCTTGGGCAAGGCCGTTGATGAACGCGTCGGTCGACGCCGACTGCATGGTGGCGATAACCACTCGGTTCATGCCAAGCCCGTGACTTGTGTGCGACCGCAGGCGGCCGCGCTCCTTCCACTTGACGTGCCCGCCGCCTACCATCAGCACGGAAACGTCCGGTATTTCCTCTAGGATTTCCTTTTTCCATTGCTCGTGCAGCAATTGGCTCGGCACCAATACGATCACCGGCTCTCCTGTGCCCAAATGCTTCTTCATCGCCTCGATGGCGGTGAAAGTCTTCCCGCTGCCGGTGGCGTGCTCGAAGACTCCGCGCCGGCCCGCCTTCTCCCACGCGCATATTGCGGTGGCTTGATGTGGCAGGAGCCTACGGCGCCTTGAGCCGGTCGCATCGTGCGAGGCGATTTCCGGGTCGTCCAGTCCGGGAGCGGCAACAGTCAAAAGCTTTCGCCGTTGGGCCTCGGGAAATTCAATCGTGTCCACACCCGGCGTTTCGCCCTTCCACAATAGGTCAAAAATCTTCTGGTGCGATTGGACTCGGACTTCATCTGCAGGCAGCCAACTCCTAAAAACTTCGATGGACTCGTGGTTGCCCGCGGCGTGCCAAGCGCTCCATGTCTCGTTTGCCGACCCTAAGAAGCTGACCTGGTGTCCGAAGTCGTCCTTGAAGACGCCAATCTTCTCGTGATAAATGCCATTTCCTCCGCTGCGAATGGCAATTCTTATGTCGAGGGCCCCAAACTTGATGAAGGTGGCTAAGAGCCTTGCACGATGTGCCGCAGCAGGATCCGAAAGCAGAGTATCTATGTCCCGCGAGACCGCTCGCTCCACCATCTTGTCGCGCTGAATGTAGCCCGACGCGATCGCTTCGGCATCCTCGTCAGTGATGGAGGGAGAACAAATGAACCGGGCCTTGCCGCCTCGGCGAGCGAAATCCAAGAAGGGCTGGCCGATGATGGCGAAGATGCTGGAGCGGAAATATCCCACAGCCCGGTCGTACGTCACAGCGACGTCGAGGCAAGGCTTGTAGAAGCCAGTTACAGGATCTCGCTCGCCAGTTCGATAGTGGCCGTCAAGCGCTAGATCCGGGAAGTCGGAGTGGGCCCCGCGGCCAACAGAACTGCTCAGCATAAGTCTGGGAGTGCTTCAGATTCGGAGCGATAGCAGCTTCTGGGACGGCTCACCCTTTAAACCCTCTTTTTCGGCCTCGGCCATGATAGCGACAGCTGGCGGATTTTCTTGCGCTGTCTAGCTTAGGTTGGTCGACCGCGTCCTAGTCCTCGTAAGCGTTGGAGAGCCTTCTCTTCGGTATGTAACTGAGTGTTAGATTGTATCGAGGCACAACCTGTGTCGATAGACCACAAGGACCGTTCGCATGAGTAGGGCGCTCGGTGGAAAGGGTGGCGCAGTGCAGAGGCCTCGTTCCAGGCCTGATCGTGCCAGGCAACTGACGTATGGGTTACCCATGGACTTGTCCCCTTTACTTTTTCCCATGGTTGCTCGACGCGAGGGGCGTCGACCAACTGACGGTTAGCTCCCGGCAACCGACCTCTGCAAAAGGCCGCGAGACCTTCCCCGTTAGATACTCGGCCTTCGCGCCGGTACCATGCGGAATTCTCAGGGTCCAGTGCGCGCCGCATTCACCGCAGTTCGCCCAAAATCCATGATCTGATCCGTGAAAGGCCGAAGGGCTGATGCTATGTCCACAAGCACGGCATGTCCCGAGCACATGCGCCAACTTCAGCGACTCGAGCAGTTTCTTTTTTGTGAGTTCGTTGGCAGTACTCCCTCTTACGGCCGCTTCGACCTCGAATTGAACGTCAGGCTTCAGAAGTTCGCAGAATCGAATACCGTGGCCGGCCTTCTGCGCCCTGTCGCCCGCTGCGGCAAAGATCGCTGTCTGGAGATCGGCCGGGAGTGGCGTGACACGGAACGGATATCTGCTCAAGACCTGCTTGAGCAGCCACTTTTCGATAGCCAGTCGGACCCTCTCCACGGAGTAAAACTGTAGCGGATGGAGAACGCTGGCGTCTCCGGAGCCGTCGGCGGTCGCTTCCGAGTCATGGCAGAAGAAGACGTAGTAGTTGTCGCGCTGGTCTGCCCAGTTTAAGCGGCCCTGCCAGCCTGCAACAATCGTCAATTGATCGACTGAAGTTTCTCCGTCGAACAGTTCCAAGTGGCAGCCACCCATCTGGCCCGCAAGCCGCAGTTCCCAAGGGCCAAAAGTTGCCTTCCGGCCCACATCGTCCCATTTGACCAATTCGCTGGCGAACAGAGCCCTTCGAACGAGTAACTCGACGTAGGTGACGTATCGTTCGCCGACTGCCTTCGCCGCTTCGAACTTCTGGTGGGGCGTCTTGACCTCCCGGTCCGCTCCGGCGTGAGCAAGTAGCCAGATCGGCCGAAGGTGCCGATAGTGCGGGTCGTGCTGCAGTATGTTCGTGTTTCTGAGCGCAATGGGGAGGTTCGACTTTCGGGGTATCTGCGTGTAAAGCCCCTTATGCTGCAGCTGCTTGACCTTCCGATGCAGCTTTATCAAAGCTTCATAGGTTTCGTGAGCCCTTGTGCCGGCCTCAGGGTTGTCGACAAAGGACTGGCCCCAGAGAGTGCAGAGGTCCTGTCGCAGCCTGCGATCGAGTTGCTGCGCGTCCGAAAGCAGCTTCGCTTCCTGGTGCTTCTCCAATAGTTGCAATGCGTCATGGATCCGCGCCCGAAGCAGAGTCAGGACACGATCGACCAGTCGCGCAAAGACGACGTTCTCATAGATGGCATGCTCGTCCTCGCTCACAAGAGCTTTGAGCCGCGCGGGAACAATCCCCGTGATCCGCCTGCGACTCCAATCCTGCGAGTTGGAAGCGAGCGCCGTCAGCGCGTCGGGCGCTGGCCGCCTTGCCCGGGAGACTGGCAGCACCTCGACGTCGTAGCGCATGTCCAGCCTTGGCCGTTGTGAAATGGATTGGAGGTGGCCCGCGTCCAGGAGATCCGCCAACAGCCGTTCGAAGTCGAGCAGATCAAAATGCTTTTCGAGCTGTGACGGCATGATGGGAGAGGGCAGTTCGCCGGTCTCGAGCTGGTCCGTCACGGCACCCACGGCTTCGTCGACCAGCGCGTTCGGGGAGACGCCAGCGGGCCAGTTCGCCGCCGGCGCAAAGGTTCTGTCTGCCCTGTCTCCAGTCAACGCGCACTTGACGTTACCGTCGCCCCAGAGGATGTCGCCCTTGTTCATCAAGGCGTGGCCGTTCAGAGTGCACGGCGCCAGAACCTGGAACCGGCCAGGCACCACAATGTCGGGGAGGTCTGCCTCTGCTCCGGAATAACGATCCCACACCTTCATCCACCGCGCTCCAACCTCTGGATGTCCCTTTCAATCGCTTCGAAGCATGAACTAGGGATGCCTCCGAGCTTGCCCTCCTTCCACAGGACCTCCAGTGCATCGTGAACCCGAAGGAGATCGTCCGCGCGCTTGTCGTGCCGTCCTGTGACCTTGCCTTCTCGGAACATCCGTGAGGCGAGCATGTGGTCGAGCGCCAGCGCCTCGGTTCCACCGCATTCGAGCACTACTGGCATGAAGCGGATCATCTGCTGCTCCAGACGATTGCCCCAACCCAGGCCGAAGTCGTCATTCAGGACCCTTGTCAGGCGGCTGGCGTCGATGAACCCAAGCAGCTTCTTCACGTGAGCTTCGTGCATCTTGCGTGCCTGGTCGAATTGATCCATGAGGTTCTCGAATGACCACGTCACACCATTTGTTGGCCGGTCGATCTTCTGGGTAACGGGACCGTGCTTCGGGAGATCTAGGACGAATGCGCGGTCATGGGTCTTGTCTGCGAAGGCGTTCGTGGTTTCGTCGTGATTGGCCGTTCCGATGAACCAGACATTCGACGGTAGGCGGATCAGGCGCCCATCTTTCAACAGCACAGGCGCACCACTGGCGGGCCGAGACTCCATGAGGGTGATGAACCGTTTGTCTTCGGAGACCTCCATTGCGGACAGGAATTCTGCGAAATACTGCTCAGGACGGGAGAGGTTCATCTCGTCCAGCAGAACAACATGCAGCTTGTCTCGTTCCGCCTCGGTCTGAGCGCGATACAGGGCCTGCAGCGTGTCCTTCTCGTAGTAGCGCTTCTCGAATGCGTTGTAGTGGCCGATCAAGTCGGCGCGATCCCGCCATCCGGCTTGCACCGGAACCACCTTGCAGGTAGCTCCAATGGCGGCGCAAAAAGCCGTTGCCAAGCTTGTCTTTCCGGTCCCGCTGATGCCCTGAAAAACGTGCAAGCGGCTCATCGCCAAGCCACCCATAAAGAGCTGCAGTACTTCCCTTGAGAAGTGGAGTTGCTTGCCGCGCTCCGCGTAGGCGATGCGGGCCTGCAAATCGCCAACCAACGCGGAAAGTATCGGCGCCGCCTCAGTGGGAACGCGGAGCGTGAGATCCTTGTCCATTCGCGTTAGCTCGGGGAAGACGGTACCCTCTTTACCTTGGTCGATAAGTTCATCCACCTGCGTCCGGAGTTCCTGTACCGCGCTGCCCAGCAGCGCCTTGTGCTTTTCGAGGACGACGCGCATTGTTTCGGCGTTTTCTCGTTCGGTAACACTGCGCTGCCACTGGTGCTCTTGCTGACGAAGGCCGAAGACTTCACCCCGCGCTGCATCCAGGCTCTGTTGCAATGCGTCGCGTTGCGTTCTGAGTTCCTTCGCGTCGTCTTGAGACTGATTCGATAGCAGTTCCTGTACCTTGCGATCAAGTTGTTTGTTCTGCGCGCGCAGCGATTCACTCTCGTCGAGCAGGCGCTGGGGGTCATCGCCAAAGACTTGTCGAATTGCGTCCACGCCATCAAGTTCGACTTGCTGCTCATCTACCACCTTGCGCAGCCTCTCAATCTCCCGCAAATGTTTGGCGAGGATCGCGCTTTTCTCGTCCAAGAGGGCCTGAGCTTGCAGTCGTGCATCTTCCTGAACGTTTCTTTGCCGTGTTTTGACAACATCCTCCTCAACACGAACTTTTTCCTGCCGGCGTTGGATGGCGACTTCCTGCAGCGCAAGTTCTGTTTCCCTCTGCTGAAGTGACGCGCTATGCTGCTGTGCGAGCGCGACCAAGCGCGCAGACTCCTTGCGAGCCTCATCCATGAGTTCCTGCCGCCGCGCCGCAAGCTCCCCCGGAAGTCGGTCGCGCTGCCTTTCGAAAACGGCGATTTGCTCTTGAAGGATCGCGAGCGACCCCTCCCGTTCCAGCACCAGACCGCCTCGGATCTCGGCCTCCCGCACCGCAAGTTCTTGTTTCGCCGAGACAAGGTCGAGCCGCAGCTTCAACAACTCCTCGCGATCTCTCCCCAAGCTCAGAGATTCCGTTTCGAATCGGGATTGCGCCTCCTCAAACGAGGCTTTTTCAAGCCTTAGCATCTCACGGTCCGCCACGAGCGATGCGCGCTCGCCCGCAAGGGAGGCCTCCTTACTCTTGAATTCATCATGGGCCTCTTTGGCTCTCGTACCAAGGGAATCGAAGACATCTATGAAAGACTGGAACCGGCTTCGATCGCCGTCCGGCAGTTTGTCAAGAAACTCCGTCATGGTGTCTTCGGACCACTCCGGTGCGGGCTCTGCGATAAGTGGTGCAATTTGCGACCCTGACGCAAGGAGCTTCATAACAAGCGCAGATGATGCAGGCGCAGTTGCTGCCGGTTGAGGGATTGATGGTCGTCCCTGTTGATAGTTCTTGGCCTTGCTTTTGCCCATCTTTCTTGGACCTCTTCAAAAGTAATTCGAGAAATTCATGAACCACGCGATCGCGAAGTCCGCCTCTGAAAGGACGTGCCCTCGCTGCAAACGCCTCCCGCTCGCGTGGCTCCCCTTGTTTCGCATGTCGATCAACGTGAACAAACGAACCCACTCCAATTGGGTCTCGTCGAGTTCACGAAGTGGATGGTCGTCGTGGTTATGCGTTGCCAACAAAGACGCGAACAGGAGGGCCTTGAATGCCCGATCGCGATGCTGCGCTGCGAGACGAACGTCGCGAAAATTCTGCCCAGCCAACAACCTTCTGCACTCACTCGGCAACGTCGCGCGGATGGGCACCATGCTTAGCATGTCTTCTGCGGCCTTCCGGTTCAAGCCGTCGCGCGGCCAGACAATATTTCCCACTGGCCAGCGCTCCAGCATCCACTGCGCTACTGCTTCAAGCAAAGACCCGCATTCCTGTATCAAACTTCCCAACTCTTCCTGGGAGGAAGCACCCGTCGCTTCTGTCCTCTCCTTTTGTCGCAGCACCCTCGCCAGGTGCTCCCTTAACAGTGACAGGTGGGGCATGTTTAGCGCAGGCCATTGCGTGAGATGAAATTCCACCTTTCGCTCGATCAGTCCTCTGAGGTCTTCCGCGGTCAACACGGCAGAACCTTTGTCCGGCAACACACTTTCGATGCGCCCAGCCAGCCCCGGAATGGAGGCCAGACCCGCTTGCAACGGCTCGCGCAGCCATCTCGCCACCGAAGTTATCCGCCAAGGATCCGTCACTAGCCAAGGTTGCAGGTCGCCCGGTTTGTGGATGATCTCGCACCACACGTACGCCAACGCGGGCTCGCCTCCGACAATTTCGATGTCGTCGCTCAGAATTTCGGGCACGCCTTCATCGTCACCATCTGCGTGGATCACGTCGCGAAGACCCTTGCGCCACGCCTTCAGGACGTCGGCTTTGTGAGGCAGGCTCACCTTATGCCTTCGCGGCAGCAGGAAGGGCCGAATTTCTCCGCCTCCTTCGCGGCTATTGCGGAACGCTGGGAACTTTTTCGCGCCCATTTCGAGGGGATTAATGTCTGGTAGGTCACGGCTGACGCGCGGGAGCCAGTGCCCAAAGACGCCATCTCTATAGGCGTACTGCAGCGTCAGCGCGCCTTGGCCGTCAATGCCACTGGAAAGGAGATCCTCGCCCGCCGGCGTAATCTTGAATTGCGCGTCGACCCACCCGTTCGGCATGATTTCCTGCGCAATGATGAAGGCGATCAGGTTCTCGTCCAAGCACAGTAGTTTCGCCATCTGTTGACGATCTCGGATTCCTGCCCTCAGCAGGCCGAGAATGCCCTCCTGGAAGACATTGAGGCTACGGTTTGCGTCAGGGGCGAGAATGGTCCACACCTCCACGGGCCATAGCAGCGACGCCTGCTTGGCCTTTGGCAGTTTGTGCTCCCAACGCAGGTATCGCTCACTGGACACGGGCGGCCTCCTTCTCGCATAGATCAAGGAAAGCGCACATCTCCGGTACAGCCTCTCTCGCCGAAGGTCCTGTGAACATGCTTCTATCACCAACAGCGATGAGCAAGCGCCGTTGACGGCTCATTGCTACGTTTAATCGGTTCGCGCTGCGCAGATGGCCGTACTTGCGGCTGGCAAGGCGTTCGAACGCATCCGGGATGTCGTAGTCGGAGCGGACTTCGAGCTTCTGGCCGCTGCTTCTGACGACAGACAAGAACACAACGTCGAATTCCTTGCCCTGAAAAGCGTCAACTGTGCCGACGCGAAGGCGCTCAGGGCATTCCGAGTTCGACGCAATTTCTTCCTTGATATGCCATCCCGCTTGACCTCGCTCAGCGAGCCCGAGTTTGGCAAGTTCTTGAAAGATTTGGTCTCTCTGTGCCGCGTAGAACGTGATCACACCGATGCTCTGGCTAGGCGAAAGCTGCTCCAACAGGCGCTGGACCTCGTGCGCGACGCGTATCGCCTCGGCGGGTCGGACGCGACTGCCGCTCGCAAGTCTTTCGTCGCCTCCGGCTTTGGTAGGAATGTCTACCCATTGGCACACGACGCGACCGTAAAGAGGCACTGTTTCAGGAAAGTCGGCCTCCAACTTACCTGAGTACACCTTGTCAAGACCAGCAGCCTCGTAGAAATGCTTGCTGATGAAATCGCCCAGCGTCGGGTGCATCCGGAACTGCATGTCCAGCATCACGACCCGGGGGATCCCATCGAGGGCTTCACGCACTTTGAACTGCCGCCACAGTCGTTCGAACAAGCTGTGCTGGTAAGTGTCGGCTTGAATCTGCTCGCCGCGCTCGCCGCGGATCTCTTCCTCGATGACTGGGTCCAGGATGTGCGGCAACTGCCGATGGTCGCCGACGAGAACGATCCGCCGTCGAGCCATGGCCATGGGGATAAACAAGTCCAGGGGATTCGCGCGAGCGGCCTCGTCAACGATCACGCTCTGAAACTGGATCTGTTGCACTGCATCGGAGGAGACGTTCTTGAGTTGCGTCATCATGCGGCTCGCCGACTGCTGGCAGGTGGCTCCTACAATGCTGCTGTAGTTCTCCACAGCGCGTCGCACCCACGCTGGCTGCGAGACGAGCGCATCGGCGAACTGCCGCACCACTCCAAACGCACCGGTGCGCGATTTCGCCACTTTGGCCGCGAGTTCGCCTTGAAGCGCTCCGAGCAACCTCCTGGCGTTTTCGTCCAACGTCTTTCGAACCTTGGCTGGGCGGCGATCAGCGCGAAGAAGGTCAAGAAGTGCGTCCCGCACTTCTTTCAGTTCTTCCAACTGCGCCAACGATGGCGCCGATTCGTCTGACATTCTGTTGAGGACGTCGACGTGCGGCTCCGTGCACCACTCCGAGCCCTGCGCCATGCGCAAGACTAGAAGTGCGCGCTGCGTTCCATCGTCGTCGAAAGACTCGGGCAACACGCGCAAGGAGCGGACCGCACGCGTCAATTGTTGTCGCCGGACACTCGACAAGGATCCAGAAGTGCGAGCAAGGGATACCATGCTTTCACGATAGGCATCCCACTGGCTCTGCCAGTCGAGTGAGGGCCGGATACGGGCCACACTTGCGAGTTGATTTAGCAACTCCTGCAGCAGGTCGAACTTCTGTGTGCGGCTATCTGCGGAGGCCCCGGCAATGAGTAGTTCGTTGAGCAAGCGAGTGAGTTCCTCTAGCAGCGTTGCACTGGGTTCCTCTGCTTCCAGGCGAGCGATCTCCGCCGCCACTTTCGCGTGCTGCCTGTGGCGCCATGTGTCCACCGGGTCAGCTGCCTCTTGCCGTCGGGCACCAATTTTCACCGCAGGCAGTCCATACACGTCCGTTCGTCCCAAGGCGTTTTCGACTGCATCGTGCTGGAAGCTCGAGATCAGCACCTGCTGCGCAATCGCATGGCCTTCGTTGAGTTCGGCGAGCCGTCTCTCGAGGGCGGCTATGACCTGCGTTTTACCTGTGCCTGGCGGCCCGATGATCAGCGCCACGTCCGGAGTATTCAAGGCAACCTTGATCGCAAGTTCCTGCTTGACCGTGGCCTTTCCCGCTTTGAAGCTCTGCTTCGCATAGGAAGAGAGCCCTACGAGCATCGACTGTCTTTGCCGGGGCAACGGCATGTCCTGTAGCAAACGGTTCAGAGTCGGAACGCCCAAGCCAGATTCGATCGCACGGCGGGCATTGTCCCGCCGCTCTTGTTGTGTCCGATTGCCGGTCAGCGAGAGGTAGACGAAGCCCGTTGAGGGCGGTGTGAGCCGGTCATCGGTTTTGAGAAGGAGGCCACCGGGAGTGAATTGCGGCCGCGCGCGCACGCGTTTGCGCTTGTCGATCGCACTCAAGTCGGTGTAGTGATCCGACGTCCACTCGGGCGCGGATTCGTCGATTTCGACCTGGTCATCTTCTGTCGAGTGTTCGCGCCAGGCCTCTTTGAGTGCTGCGAGGGACTTCTGTTCGATCGCCAAATTCCAGCCTCCACCCTCTTCACTTATTGGCTGGAAGGATGCATAGCGTACAGCGCTAATGGCAGCGGCACGTGCCACGTCACGCTGCCACTCCTTCTCGCTATAAAGCCGCCAGAGATCCAGGTAAGCGCCGTAGCTGGTGACTGCGCTGTCAAGCAGCGTGCGGTCGAGATGCGGTATGCCGGAAACTAGGTTCGACGCGTCTGCGAAGCCGATCTGCCCTGCCAGCACGGCGATGGGCGCCAGCGACTTTCGCGGTCTGTCAGCTATCCGATCCACGACAATTGGTCCTTCGGCGGAACGCGTGAGGTCCGCTTGGTACCGCCGGCCGTGCAGTTGCAACTTACGGTCGTCGCCTCTGGAGTGGATCACGGCGAAGACGCGTCGCGAGTCTCGCAGGCCATCAGCCAGCACGAATTCCTCGTTCAGCCATGCAATCGCATCAGGAATGCCTGGAAGCGCAATGCGACCCTTCCCATGCAGGTCGTCGGCCACGCGTTGGTCGACGCGCAAGTCCAGGCGATTCAACGGTGTCGCTCTCACTGGCACCATGCACTTGAGCCCGACCTGGTTCGGCTTGGCACGAACCAGAAGCCAGAGGACGTCAGAATTGGCAGCCTGATGCTCCATGCTCCCAGACTGCGGCCCTGTCACGAGCCGCGCCACGCGGTCGCCTTGCCGCATGAGGATGGCGTCTTGCTCAGCCCGCAGGCTAACCTCGTTGTTTATGATCCAGGCCTGAGGGTCAAACGATTTTTCCGCAGGCCGAGCGAGCAGCACCTCAGGCTGCAGTAGGGGAGACTCATGTAGCTGCATTTGGGCTCACCACGTCAGGCGCCACACGTTATGTGGGGCGTCGAGCCGCCCGAGATGCAGCGCCAGACGAAGGCCACTAGCGGGCAGCTGAACACGACCTCTCAGGGTCTCGAGTTGCTTGACGCCAGAGGTTTGCAGCGTCACGTCGGCTCCTCTCTCGACTTTGATAGTCAGAGCACCATCTTGGATCCAGATAGAGGCGAGTTGCTTGCTGTCGGGATAGCTAGCGGTGCCTGGCGGCGACTGTCGCAGCGGCACAGGCATGGCGCCCACGACTTGAGCGCACCCGGTTCTTGTCCACTGGTCTGCCGGCTTCGCATCGTCACCGAGGACGGAGCGGTGAGCGAAGATCATGTGGTCCATGAGGACTGCCGATTTCGCTCCAAGCTTTGCCTGGCCACAGAACGGGCACTCCATCGTGTCCGACCACAGGAAAGTGCTTCCGCAGCCCCCACCTGCTTCCGAGCACTGAATCTGCAGGGCAGCCGCAGCTTCCAGCACTTCCGCCCATTCCGCCAGGGAGGGGCGAGCTTCGGGTTCGCTCAGACCGTCCTGAAAGCAGCGTTGGAATAAAGTGCTCAATTGAGAGGTGCAGACAAACTCTCGTGGAATTCCTGCGGTTGCGCGATTGCGATCGTCGGAATCATGGTCGACCCAAGGGACTTCGCCTCGGAAGGCCGCCGCCTCGAGGTCGCTGTCCGCATCGACCAAGGAACCACTTTTAAAAGGGTGCAACAGAGTAAGTGTCTGGAACGCGATGATCGCGAAGCTCCAGATGTCTGTGTAGGTGCTGATGCCGAGTTGGCCGCGAAATATCTCGGGGGCGCCGAAGTCCGGCGTGTAGATCTGCAAAGTGCTGGTTTTGACCGCATAAGTGAGGTTGTCGCAGTCGATCAACCAAACCTGATCGTGTTCGACCGAGCGCGATATGAAGACGTTCTTGGGCGATAGGTCGCCATGTGCAATCCCTAGCCCGTGTAGGCGGGCAAGGATCCGCGCCAAGCGCGCCAGTAGACGCAGGCGACGCTCGAGGCCGCCGGTCGCGAGGAATCCGGCCAAGCTGTCCTCGATGAGCAAGTGCTCGTGCGCCTGCCTGAGGATTTCCTCCAGCGGGATAAGTCCATCCATCAACTCCATCACATAACCCGGTCGCGGCTTGGTGACTAGGGCTACGGGCATCGCGATGGGCAAGTCGTTTTCGTCGATCGGCATGCGCTGGACGGCGGCAATCTGCCGCGACCATGCTTCCGTTCTGGGATCTCCCGCGGAGTGTCTGCTTACCTTGACCAAAAATCGTGGGTCCTGTGTCGGGCACACGATGCCTTGGCCGCCTTCTGCTATGCGCTTTCCCAACTCGTACATGCCGCCCTTGTCGTCGAAGACCCGCGGCTTTCGCACCGGCTGGCTGTTGGGCTGTTCGGATGTTGTTGTCATGAATTCCTCCTGTCCACAAAGATGGCGGCCAGCGTCTTGTCGTCGGAGTGCCCTGGCGTTGCCCAGTTGGTGAGTTCGCGCTGTAGCCATTTGCGAGCGCCCCGGCGGGACCGCTTCTTGAACTCTCCCCGGACGGCGCAGACAAAGCCCTCAATCAAGTCTTGTGGGATGTCGTCAGAGATCCCGTCCGTCATGAGCAAGAGCGTGTCGTCGGCGTTGCCGAGAACAAGGTCGGCCGAATGCCAAGCTGACCAAGCCGTGTCGACACCTAAGGCCCGCGTTTCATTTCCAAAGCCGCCTCGCTCCGGGGTGAGAATCTTGATTTGCCCGTTGACAAGACTAGCGATCAGACCGTCCCCGATCTGCCAAACGCGGGTGTAACCGTCCACATCGCAAATAGCGAGCAGGAGGGTAGTTGCCGCCACCGATTTGTCGCTCCAGGGAACCTTTTGCAACCACCGCCGGTAGATTTCCGTCGCCACGTCCCGCGCGGGCAGAGTTCGCCACGCGGAAGTACTCTCCCACTCTCGAACGACTGCTTGGGCCGACCGAACAGCGACTTGCGCTCCTTGGGCGCTGTGAGTGCGGGATCCCAATCCGTCTGCCACAGCGGCGATCCACCCGCCCCTCCAGCCTTTGACCAAGTGGGCATCTTGGCAACCCTCATTGACTTCCAAATGGCCAGGCCCTGTGACACTTGCGCCGACTGCGCGCAGCATCAGATCGCATCCAGGTCGAGGTCGTCGCCGGGAATTTCGCTCATGTCGAAAGTGAGGGGTCTGTCAGGTGTGGGGCTCGACGAGCGCGCCACAACACTCATCGTGACTGCCCGGAAGAAGCGTCGGATATCCTGCGCTTCATGGGCTTCGAATACCGGCGCTTCCGCATCGTTGGCAAACTGCGCCAGAAGATCCCTGTCAGCGTCAGCGCCGATCGCCATTGCGATGCGCGACGCTTTTTGCCCGCGCTCGCTCGATTTGAGTGCTGCCAAGGGCGCCTCCCACTTGTCGGTGGGCGCGCCGTCCGAGACGAGAACCAGCACGGGCCGGTATGCGCGGGACGGAATACGATCCTTGTCTTCCAGGAGTTGCTTGGCGAGTTCAAACGCCGCGCCCATTGGCGTAGCACCAGCGGCCGAGAAAGAGATAACTTCTTTGACCGCGTGGGCGCTGACGAGGGGGAGGTGAAGTTCAGCCTCCCCCCCACCAAAGGTGATGAGGCCAACCTGAATCTCCGCACGCAGCCGCGACTCATTGGCAAAGCTCGTCACCATCTGCCTCACAGCAACGTTGAGCGCCTCTATTTTTCCGTTTTCCGCCATGCTGCCGCTGACATCGGCGAGGATGATCACGGGCAAGGGGCGCGCTTGCGGAGCGGCGAACGCCTTGAGCTTTGTTGCGACACCGGGTTTCTTGTCCGGGGCGATCTGGGGTGTGTTCATGTTCTTGTCTACCGCATTGCGGATGATGGTTGCGTTGAAAAATCGGCTCTCGTTGTCTTCGTTCATGCTGGCCCAGCCCATTTCATGCTCCTTGTTTGCTTAGTGATGGCTAATTGAATGGCAGTGGCGCTGAGCGCGGGGCGGCGACTTGATCGCGTGAAGATCGTGGCTGCGATAGGTGGTCACGACGGCGCCATCATGGGAGACCAGCACTTGAATACCGGCGGCTGCCGCGAGATCAATACCCTGGGCTGAAAACTTTTGGACCTCCTTGCGCCCGATCACGAAGAACGTGACGCCTTTGGCGTGGATCGTCCTTCCATAAGTGAGGGCAGCATCTATGTCGTCCAAGCCGATCCCGCGTTGCTGCATGCGGGTGCTTGCGTGCTTGGTCAAAGTAGGCAGCGGTACTGCTACTGCAGAGGGATTCGTCGGCGTGCTCGCGTGGTTCAAGATGGTCTCCAATCTGTGTGCCATCCCGTATGCGAGGATCGTTCCAGCTCGGGACCACTCTAATTTCCTTTCAAATCAATGGGTTACGATTTCTCTGACTCATGAGAGCGTAATAATATTTACTTTTTCAATACCATTTCTTACGTCCTCGCAATGTCGACGCCTGCAGTCATCTGCAACTTGGCCAACCGGTTATCTAGCGTCTGATAGTTCGAAAAGCCCAAGAGCCTTGCCGCGGCAGACTTGCGCCCTTCGGCTTGCTTCAGCGCGCGGCTCAGGTACGCCCTTGACACGTCGTCAAGCACTTCTTGCAGTTGGAAGCCAGGCGTCAAAGGGCGATCCAACAAGCTCGCGTCTGTTCGGGGAGGTCGCAGGATGGCTGCAGTCACGTCCGCTGTTCCGATTTCCGGGCCGAGCGACCAAATCGACGCTCTGAGGAGCGTGTGATACAGCTCTCGAACGTTTCCCGGCCAGCTGTGCGCTAACAGCAGCGCTTTCGCGTCTGGGGCAAGAGACTTTTCCTGAGCCTCAGGGCGCCCTTTCGCGTCCGCATTGATTTGCCTGAGAAAAGAATCCAACAGAAGCGTGATGTCTGCCCCTCGCTCGCGCAAAGGCGGCAATCGCAAGATCCCAACTGCGAGGCGATGAAACAGATCCTCCCGGAACCGGCCACTGGCTACGTCGGCGAGTAAGTCGCGGTGAGTTGCCGCAATCACACGTGCATTCACCTTAACTGGCGACGACTCTCCCACCGGTGTCACTTCCCTCGCCTGCAAGGCGCGGAGCAGTCGCACTTGAGTTTCGAGAGGAAGGTCACCTATTTCGTCCAAGAAGAGCGTTCCGCCGTCCGCTTCCTGGAAGTGGCCCTTGCGATTCGAAGTGGCCCCCGTGAAGGCGCCCCGCTTATGCCCAAAGAGTTCCGAGTTCGCCAGTTCGGGGGGAATGGCCCCGCAGTTGACCGCCAAGAAGGGCTTCCCATTCCTGGCACTCGTCGCATGGATAGCTTCCGCAAATAGCTCTTTGCCCGTTCCAGTCTCGCCCAGGATAAGAACGGGAACTTCGTGAACGGCGATCCGCTGCGCTAGGGCTACTTGGCTACGCATGCCTTCGCTGGCATGAAGGATCTTGGCGAAGCGTGTACTGACGTCGACTGGGCCCGCCGCGAGCCTGTCGATGCGGTCGCCGGCGCGTTTGAGGAACTCCGGCAAGAAGTCGCTTGCGAGGTCGAAGAAAAAGTCTACCGGCTCGAGCCCCTTCTCGCGGGAAGTTTGAATCAGGGTCGCCGGAAATCGGGTCTTCGCCAGGATGATCCAGATGGCCGCCATCGCTGGCGTGCCAGGGCTGAGATGAAACGTGAGATCCACTTCGTCCCTGGGCAGTCGAGCCTCTTTCAAATTCCTCGAAACCTCGGCATAGATCGAGGCGTAGTCGATGGGGCTTCGCAGATCGATGCCATACAGGTCGACCTTTCCGTCGGGGTAGTCGCATTTTTCCTGCAGCCACGCGCAAAAGTCACGACTCCGTTTGAACGGATAGTTGGTCAGCAAGTACACGCGGTCGTAACGTTTCGGACTCGAGAGTGCTGTGGCAATGGGACCGAGGTCGGTCTCCGCCCCCTTCTCCGCTGCTTCATGGTCCGTTCGGCCAATCCAAGAAACCAACCAGCTTTGCCTTGTCATTTGGTTATGATAACCAATCAAACTCGAAACGTAACTATTCTTATAGGTAGTAGCGCGAGCAGATCCCTTCCAATGATGCTGGACCGCAGGGATGTCATTTACAGGGCATACAACCCGTTCGCAGCAGATTTCGCTGCGCGCCAGGCAATCGATCACCTATTGGGCTATTCCTCATGGGCTTATCCAAATCCGACCATCAGATGCGCGAAGGATCTGCACGTAGCTTTCATGAACGAGGAGAGTTGGACCTCGATCTTTTGACACCCACAGGACGCCCGATGCTTCGTGTACCGTCCACGAACCGGCCACGTCAAACTGGTCAATTATCTGAATGTTGCCTACTGGCAAGCCACAGTTCCTGGGAATGCGCAAGCAGTTTTCGATCGCCGAGAACCGGGCAAAACCGAGACTGACCTTCGGCACATTGAGGCGGCCTTCAACTTCGTGCGCCGATCGACCTTTATGGTCGCGGTAAATTGAAACCGTTAAAAGCTGCACGTCTAGAGTGTTCAAGAGCTTCGCCCATTCTAAATTTGGCAAATTTGCGACCACAGCGACATAGCGCGGAATGTGGCGAAGAATGCTTTCGGCGCGCTTAGCATCAACACCCTCGAAGCCGCGCATGAGGCTGGTAATACAACTGTCTTCCGGCGCGCCATAGCGAAAGCACCGCACCTGAGGGAGCACATGGCCTTCAAACGAGTGGCCGGCCAATTCGACTTCGATCACAAACCAGTGCGAAAAGCTCTTGTGAATGAGAGCCAGATCAGCGCTGCGCCGCGTTCCTTCGAGGATGAACGTGCCGGCAAAGACGCCGCACATGTAGCCAGGCAGTAAACAGGTTAGCGCCTTAATAACTTGTGCCTCGAAATCGATCTCCAGGAAGGAAGTCGGGTCTACAAGTTCGAAAATGTTGTCTTCCTGACACTCGCCGATGAAAAGTCTCTTCACGCCTTGCTCCAGCTAACTTCGGCTACGCCATCCATGGTCTCTTCTTCATCCTGCAGACGCTGAATCTCCGGTCCGCTGGCGACCAACGTATAAATCACCGCGCCCTCTTTCTCCTTCGCGGGACGCACGACTCGCCCGAGGCGTTGAATTCGCTGCCGCCGCGTCGCTGTGCTGGCCGCGATAATGCCTATCTCTGTTTCGGGTACGTTGAAACCCTCATCTAGGGCACGGCACGTAACCAGCAGATCTATCTCCCCGCGGCGATATCGGCTTAGCATCGCCGCACGATCTCGGAGCCTCATCTTTGAGTGGTAGACGCCGCAGCGCACGCCATTTTCCGAAAGGACACTTTGAATAAGGTCGCACGCTTCGATGTCTTCATGGAAGACCAACGTCTTCCTTCCACGATTCGCTGCAACAAGCCGTAAAGTTATGCGAATTCGATTGAGGCTCAGGTTCAGCACACGGGCGCGCTTGAGGTAGAGGGCAACTGTTTGCTGTGCTTCAGCACCGTGATGTCCAATTGATCGTGCGATCGCTTTGCTCAGTTTGTCGTACTCAGCCTGCCGGTCATCTTCAAGTTCAAAAATGATATTGCGCAGCTGGAACGGGACTATGACGCCGTCTCGGAGCGCAGCCGCGTAGTCATAGCTGAAAATGACAGGGCCAAGAGCAGGAATTAGGACATCTTTTAATCCTTCATCATAAGGCCGCTCTGGGGTTGCTGAAAGACCGAGCGAAGCGATGCTGTTCACTTGTAGCGCGGCGCGGAAGTGCTCGGAGGCAGCCTTGTGGCACTCGTCAACGACCAAGAAGCACTTTTGGCCCTTCATCCGGCCCACGAGCTTGGCGGCCGTGTTGAGCACAGCGATATTGATCGTGCCGACGCGGAAGCGCAAACTGCCGTTGACAATGTTAATTTCGTCGAGATTCAGGTCAAAATAGCTCGCAGCTTCTTCCCACCACTGCTCAAGCAGCGCCGCCGTGGGAACAACGATGAGCGTGGCTTCAGGCTTAATTCGATCGATGCAAGAAAGCGCGAACACCGTCTTTCCGCCGCCGGTTACGACGCTTACTATCCCGCGATGTTCAGCGCGCTCCCATTCGGCGAGCGCTTCCACTTGCCATCCGCGAGGCGCCAGCTTGGGCAAATGACCTCTCCGTCAGGTTTCGGTCTGGCCGCCGAAAAGCCCAGCTGTGGCCTGAGCGCGCACCTCGGCATCGGCGTTCGCCAATTGTTCGGCGCGAGCGCGCAGCAGCCCGTTTTTAAGATTGCGTACGCTATCCGGATTTACGCGAGCAATGAGCTTGCTGGTCTTGAACTCGGCCACGGCATCGAAAATGTACTGTTGGACGCATTCGGCAATTGCGTCTTTTGCTTCAAGCGTTTGATAGTACGGATGCAGGCCGTTAATAATGACGTGGAGCACACCGGCCTGCGAACCTGGCACAAAAACTACGTGTGGCTCATACTGGCTTGTCTCCTTCACAGAGATGTTGACTTGAAGCTCCGGGAGAATATTGAGGCGTCCCACTTCGTCTTCTGCGGTCAAGTTCAAAAGCTGTTGCTGATTGTTTGCCATGATGATTTCAGGCGGAGGCAACGTAGCGCTCGCCAATGCATCCTTCATCTCGGCGCTGGTGAACTCGGACTGCATGTCCTTCACAAGATCGCGCACTTGATCCCGCGACCACTTCGCAACCCCGCGTCCGGAACTTCGCCGGCTCTTCGCATACTCGACGTAGTCCTTCGTCTGTTCAACCAGGAACTTTTCGAGCGCTTCCTCTTCCTCTCCCTCGAAAAGTACCTTGTCCTTCGTATGGGAGACGCCGAAACCGTCAAGCAGAAGAACGCCAGTCACGCGCTGCGTAATGAGATTGTTAGCCCCCTCATCGTCCACGCCCCCGAAGATCACACTGGGCTTCCAGGCAGTCGGATACCCTTGGATTTGGCGCCCATTCTGGAACATAGAGAAGCCCCCATACTTTCTCCCCCCCTTTCTAAGGACGCCAATCCAGCCATTGATGGTCTTACCGTCGACCGTGAAGGTCGAAAGGTCGCGCTTCATCACAATCCCGCTTGGATCTGTATCCCAGTCGCTTTCCTGAGGCGGGAGCACTTCTTCGCCGTTGTAAGTCAACTTCATCTCAACTTGGCCACTTTCGCTAGGACGCAAGTCGAACATGTACATCGAGCCGAGGTAATCCTTGATCGTTTGCTCGGACCGAGTTTGGATGACCCGTCGGAGCTTGCTGATCGATATCTTTGTGTAATGCTCATCGCGGCTGACGTTACGCATAGTAAGGGGCACCTTTGCTCCGCGGTTGGCGATGGCATCAACGTCGACCGTCGCAGTCCACTCTTCGCCGCTCCCCAATTCACAAGTTGTGACGACCCAGTACGCGCCGATCCAGCATGCGGCTGTTTTCATCCCCATACCGTACTTCGAACGGCCCTTGCTGTCTGGCGTAGGCTGCGCGATCCGCAATGCTGCAATCAAGTCCATTTTGCTCATTCCGATTGAATTATCGGATATCGTCAAGGTCTTGTTTGGCCTGTCGTGCACTATCGACACCGTCAATGGTTGGCCTTCGACACGTAAAACCTCGTCAATTAGATTGCCGTAGTTCAAGCGGGATTGAGTGGAGTTATCGACAAATTCACCTAGCGCAAACCACATCGTATAACTAAGTCGGGCGTAGGCGTCGATTGCCCTTGGGCCAACTGTGAGTTCCGCCTCGTGCACTTCTTTCTCCGGTACTTCAGCCGTCACTACGTCAGTCATTTGCTATCTCCTCAAAATGTTGAACTTTGCCGACCGTGGTCGGCCACCCTTAGCAGGCCGGGAAGCAATGTCATTCTTCTCGAAGCGCCAGCCCTCGTTTTGCTTACTGCTACCCAAGGGATCCGAGCACTATGCTACCCGGCCGCCGCTGGCGGGCCCCATACTGGCCGATTGCCTGATCGGCTTTATCGTAGCGACGACTCGGCCTGGGCTTAGGGTGATCTCGGTTTCAGTGCAATCTCTTGGCGGTCAAGAACCGCGGGTGCGCCGATCCTCCCTGGAGAACTGGCTTTGGCCATTCTGCGCCAAGTTCAATAGCGACCTGTCTGCGACCTTTGGATTTTCATCGGGAAGCTGGATCAAGCGCGCAGAAGTACCGAAACTGAGATTCCCCTAGCGGAGGGCGTTGGGCAAAAGCGATCTCCTCCCTCCGAAGCGCCCCGCAGTTGTGCGGTCTCAGCACGCTGCTCCGCTAGTTGTTGCTCCAGCGTTTCGAGCTTGCTGCGCGTAGGCCAGCGCCGAGTCCACCCTCACCCGGGTGAAGCCAGCTTCGACCTGCGCCTAGTCGGCCTGTAACCGCTAGCACATTTCCGGCTCCGGCCGCGGCAGGACATTTTCAGTCTGTGCCTTAAGACACGGCGCCTTGAGTCTTCCTGCCTGTTCACGCTCCCCTTCACCGCAGCGGCTGGCCGCCAGGGCCAAGGCCGCCTAACTGGCGGCCGCCTAAACGCTGCAATGGTTTGGAAGCTGCACTAGCGACCGTCCATCTCATCTTTTGAGTTATAAGCGTATCAAGCACATGCCGGCGTACAGGAGATAAAAATGCAGCTTGACGAGGGCCAAGCCTCAGAAGTGGTTGGAATCACGGTGGATAGGCTTAGGGAATTAGGGGCAAGCGACGTTTTGGAGGGCATACAGGAGAGTAGAAGAGCAGGGGTGGAAGAGCCTGTCCCTGACGATATGTCGTCGAGGAGCGGTGGTGTTGGATCACTCCGGCGAAGACCGCCCACGGAGCCAGAGTTGCTCCTTATTGTTCTGGAGCGATTGAAACAGAGGATCTTCATTGTTCCGGAGATTGCCAGCGCGATAGAAACAAGGATTGGCAGAGCGATCGAATGGCGAGTAGACCCCGAGTTCGTCGACCCATCGCAGGCGCCGCTCTTCGAGGCCGGCTTAGACGAGTTGCGCCCCGCTGGACTAGAAGAAGTTCAGCAACTAATGCGGGAGATTGAGCACGCTATAGCTAACTCCTCGGGGAACTTTCGTGGCTAGTGCGGCTGAACTTGCGAACCTCAAAACTCAGATTGAAAAACTTCTCAATTTGAGCGCAGCAAAGCAGCTTCTTCAACTGAATTCGAATACGTGCGATCGAGCTTATGAGGCTTACGTCTTCGCACTATGCTGCGACGCTGTAAAGCGTGCCGGCGGAAAAATCGAACTCATTGGGATTAAGAGCGGCAGCAACCCTTCGCCGGTCGTTTTCCGCGGGGCTCCTGGTAGCATGTCTTCACGTGCGCAAAATTATGTATACGCCGACGGTTCGCTTGGTTCAAAGCGCTTCGAAATCCACGTCGATGTCGAGTATCAAGGGACGTCCGGAGCTTTACATGAGTTGGATGTGTCATTCTGCGAAAAGGTGCATGCGGAGGCGGTGCGAAATAGTTTTGGAACCCCCAGTGCGCCCAAGCTCCATGTAGCACTCGAATGCAAGTTCTACGAGGCAACTCCGGGAGTTAGTCTCGGTAGAACTTTTGTCGGCCTGGTGGCAGATTGTGGAACGCTTAGATTCAAAGGATTTATTGCCAACATCGCCTCCACGAAGCTTCAGCAATACTTTTCCAAAACAAGCAGGCCGGATCCTTTTTTGGGGATGGTCCCATCGCACGCAAACGACGAAGAGCGCTTCTTGAGCAACTTGGAACACGAGCTTCGTAAATGGTCAGGAGCATGAAGCTAATCAATTAGCTACATGGTCGAGCGATGAACTCGGCGATGTTGGCAAAGCTCATCATGAGTGCACGAAGCACTCATGGCAGTCGCGGGATTCGACGGGCAAGAAATGACGACAATTACCGATGACAAGGGCGGTTTACCTTTGCGTTTCTATTGTTCCATGCAAGGGGCTTCAGCTCGACGAATGCCGCCAAATTTTCGCGCCGTCGTTTCGCTCGCCAAGTGCTTTGGCGCATGAGCGACTTGTTGGCCCAGTGAACGGAAGCTCTCCCTTGAACCAAACACACCATCGATCACGCCGCATTGGCAGGGCCAGGTGCTGTCCGCGCGGCCGGTGAACTCACCGAGGTCGTCGCTATCCGCCACACACTGACCGTTCTCGATGGCTCGATCTTTGGCGAGCCGAGCAGGAGGCCCTGTCGCCATCCTCGGTGGCAGTCCTGCTGGCTCATTACGACAAGCTGCGCAGCGTGCGAGTGACCGGCTGAACGGAAAGATGGAACCTTGGATCTAACTGGTCACTGGCACAATCGCAACGAAGCTGCCTGACTTCGTCTGGCTGCAAATCGTGCTGCAAAGCAGCGAGCGTCGCAAGTGGCAGAGAAGTTGGTCCCCAGCAAGAGGGGGGTGGCTAGGGCTCGAGGCCGATGCTGCTCCTTACCGTACCGAGGCTTTGTTGCACGGCGATGTCGGTGAGTTTGAGCAGGTTCAGGCGCAGGAAGCACAGCAATTCGATTCATGGCGCCTGCCGCGCTTCGTGCGAGCCGTCCATAGTAGATAACCATTTTGAAGTTGTTGGTACTGACTCACTGCGTTTAGCAGCGGATGGAGTTAATGCCGGAAGTTCGGGTTGGTGAAGTAGTCGCACAGGAACACCGGTTATCAGCAAGGCCGTTGTCGGCGAGAGTCGGGCTCTCGGGCTGCGGCAGCCTCAATGAAGTAGACCCCGTATCTCCTTGCAGAGCGGTGACTACGATGCCACGCCAATGGCGGCAATCTGCGAAGCTGGTTCTCACCCAAAGACGCAATTTATTGCTGTGGTTTTCCTTGCATAGGCATAAGCAGTGGAGCAAGATGTGAATTCAAGAGCCGCTTATGGGAGTTGGCGACCGGAACAGAACTAACAGGGGCATGACATGCTGCAATCGGCGAAAGCTCTCTTCCCTATGGTAACGACGGTTTGTCTGACTTTGGCTTCGTTTCATGTTTTTGCAATAGAGGTTGTGAATCAGAAAACAGTCCACCGTTTAGCGCTGTCAATTGGAAATGAGGCCTACGCCGCCAATGGTTTTTGGACAAAATTGTTCGCTCCCAAGCGCGACGCAGTGGACATCGGTGAAATGTTTAAGCGAGCGGGATTCAAAGTCACTGTTGAGACAGACCTTGACAGCAAAAACTTGCGAAAGACCATAGAGAATTTCATTTACGAAGTTGAAACTGTGAAGCGAGACATCCGAAACAGAAACGCAGAGGATTCAGAAGCTGTGGTTGCGCTCTTCTTCTATTCTGGACACGGTTTTGCTTTAAATGACTCGCCGTACTTGCCTGGCACAGATGCAACCGGGACTCAACTGGAAGATGTAGTTCCTAAGAGCTATCGCTTAGCACAACTCGTAAACTTTTTGACACCTAAAGACAATGATGTCGATTTTCTGTCTGTACTAATGATCGACGCTTGTCGTCAAACAATTCAGCTGCCGAGCCGAACATCAGGTCAAAAGGGCGCAACGTTCGCCGCAAAAACATTTGCAGATATAGGCGGAGTTGGCAGAATCGCAATCTTTGCAGCGGTGAACGGACGACCCTCATACGATGCCCGCGAGGGAGTTGCTGAGAATAGCGTTTTTACCCAGGCCATCAAAGACGCCGCGAATGATCCGTCCGCTCTGGTATCCTTCAGCCAATTCGTATCGTACGTTGAACGTCGAACGCCCGAAATTTCCAAAGCCCGGTTTGACGTGCGGCAGTTCACGGAGGTGCAAAAAGTGGGAGTAGAGAATGATTTTCTATGGCGCAAAACAGACGAAGCGGTAGTCAGTACTAAAGTATCCGCTTTGAATCAAAAGGGAATTGAGGAGCCTTCGATTGGCTTTATCAATGTTGGTCAATTGAAGAGTAGTGCCCAAGGCAGTGATGCCAAGACGATTTGGACTTCTGTCGCCGTTGCCGGGGGGGAAGGCGACAATACGAAAAGTATCAAGAAGGGCGATAAAATTACCCTTTTGACAAATCCAATTGTTTCAGCGAATATACCGCAAAAACGCGTAGTATGCTTTCCCGCGCGGGGAAGATTATTAGATGTGGCCCCAGAACGATGCACAGAGATGACGGTTGTTCCCGCGATACGAATGGGAACTATTCCGAAGGGATTAGAAGTAACGGCCGTCGAGAATTCAGTGAATGTGGACGGGCAGACATGGGTTAAGATTCTATTTGATCGAAAGGCTCCGCTATGATTAGATCGAAGAAGCATTATCTTTGGTGCGCCACCCTTGGTCTGTTGGTAGTTGGCCTGCAATCGGCCTATGCTACGGAAGAGCGGACATTTAACGAATACATACTGCGCGCTGTTGATGTTGTGGCGGGAAGCAGAGCCGGCTTAGGGTATGACAAAGGGTCGTATACACAAGATTTAAAGTTTGGCAACTCAGGAACCTTGATCGCAACGCGTCCGCCGTACACAATGTGCGTGGCAGCCCAGGTGGAAGTTATGCACGCCGCGCTGGATTTATATTGGCGAGACAACCCGAAATCAAATGTTTTCAGCTTCCTGCCTTTTGAACAATGGCAAAAGCTTAGACCTGGCACGCTTCGAGGAAAGATTTGGTTGGTCGAAGACTCTGGTTCGTGGGGAACGGCGTACGCACTGGAGTACTTCGGCATGGGAGAGCAGCGCCCCTTCGACAAACTGACGCCCGGATCACTAATTAACTTAAACAGAGAAAAGACTGGCCACGCCGTAATATTTCTTGCGTATATCGATAAAACTGGGAGTGAATTGAATATATTTTCGGACGCAGTTGCTGGCTTCAAATATTTTTCCGCACAGGGTTCTCGAACGACCGGTGGTTTCGGTTATCGCTATGGCTTTTTTAGGGAGGCTGGATGTCCAGTACTTGATGACAGCAAACGGCGCGATTGCGGAATTATCCGCTCTGTAAATGCACGCGTTTTAAATACCGGTGTTATGCTCAATCCCCACTATTGGGATCCAAAAAAGCGTGATAAAGCGCTGGCATTCAGCCGGGCTACACAGAAGGGGCCGGAATTAGATGTCGATATGAGCTATTTCGATGGACGAACCACGGACGATTAGGGATGTCCTGCATAAATCCGGGCAAGTCTGCTTGCCCGAGCGTGATGTGCCTGCGACGATCTGAACGATGAAACAAGCCGACCTGGGCCTTTGCAGCCTGGCGTAGTGGCGCCGCGCTTCTGAATTCCAGCGCTCGTCGGGAAGAAACAGCTGCTCCCGGCCGCGGAAGCTCAGTGAATGCTCGATCCAGACCGAGCCATTGCGCACCGCCCGGCGCAGCGCGAGAGGGTGGCGACCTCCATCGCCTTGAAGGCGCGCTCGCGGTCAGGGTCGGCAATCGCTTCGCGCCAGGCCGGGCCCAGGCGCAATGCCCCGACTTCGGCAGGAAGTCGCTTGGTGCCGCCGGCGTACGCGACCCGCAGCCTGTGCAGGGCATCGAGCACTGGATGACCCCCAGTGGCCTGCCAAGGCAGGCGACTCACGCCCGCGAGCAGCGAGCGCACAGGGGCAATGGCGTCGATGAGTCGCTGCCGGATGACCGATGCTCGAGTCGGCGGACGCTGAGCACGGCTGGAGGCTACAAGATTGCGCAGGCTTGCACGAAGCTCGGCATCTGGCACGGCGTCATCAGCGGTGAGATCGGAGATCTGCTGAAGCAGTTGCTGGTACTGCTGCGCCCAATCAAGCGCCGCAACACCGTCGGCGCATTGCCGCCACAGGTCAGCCACGCGGCGCTGAAACATGAAGATGATCTGATCGGTCGCGGTGAGCAAGCAGTAACGCAGGAAGCAACTCAGCTCGAGCGTTCGTGCCGGCTCCTTGATCCTCGCGCTTACCGACGGCGGCCGTGCGGCCGTGCGCCGGGCGTAGCGGCGCACCAGCTGTTGAAGTCAGCTAACGGCGCTAGCCAAGCGTGAAGTGTAATGAACATGTGCTTTTAAAGTAATAAAGTTGTGCTCGCAGGCGATGTGATCTACGGGCACGCCGGAAGCCGGTCTAGCGAAGCAACTCCGGCAGAAGCGCGACGACTCCACGCCGCCTGATCATGGCCGCAACGAGCTCGCGGCTTCGCCGCTCGATAAGCGCCATCGACCTGGGCAGCTTCGAGATGACCTCACGCTGGCAATCGACCTGCTGGACAACTTCGAACCCACTCAACCACCGCACGATGCCGGTGGGCGGATGCAGAGGCTTGCAAACGAGTGCCGCCGGATGTCGGCAGCCCCACCAATGCATCGCCGCGAGCAACCACGCTACGGCGTCCGCATGCGCTGGCAACACCCTGATCGTCGCGCTGTGCAGATCGAATCGAAGTGTTGCCCGTGCGATCGCGCGCCGATGCGCATGCGACAACCGTGCGCGCGACCTGCGCAGCAGCAACCGCATGAGGCGCACGCAATCGCCAAGCAACTCCTGCGTGCCGAAATGTGGAGACGCATCCAGAGCGGTTGTCCGCGACATCGCATGCTCCTTCGAGGTACCGCCCCGTCGCCTTGGACGCCGTGCCACGCGGCGCCAGTGGTGAACGAGCTTCGCGCGCTCGCCCATCATGGATTGAACGGGCGCAGGCACGCCGCGTGCAGCACCGGCCACGCGGTGCCGCGCCTGCGCGAGACCGGCGCGCACCCAGTGCGCCTGCGCGATCATGCTCGCGTGCAGGACCTCAGGTGCCGCAGTTGGCAGCACGAGGATGGGGAGCACCATTGCTACACCTGCAGAGGTACGGTTTGCTGCGCGACCACGTAGCCGGACTCCTGAACTGCGCGCTCCCAATGCAAAGGCCCGAGTTCCAGGGACGTGGCGTCCCACTGCACGCCGTTGATCAGCATCGACTCGACCGCCCGCGTGAAGTAGTCCATCGGAATCTCGGCCATGCCGTACAGCTGCGCGGCCGCGTGCGCATGGACGAAGGCGTTCCACAGCGCCCCGGCCGAATGCTCCAGCCGCAGGCCTGCGCCATACGCCAAGGGATAGAAGAACGCGGTGAATGTGTCGCCGGTCACCTCCGGATAGCGACTCAGGTCGTAGCTGGCCAGGCAGGTGGCCGCCTCGGAGGCGGTGGTGATGCCCCGGAAATGCAGTTGCTCGATCATGAAGCGGGCCACGATCTGTTCGTCGCCAGCCAGCTGGTAGCGGGCCTTGTGTTCCATCAAGTGGGGTTGACCCACCAGGAAGGCGTGAGGTGTAATGAAATTGTGCTTGTAGCGTAGTAAAAGTGTGCTCGCGGGTCGCCTTGCGCGATGTTCGCGCAGTCGACATTGCAAGCGCGCCCAACGTCTATGAGCGGGGTTCAACGCGTGGCTTGCAACTTGACGCCGGGGGAGGGCGCACCTTCACTCTCAAAACGCGGCGTTCGCCGCCATTTGCTGCGCCGGATTCGTCACGCCGTCGGTCTTTGAGTAGTAAACATGTGCTCATGCGGATCACGGCAAATTGGCGCATCTTTACTACAGCAAGGCGGAAAAGCACGAAATTACTACCGGAAAATGCGAAGTAATGTTGTGCTCGCAGTCACTCCGCGACGCGTTAACTCATTGATTTAAATGGGTTTTGCTAAATAGCAACAAACACATTTTCATTACTCTTCACGCCATCTGGACCTAGCGGGGGAACGATTCGGTACCCAACGCAAGAAGCAGGTCGACATCGCGTAGGTAGGCGATGTGGTCCTCGGAAGTGTCGTACGCGACCGACGCCTACTCCGGGAGGCCAGCCTTGCGCAGGGTGCGTGCAAATCGATCAGCATCGCGCCGGCCTACGTTCGGCATTCGGATCGCCAATTCCTGCGTGATCGTGAAGTCCGGCGTCAAGCGCATGACCTGCGCGGCCGCTGCTTGCGCCTCAGCGTGCTTTCCCAGTTGGGCGGCCACTGCAGCAAACCAGAGATGGCCGCCCTTGAATTCGGGCAGCTGTCGCGCCACGCCTCGCAACAGCGCGAACGCATCCTCGTAGGCCTCCATCTGAAAGTAAGCAAAGCCGCCAAGGGCATCGCATATCGGATGAATGAAGGGGTCGACGCTCTTGATGCGTTTCATGTACTCAATCGCTTCTGGTGCCCGCCCGTAGTGCGCCAGAACCATCATGTATGGATGAAAGACGAGATTCGGATTGAGCTCGAACGCGCGGACGAATTCGGCACACGCGTCATCGGGACGCCAGTTCCAGTGCAGTGCACTTGCCAACTGCGCATGCGCCTCGGCCGAACAGGGGTCGAGTTCCGCCGCCTTCTGGGCCCAGGAGCATGCGCGCGCCAGCGTCGACGCCTGCGCATACTCGGCGCGCAGCGGTCCTTGCTCAACAGGTTCGAGCCAAGTCCACAAGTCTAAGCTTGCAAGCCTGACCCGCGGACGCGCATACGCCGGGTCCGCGGCGATCGAAAGTTTCAGCAGGCGCCGCGCCTCCGGTATGCGCTGCGCCCGCTCGCCCCAGAGTAGTTGCGATGCGACGGCGTGGCCTTGCAAGAAATAGTCGTAGGCCACCAGAGAGCCAGGGGGCTTGTGTAGCGATCGGTTCACCTCCGTCATCGTGAGTCGGCCCACAATGCTGCCAACGATTCGTTGCACCAAGTCGTCCTGAATGGCGAAGATTGCGTTGCCGGTCCGGTCATAGCGTTGTGCCCAGAGCTGCAGCCCCGTGTCTGCTTGCACCAACTGCGCAGTAACGCGCACGCGCTCGCCATCGTGGCGTACGCTTCCTTCGACCCGATAGCGGGCACCCAGATCCAGGCCCAGTCGACGGGCATCGAACCTCTTGCCGCGCGAGGCAAATGCAGTCCCTCGGGCGATGACGTTCAAGTCGGTGAAATTCGACAGGCTTGTGATGAGGTCGTCGGTGAGCCCGTCGCCGAAGTAGCCGTCAGTTTCGTCGCCCGCCGAGGTGAACGGCAGTACCAGAATCGTCGGTGGATCGGCGACCGTGCGAACCTTAGGGGCGCTCGCGGTCGTCAGCGCGGCATCGAATCTATAGCCGCGCCGCGGCACGGTCTTGATGATCCGCTGCGTCTGGTCGCACAGCGCTTGCCTGACATCGCTGATGCACTGCGCAAGCGATTCGTCGGTCACCACGATATTCGCCCAGACGGCCCGGATGATCTCGTCCTTCGTGGCTAGGCGGCCCGGGTTCTGCGCCAGGTAGCGAAGAACGTCGAAGCTCTTCGGACGCAGGTCTACCGTGCGGTCGCCGTGCATCAAGGCGCCGCGCTCCAGATCGAGCGTCCAACCATCGAAGCAAAGTGTGAGTCGACCTGCCACAAGTCTGCCCTCAACGCATGCGACAAGGCGTTGCTGTCCGGACCACATTGCTGATCTTTGGGGAAAGTTTCATGGTTCCTTCACGACCTCGCGCTGCCCTTCGGATGCAATGGCGATGTCAACACAACCGGGGATTTTCATCATGAACGCTGCGAAGAAATTGACGTCGTTTCAGAACGAATTTTGGCACCGGCGTGCGTTGTCGGTCGCCTTGGGAAGCATGGCGCTGTCTGCGCCGCTCGCCTTCGCCCAGACCAGGCTGCGCCCCACTCCGGAGCAGCAGCTCGGCCCGTTCTATCCGGTTGTCAAGCCTTTCGATCAGGATGCGGACCTCACGATCACCGCGGGCCGATCCGGGCGCGCCGAAGGTCAGGTCATCCATGTCATGGGGCGCGTGCTGGACGTGCGGGGCGACCCGGTCGCCGGTGCCCGCATCGAGATCTGGCAGGCTAACTTGCACGGCCGCTACACACATGGGAGTGACCGCAACGCGCAGCCGCTGGACCCCAACTTTGAGGGCTTCGGACTCCAGACCACGGATGCGCAAGGTCGTTATCACTTCAAGTCCATCAAGCCCGGCGGCTACCCCGCGACACCCGACTGGATGCGACCAGCCCATATCCATTTCGAGGTGAGCGACGCGCGCAACAAGCTGGTCACGCAGATGTACTTCGACGGCGACCCGTTCAACGACAAGGATCGCTATCTGCAAGCGTCATGGAACAAGGACGCGCTGATCGCCAAGGTCCTGCCGCCTACGAAGGAGCTCGAAGTCGATTCGCTCCTGGTGCCTTGGGATATCGTGATGCCACTGCATGTCAGCTCGGCGTAAAGGAACACCTGCGGATAATTTTATTTGAGTGAGACGATCGATGAAGCGTTTTCACACGGCCATCTCGGCCGACTCCTGCCCGTCGCATTGATTACGGCTCCCCGCGCTCGCGCCCGCGCCAGTGAGGTCACGATCATCCCCGCTTATCGAGGGTAGAGAGGCGGCGAAAGGCCGCAGCCGATGTTCGGAGCCACCGTGGCTACCCAGGACATTAAAACAGGCTCCTGCTGACTTTTAATCCGTTGGTCACAAGTTCGAATCTTGTACGTCCTACCACCAAAACCCGCATGGGATAAGGAAAGCCTGCTACTGAAAAGGTAGCAGGCTTTTTTACTTCCGGCTCCCGCACCCAGTCCGTCTCCAGTTTTCGGCCCGATGCTCTTGGCGTGACGCCGCGACAACAGCGCGTGAGCGCCGCTCAGAGAGCCGCGCAGGCCGCCGCTGGCCCGCTGGTACCCGGGCGCGGAGATCGCGCCACAGGGCCGCGTGACGCAGCCCTACCGCCATAGCGCCGACGACCCGATACGCAGGTATTTACGAAAGACTTGCACCCTCTCGCGATCGGTTTCACGAAGCCATGTGAACAGGTTGTCCTGCAGGCCTCGAAGTTCGAAGTCGCCGCCGGGATCGTTTTCGATCTGGCGCGTGCGCGTGTCGATCAGCCCACTCCACTCGTGCGCCTTGCTATCCAACGTGAGCAGCAGCGACTTGACATCCAGTCCAAAAAGCCAGCGCGAATCGTTGACGGCCTCCCAGAAGGCGTTGCGCGCCACGTCGTCGTACTTGCCCTTCATCGCGAGCGTTCCGACCTCAGAAGCTTTGCGGTAGACCGCGAGCCGTTTGTCGAACAGGTCGAGGCCGGCGCATCTTCGACAAGGCGGTGAAGCCGCTGAACCTCGAAGGGCTGGTGGCCAAGCGCCTGGACAGCGTCTACCAGTCGGGCGTGCGCTCGCCAGACTGGGTCAAGGTCAAGCGCAAAGGCGCGGTGCCGGCCGAACGATTCAAGCGCGGCCCGAAATGACCCGGACGGCGCGCCGCATCCTGCTCGCCGTGCTCGTGGTGCAGGTGTTGGTCCTCCTCGCGCTCGCGGCTTGGGTTGTGCTGGCCCTCGACAAGTAGAGCCGCCCAGAGCCGCTTCTGACCCGGGTGGCCTGCTGGAACCGGAGACGGCTGAACGCGGCGCGTGGGGCCGCCTGACGCGGCAGTGAGGCCGCCTACACTCCAGCACCAGGCGGAGAGGTGACACTCGTTGGCGAGCCGGCTGGAATAGGCGGCAACGGCTCAATGATTTCCCCGCTGGAGAGCGTCCAGCGCCAGCGTGCCAGATCCGACTGGCGGTCGACGAGGCATTCATGAAGTTGCTTCTCGGCGAATTCCAGCGAGTAATCAAGCGCGTTGAGGCAGATGTTCCGCCGATGAACATCCATTTTGGAACTTGCCAGATGCGGCTCGGCCACCTGAAAGCAACCGGCAAGGTTGGACACAGCCATCGCGGCTCGGGCATCTGGGAAATCAAGCGGAGCGATTTGCGCCAGCTTGCTGATTTGAGAGTGCAGGCCAGCAGATTCAGACAGCGCCGCAAGCATCAGATCATCGGGCACCTCAAACGTGAGACGCATCTCCCCGGCGCACACACGGCACATCAAGATCCCGGCGCCGATGAGCTTGAGCTTTCGGACCTCCTCTTCCCGATGCGCGTCACGCTGCTGCTGGTGCTGGCGGTGGACCTGCCAAGCGATTACCACCGCGCCGATCAGGATGGCGATAAATGATGCGATGACCTGTCCCCACGCAGCCCACCCGGCCTTGGTCATGCAGGTCGCCCACGATTGAAAGCCCCCCAGCCGCAGGCAGAACTCTGGAACAGCTTCCATCACGCGCCACCCCGGTGGACGGTGCTGCTGGCGTGCAGGGCCCTCTCGTGCTCGGCCACTTCCTCGGGCGTCTCAGGCACCCAACGCTCGATGAGCGTGCCCTCAATGCGCTCGGCCTCGGGATGCTCGATGCGGATCTCGGCCTCGGTGCAGTGGAAGCGCGTGACGCGCCCCTTGCCATTCAAGGTCGTGACGCGCCAGCGGCAGTGCTGCTCCAGCCTCATGGGCGCACGGCACCCGCCGACCACAACCGGTCGCGAATGAGCGCCTCCAGTTCACGGTAAAGAGGCTCGCCCTTCTCGACAAGGATCTCGAAGCTCGAAAAGTCTCGGCGCGCATCACTCGGCAATTCCAGCCGAATTTTGAACTCGGTGAGCGCCGCTCTAATCATTTGCTCGATCTGATCAAAGAGAGCGTGAATCTCCGGCAACATGAAGATCGCATTGCGATCAACGAACACGACCAACTTTTGCCGTGCAGCGTTGCACTTGCCCAGCGTAAGCCAGTCAGTTGCGGTTCGAAAGTAGGCGGTTCGTTTGTCCGCGTCATCCAAAGCACGAAGGTCAGACTTCTGCCATGGGTCGATGTCCGAGTTTTCGATGAAGTGCTCGGCTTGCCCCTCATTCATGCGCTGAAATTCATAGACGGTGCGCCCCCGGCCAGTGTGCTGGCGAACGCGCCAGTAGGCTTCGTGAAGCACGGCCCAACCTTCGGTGAGGCTGTCGAACTCTTGGGCGTTGAGTTTTCGCGCGCGGTCTAGCTCGCGATCTATCGAGCTTTGCAGGTGGCGCAGCGACATTTCGTGTTGCTGTTCCAGGTTCTTGAGCTTTTCGTCGAACCGGCTGTCCAGCCACTTGCTTGACAGGTGCTTGAACGCCTGCCATGCGGCGCCAAGCCCGAGGATGACGAGCGCTGCGTACCCGCCCAGTTTCGCGAGCACCTCAGCCATGAGTGAAGTGTCAGACATCGGTATCCCTCAGCCCACCGGGGACGCGTCTTCATCCTCGCCCGGCGCGCGCGGCCCGATGCGGTCGTCATCGAACAGTTGCATCAGCTGACGACCCCGGCGTTAAAAGCGTCGAGCCACGTCGGGTACGACAACTCGCTCGATTCGAGGTCGACCCAGATGGACGCGTCCTCGGTGCTCTCGTGCAGGACCCAGCAGAAGTGGCCCGGGTCTGGATCGTCGACGAAGACGCTGACATGGCGGAGGTGGCTCATCGCAATCCTTGGTGGAGGAAAGGATGTTATCCAAACCAGCAGCGCGGCCTATCATGCATGACCCGCCGCGCCCGACCACGCATGAGGAAGGTTTGATGATCTATCACTATCGAATCGATGTGAACGACAAGCAGTTGATCGACCACATTCAAAGCGCCCAGAAAAATATTCGGGTCCCGTGGGAGATTGAGCCGCGCTTCGACCCGACCGGGCGCTTCTGGGTATGCAGCGTGCGCTGCTCGACGGATCAACAGGAGGCCAGTTGGGAATTGCACTGCGGCGACATCAAGCAGCGGGACTTCGGGCCGTCTGGACAGCCACCCGTGCCCTGATCGCGCGCTGCGGGGGCGCCTGACGCGGCGGCGGGCTATAGGTGCAGAATCTCAGTCATGCCGCTCGTCACCATCACCGCCGGCCCCAAGTTCCGCGTCAGCGTCACCCATCAGACCGCCGGGTAGGTGCGCAGACCCGGATCGCGGGGCTTTACTTCCTTCGCAATCCCCCGCCCGAGCGCCTTGGCGGCTGTCTTGAGGTCGTATGCGGCCTGCATGTTCAGCCAGCCCTGCGCGTCCTCGGCCGTGCCGCCGAAGTGACGCGCGAGGCGCAGCGCCGTGTCGGCGGTGATCGCCCGGCGCTCCAGCACAATGTCGCCCACGCGCGACGGCGGGACGTGCAGCGCGCGGGCGAGCGCGTTGATGCTCAGGCCGAGCGGCCCGAGGTAGTCTTCTCGCAGCACCTCGCCGGGGTGAACTGCTCGCATGCCTGACGCGGTCATGGCGTTTCCTCTTCACTTCTGCCCGTAGGGCGGTTTTCGATACTCAGTGGGGGTCCTCGATCCTTACCTTTGCCGGGCCGGCGTCCCCCCACGAGAACGTCAGCCGCCATTGATCATTTATCCGGACGTGCCACACGCCGCCGTACTCCTTCAGGTCATTGCCCGGGGGCATGCGCATGAAGCCGATGGTTGTAGCCGAGTCGAGCATCTGCAGCTTTCGCGTTGCGACCTTGGCAATATTGGCGAATCGGGCGCATCTGCCCGACCGGAACAGCGCCTCGGTGTCTGGGCAATCGAATGACTGGATGCTCATGGTCAGTAAGTTTATACCGTTTGACGGTATCGCGCATCCCGTCGCACGGCATAGGCGGGGCGCGCTTACGCTCAGGCGAAACGCGTATCGCCGCCAAATTTCAAGCGAGCCTTAGACCGCGTCGACCTCGCCGTCCATCACCGCCGCTGCCAGCCGCGTGACCACGCCAAGGAGCCTGCTCTCAAAACCCGATGGCGCGCGAATGGCGGCCAGGGCAGTCACGGAAAACTCCAAGCAGGTGACGGAGGTGTTGGCACGCATCTTCAAGTTTTTCGGCGGCAAGTTCAAGCCGTGGGGGATGGTCAAGCTCGATCGTTGGGTGCAAGTCGGGGGCAAGGTGGCTGGCCCACTGGTGGCTGTCGCCGAGGCCTACTTCAACTACCATGCGGAAGAGGCGAAGGAGAAGGCCGACCGGCAGCTCCGCACCTTGCGAGCCGACATGCGGGCCAGCTTCGCCGACATCGCCCGGCAGTTCGATGCAGTGCTTCAGGAGCAGAGTGATGCGCTGCTGACCCAGCTCTACGATAATCCGCTCGAAGACGCCTCAGCCCTGGCCCGCGAGATCGTGGCTGGCGGAGACCACAGAACGGCTCTTGCTCAGCAGTTGAGTGGGCTGGTAGAGGACGTGCGGCTGCAGATCGAGCTCGCGGTGCGTTGACGGCCGCGTCTTCAGGCGCCCGCGCGCGGCGTCAGGATGCGAGTGGGAGAGCACACCACCACCTGGCGCGCGCCTCGCGTCAGCGCTACATACAGGTGTGCGGCCGTCATGGCCTGCGGCTCGAGCACCACGGCAACATCGGCCTCCAGTCCTTTGAGCAACAGGGTGCTGCCAACGGACCGTCGAGAAACCGGCCGGCTCAAGTGGCGTTGACGCTCGCGCGCCTGGAGTGCCGCAGCGTGCAAAGTGCAGGTGCCACGAGCGGCGACCTGCATGGCCGCCTGGCAGCAGCGCAGCACTTCGGGGCGGTACACATGAGTCCCCGGCTGCCGAGCGAAGGCGTGCAGCAAACGAGAAGCCTCCGCGACGCTGGGACCTTGAGCAAACGCCAAGGCTGCAGCCTCGATCGGCGTCGGTGGATTGCGAGGCCTGCCATGCTGCAGGACGCGCACACGCTCCAGCAGCGCGGCCGCCCCCACGCCGGTCATCAGGCTCGCGGCAAACTCGACCACTTGTTCCAGCGGATTGGCGCCAGCGGGGTCAAAGACTCGTGCGAACTGGATGAGCTCCACGAGGTCGACGCGCTCGACAACCGTCGCGCCAGGTGTCTGGCTGGTCAACTGAT
This sequence comes from Variovorax sp. dw_954, assembly GCF_018449755.1. Lineage (NCBI taxonomy): Bacteria > Pseudomonadati > Pseudomonadota > Betaproteobacteria > Burkholderiales > Comamonadaceae > Variovorax > Variovorax sp. dw_954. The sequence goes on along the minus strand of NZ_JAAVVD010000013.1, from coordinate 101,110 downwards.
ACCGCCCGCGGACATTCATTGCGTCGCCGATGATGAGCACGCTGTCCTGCGCGTTGCGCCCGCGCGTCCTTGCGGCGGCCCGGCGCTGCTCTTCGGCCGTCGCCGCGGCCAGTTGCACCCATTGCACTTCAGCTGGCGCGCCCTGCAGGTCTACGGGCTGTCCGGCTTGAAGCAGCGCCCGCGCGTTCAGCAGCCATTGCCCCAACTGCTCGGTGCCAGCAAGCCGCCAGCGCCAAGGTGTCTGGAGCATGCCGACGGAAGGGAACTGCGCCTCAACATCGACTTGCCAGTTGACCAGGCGATTGCCACCGAACCCGAAGATCGCCTGCATGGGATCACCGAGCACGCACGTTGGCAGGGTCTGCGCAGCCCAGGCCACTAGGCGATGCTGCGCCGCATTGCAGTCCTGATATTCATCGACCAGGAGCCTCGCGTAGGTGGCCCGCAGCGGCGCGTTGATGTGTCCGGCTTGAAGCAGGTTGGCCGCTGCTTCTCGAATCGCTGGATAGTCCTGGGCTGGATTGGCGAGCTCCAGCGTCTGGGCAGGAAGGCCACTGCGCAGCGGAAACTTCCCGGCGAGTCGCATCGCGAACCCATCGATCGTCGAGATCCGGTAGGCCGAGCTGGGGATGGCCGCTTTGGCCATGCGAGCCCGCAATGCCGCGACACCGGCATTGGTGTGGGTCAAGACCAGGATGGGCTTGTTACCGGTGTGCGCCGCCAACGTATCGGCGATGAGCTGCGTCTTGCCACAGCCCGCCGGCGCAGTGACCGACCCGCGTGCGACTGCGAACAGGTCGAGTTCAGGCGGCATGGGTCCATGCCCACAGCCGATTCATCACATCCACGAACCCAGCCTCAGAGTTTTGGCACTGCGGTCCCACGATCCTGCGGCCGACATGCTGATAGGCAGAGACGGACTTGAACCAGCCGTTCTTGTTGACCCGCGATGCGCGGCCCAAGAGCTCACGGGTCGCCGCCGAATAGACCCCCTGCGCTGCTCTCTCCGCCTCGCAGGCTTCGAGGGTCCGTTGACCTTCGGACTTGGACCGAATGTGCTCGGCCACGTCATCGCGGCCGATGCGTTCGATGGCGTAGCCCAGCAGGGCGTCGATCGCAGCTTCCGTCATGCAGATGAACAGTTCATCCTCCAAGGCGCGGCCTGGTCGCCACGTGAGCAGGCCAACGCCCTCGGCGGCAAGTGTCGCAAGCAGCGCCGGCGTTGCCGCCTTGTCTGCATCAATGAATGCAGTCACGTTGTAGCCCAGTCGGCGCAACACGAGCGCCTTCTCCAGGCACTGGTCCGGCGTGCTGCCGCCTGCGTTGACGTACGCGCCGCCGAGCGCGAAGAACGAGGTCTGGTTGTGATCCTCCACGCCATATTGGTCGAGGCCTCGCGCCAGCCCGATCTCACTGGCCCCTTCACAGACCAGGATGGACTTCGCAAGGAAGGCCTCTGGGTCCGTGCGCAGGATGCTTTGCACCTGATCGGTCACGCCCGCAGGGCGCACGACATGGCCATCACCCTCGCGCCGGACGATGAACAGCTGGTTGCCGGAGAGCTCGCGCAGCGCAACGGGTGAGTGCGTCGTCATGAATGCCTGCAGGGGCAGGGTTGTATCCTTGGCGCCCAGGGAATCGAGCAGGCGCTTGAGCCGGTGGGGTTCCAAGCCGAATTCGACTTCGTCCACGAGGGCGATGGTCGCTGCTTGAGCGGCCTCGCGCTGCAGCCCCGCCATCAGCAGGCGTGCCGATCCCGTCCCCAGTGAGCGCAGCGGGATGCCGGTCTCGCTGTGCAGTGCGATCGCACCATCTCCAATGGAGACGGCATGCGCGTCCAGCATCGCCTGAGCCTGGCCCACCGGCACACCTAGCGCGGTGGCGGTACGCGTCACGACCTGGAGGGTCTCGGCCAGTTGGGCTCTTGCCCGGTTGCCGAACCCTGTCCTAGCGTCTCGCGCTGCACGAGCCAACTCGGCGCCGAGATCGGGGCGTTCGTCGGTCAGCCGGTTGAGCACAGAGCTACGGCTCCAGGACAGATGAGTGCTGGCGTAGTTGCCGATGCGCGCAGGCGCCAGCGCGGCGCGATGCTTCCAGGCGAGCCCACGTTCCAGACCTTGCTCTTGCGCCCTCTCCGAGTACAGCAGCCACGACGGTTCTAGGTCGGCGCCGATCTCGACGCGTAGCGTCAATGCGGTCTCGATGTCGGCCCTGGGTTCCGGCTCGATCTGCCCTGTCGCTGCATCATGTCCCCGCAGAAACTCGCCGTAGGCATCCAGACTCAACAACTCGTCAGACAGGGCACCTAGGGTTACCTGGATGACGATGGGCTCGGTGACAACAAGCTCATAGAAGTCCGTGTCGGCGATGCTGACGCTGCGCCGCGCGCCCAGACATAAGTCGATGGCGTCCAGGATGGTCGACTTGCCACTGTCACCTGGACCGATGAGGCAGTTGATGCCTGCGGAAGGCGCCCAATCGAGCGTCTTGATCGAACGGAAGTTGCGGATTTCCAGCCGGCGGATGCGCGCCATGTTCCTCCCCAAGTCGCATGCTATTTGCCCAAGTATCCGCTCTTCTTCGTAAGCTTGGTTAGCCGCGCCAAACTCCGCACCGAGCCAACGACGCGGTCAACAACGATCTCAAGGGAATCCATATTCATGTTCGGCAGCATCGGCAAAAGAAAGGGCTTGCTGTTCGTCACCTATGACCGTGCTTACGTTGCACGTTCCGCAGTGATTACGAGGTCAGCGGCGAACGCGGACGATGGCAGCGTCGTGATTTGGAACGGCCAATCGCTGGGACAAGGCGGAAACGAGAAGATGAGGGGAGGCGATGCCACCGAGGATCGACATGAGCCTGTCGCGCTGCGCAGAAGCGGCCCTTCAAGCAGGCACGGGGCGGAGCAAGCAGTCGAAAGGTAGGTTTCGATGGTGAAGCTGCCGGTCAAGCCTGCGGCGCTCAGTGGCCGCCTGTGCCGGTATCGGCCGCTAGGCTCTGAGCCGGGAACGACTCAGATCAGTCTGCAGCACTTGTTAGCGCCGGCCGTTGGAATACCGCTAGCGGCCGACTCGGCAGTTGGACGAACTTTGCCCGATCCCGCGAAATCCAAGTTGTGCCGGTCTTCAACTTGAAAACTAGAGTCTTGGACTAGGGATGCAGAGAGGCATGTTCAGCCCGCGCAGAGCGGTCCACTTCACGCATCGTCATGGTGATCGTCGTATACGGTTGGCCCACCGATACACCTCGCATCCCACAGATCGGAAGTCGGAGTCGACACGATGCGACATCTCTTTGGGAGAAAACGGGTGAAGCGGGCACCTCACCAATGGAAAACGCCTCGGATACGCACACGCGGCCGCGAGAGAAGGATGGGCAACCATCTGATGAAAGTCCGCATGCCTACACGTCGCCGTGACTGGCCAACCTATTGACAGCGCAACCCAAATTGGCGATCTCTCGCGGCCTTGCGCTCACCTCGAATTCGATCTTGCTCAGCAGCAGGGAGCGGCTGCCTTGCAGCTGCGTCCAACGCCGATATCCATGTTTCGAGTTGACCGCATTCAGAGACCGAGGTATTGGCGGCAGCGCTCGTGGCGACGCGCCGTTCGTGGTCGGCCCGCGCCTGCGCAGCTGCGCTGTTCGCCTGCATCGATGCCTCGCGATCGCTCAAACGCATGCCATCCGCGAGATTGATATCCGGGCGCACCGCGATGGTCGTCGAGCGGGTCCCGGCGGGGCATGTGCCGTCCACATAAGCTGCCGCCCCGCTTTTGGCAACGCACTTTGTGATCTGTTCGACTCTCGGTCCACTCGTCGCGGGCGAGCCGCTTGCAGAAGGGGCGGTTGGCGAATTGTTGGCCGGCGCTCGAGAGCCGCGTGCGGCTCGATCAGGAGTGGCACGACCAATGGAGAGCCAGCCCTGCATGAGCGCCACGCACAACAGGCCCGCAACGACCGCGAGGGTTAGCAAGAGCGGCAAGTTGCCTGTAGGAGGCGGACGGAAAGCTCGATCCGGCGCGGTGGCCAGTTCAAGTCGCTTGCTCATCGAGGGATCTTGACGCATCGACGATGAATGTAACCGAATGCTCCTTAGCCCTCGTCAAGGTGTTCCCTTGCCAGGGAGGAGACACGCGTGGAGCGCGAGTCTCGGAGAGCATCTCCCTTTCCCAGGGCGCGCAATGCAAGTCCTCGGCCGTTCCCACATCGCGCGCTTGCCCTCGCGCACCAAAGTTCGAATGCCGCCTCTACAAAGGCCGTCGTTGTTTCTACCGACGACTGGGTTCGAAGCCAAAGCGGCAGATGGGCCCCATGCGACGTCTGCGAATCTACTGCTCTTTCGCGAACCCTTGGCGTTCACCTGGTTGAGTGCTGGAAAGCCCACCTCGGCGCACTTGTAATATCCTATCGATGGACAAAGCGACCGTCGACTACTACGAGGCTCGCGCAGCATCGATTGCGCAACGCTACGAGTCGGCCCCGAGCCCTGTGGAGCGTCTGGCAGCTGTCGCATTTCCGTCCGGCAGTACCGTTCTGGACATTGGCGCGGGGTCGGGCCGCGATTTGGCAATGCTCTCGAAGCTCGGGTACGACGCCTACGGAATCGAGCCCAGTGACGCCCTCCGCGATCTTGCGGAAAGGCTTCATCCAGAGCTGGAAGGGCGCATTCAAGCCGGGTCACTTCCCAATGTGCAGGACCCGCAGGGGCGGGTCTTCGATGGCATTCTCTGCAGTGCGGTACTGATGCACCTGCAGGAAGCTGACCTCTTTGACGCGGCTTTCGCGTTGCGTCGCTTGCTGAAAACGCACGGCCGGCTCCTGATCTCGCTGCCCCAGCAACGGTCGGACGTTCTGGCAGACGAACGAGATGCCGCGGGCCGCCTGTTCAAGTCCTATACGGCGGAGTACATGTCCCTGCTGCTCGAGCGCGTCGGCTTCCAGCAGATCGGCCGATGGGTGAACGAGGATGCGCTCGGGCGCGACATGACCAGTTGGTACACGCTACTCTTTGAGCTTCGTTCCGGGTCCACCCTTCGCGCGGTCGACCAGATCGAAGGGATTCTGAATCGCGATCGCAAAGTGGCAACCTACAAGCTTGCCTTGTTCCGTGCACTGGCGCAGATTGCAACCCAGGAGGCTCACACCGCTGTCTGGCACTCATATGGCATCGTCGGCATTCCGATCGACGCCATCGCTGAGCGCTGGCTTTTGTACTACTGGCCAATCTTTGCCTCGCAGCGGCACATCCCACAGTCCCAGTCCGAGGGCAAAGGAGAGCAGAAGCCGGTCGCCTTCAGGGCGGCGCTCTTGACGCTGATCGATGAGTTCCGAATGCAGGGTGAGCACGGCGGCCTTACGGCTTGGCAACTGGCCAGAACCGCAGGCCGTCTGAGTCCTCAGACCAATATGGCATTGGTGAGCGCGTTGCGAAAGATCAAGGAGGCCATTCGATATGGGCCAGTGTTCCACTCGGGAGGAGCGTTGGAGACAGGGCGAGTGTTTGGCTATGACGCGACGACCCAGCGCGTCGAGATGTCCGCAGAGATATGGCGGGAGCTGAGTTTGCTCGGCCACTGGATCATCGACGCCGTGGTCGTCCGATGGGCGGCCCTGACCGAGCAGTTCTCGCGTCGGCAAGGGATCCGCTCAGGCGATGTATTGCCGTTGCTCCTTGCCAGCCCGGTGCCAGAACGCGCTGCAGGATTGGCAAGGGAAATCTACATCAGCCGGGGCGTCGAACGCTGCGTATGGAGCGACCGACGGCTGAGCACACGTTTCGCGGTGGACCATGTCATCGCTTTCACACTCTGGGGCAACAACGATCTATGGAACCTGCTGCCCGTCGATGAGCGGATCAACAATCAGAAGTCGGACAAGCTGCCTTCAGCCGAATTGCTGCGGCAACGCGAGTTTGCTGTGACCGAAGGATGGCGCGTGCTCAGAGATGCGCTGCCGGAGGCGTTCGATCAGCAAGCCGGCCGTCTACTTGGCAGGCCTTTGCGTGGCCCTCAGAACTGGGAGCAGGATCTCTTTGCACGCCTGCGCGAAGCGGTTGAATTGACGGCGCTGCAACGCGGTGTCGAGCGGTGGACTCCGCGGGCGAACATAGGGCAGACAATCAACGCCGCTTGACGCTTCTAGCTCGAACACGCGGGCTTCCACGGCTTACCTTGATGCAAGCAGTCGCCCAAAATCGCAGTCATCCCCTTCAACGCTTGCAAAAGAGAACAATCTTGGCAATTTCAGAGACGACCCGGCTTGCGGTTCTTATCGACGCAGACAATGCATCTGCATCGGTGATCAGGGAACTTCTCGAGGAGGTTGCCAAGTTCGGCACTGCAACCATCAAGCGCGCTTTTGGTGACTGGACAACCCAGAATCTGGTGGGCTGGAAGTCGAACCTGCACCGGCACGCCATCCAGCCCGTCCAGCAGTTTGCCTATACGCAAGGCAAAAACTCGACGGATTCGGCGTTCATCATCGACGCCATGGACCTCTTGTACGCGGGGAACGTCGATGGCTTTTGCCTGATCTCAAGCGACAGCGATTTCACCCGCCTGGCAACTCGGCTTCGGGAGGCTGGCAAGGTCGTTTACGGACTGGGCGAGCGCAAGACGCCCGAACCCTTCATCGCTGCTTGCGACAAGTTCATCTTCTTTGAGGTTCTCAAAAGGCCCGTTGAGGCCGCAGTCCCGGTGCAAGTGCCTGGCGTGCCTGATCTGAGGGAACTGCTCACCTATGCGATCCGGGAAACCGTCAGAGACAGCGGATGGTCCCGGCTTTCCACCGTCGGGGGTTTGGTGAGCAAGACGCACACATCGTTTGATCCGAGAAACTACGGATTCAAAAAACTGAGCGACCTTGTTCGCTCGCAAACCTACCTCGACGTGATGGATGCGCCGGACGCTACCGGCTTTGTGCACGTCGAGGTCAAATTGAAATAAGCCGGCCGAGTCTGACCTTCCAGAGGGCAGCGGCCACAGTTGCCTTGGGCTCGAGCCGCGCCTGACAAGCGTAGTTGGCCGCCGATTCGACGAAGCCCGTGATTATTCGCTCTCCCTGGCAGTTGTCGCCGCGCGCGGCCGTGGACAGCTGTCCTCGATTTGCTATGAGTGCCCCTCGTGCCCGTCCTCTTCGACGCGGCCACTGCGCTTGCCGTTTACGTGCGCCCAGAACGCGACCTTGCGTGCATGTCGCGATCGAATCGCGGCCTCGAAAACTTCGTGCGATTCCAGCGGAAGCAAATCCATACCCGTTGCGGCGATCTCACCCAGCCGCATCCAGTAGCGTGCCGCGTGTCCATAGGCACGGGCATAAGCCCGGGCGAGGATCGCCGTGAGAAGCGCCCTGTAGATGGCGGCTTCGCCGCGCAGGCGCCGATGAGTCCTCAACGCCTGGGCCAATGGCACCAGCGCCCCATAGTCGTCGCCGCGGATGCGGGTCGGTTCGCCCAGCAGCATCGCCTCGGAGGCTGCATCGTCGCCAATGTCCAGCAGCAGCGTGGCCGCTGTCGCCGGGTCCTCATGGCCCAACGCCAACTGGCGGGCGCGCTGCAATGCCTCGGGCCTGGACGCTTCGGGCAACTGTTCAAGCCAGCGGTGCAGATCAAAAACGGAGATCGATTGCTCGAACAGGCGCTGCCGGATGGCCGCGCTCTCGCCATGTCGACCCAAGCGTCCCAGAGCATCCGATTCCAACCTCTGCCGGGTGTCTTCCATGTGCCCCCATGGCCGTTGAAGCCAGGCCAACGCATCGCTCGGACGGTCGGCCTCGAGATACGCGTCGGCGAAGGCCTTCTGCTGCATCGCGTTAGGTTTCGGGCTGTAACTGAGCACACCCCGAACCATGACGTCGGGGTCGTGCAGAGCCTCGGCCAGCAGCGAAAGGGCGGCTGAGATCTTGAACACCTCGTACGCATGACCGTCGCCGTCCGTGGGGGCGACAAGGGCGCCGGCCATGCGGGACTCGAACTGTGCCGCCAGGGCGCGCAGCGCCTTCTCGTCGAGCAGCAGTTCCGCGCGGCGCAGCAGTTCATCGCGGGCACCGTACTGGTCGTCACCAAACAGCTTCACAAGTCGGCTTGGCCAATCGCTCGCGGGTGCTTCCTCGCACTGCGAGGCGGCTTGCAGCCAGTGCCGGCAGGCAGCGCGCACCGCGTCGCCGATGCAGCCGTCGGAATCGTCGGCACGCTCGAAGAAGGTGCCGTCGGCTTCAATGAACGATTCGAATAGCGCCAGCGCGGCAGCGGGGTCCTTCGGGAAGAGTTCGCGATGGACTTGATCCAGCCACGCCTCCAACGTGCGACCGAAGTCGCTCGCCTCCCCGTAGCTGACGAACCTGGACGAACGACGCCAGGCATTCAGCGACTTACGAAAGCCAGCCGCGAGCATGTCCGGCCGGCCGGACAGTTGCAGTCGCTCCAGGCGCTCGCGCACCGCATCGTCGTCATTGGCGAGTTCGATCAGAACGCCCACCAGCGTCGACGGGTCCTGACGATTCAGGAAAGACTCGAGGTCCTCGGATGGCTGGGGTGGCATGGTCACGGTGAAGAAAGTCAGTCGGATGCCGTGCCGTGGCTCAGATCCCAGAACGTGCCCTGCCAATTTGAAATGCGCCCCTCGATGCCGCAAGCAGGGCAGCGCCAGATAACCAGTTGGTCGCGATCGATGCGGGTGTCCACGCGGCGACGGTCGCGCTTGCGGCACTTGAAGCAGGCGGGGCTTGGCGTGTCTTCCGGGCGGTCGAAATCGGAGGCGTGGGCGATCACCGAGGTAACGAAGTCGGCCATCTTGCGAGACGGGCCCTTTCCGGGGCCGATGTCGCCTTTGTCGTCGAGGTAGTGCCGGACGTCGATCACGTACATGATGCTGCTCTCTGCTTCCCGTTTCCTACATCTGCAGGAACAATCGACCCTGCCGGCGGTGCGTGTGCAGCGTATCAGGTACCTGGGCCGCCGAACGTACACCCTGGCGGCATTGGCAGCATTCCGCGTCCGTCTACCCACCCCCGTCGATGGGCGCTGAGTCGCTTCGGCGTAACCGCACTCGTGCTGCAGCAACTCTCCAGGTGAAGCTCGAGCGACACCGGTGATGGAGTTGCTGCAGCTGCTTCGAGAACCTTCTCGCAGGTCTTCGAACAGTAGGATGAATCTCTTCCAGTTTCGAAGAGGGCCCACCATGCAGGCATCCAGATCACTGATCCTCGTCTCGGCGGCGGCGTTGTTCGCGCTTGCCGGCTGCGCGACGAGCCGAGTCACGATCCCGGCAGACCTACCCGCGCCGCTCAAGACGCCCGCGGGTCAGGCCCCCTACATCGAAGCGCTGGCAACGGGCGTGCAGATATACGAATGCGCGCCCAAGCCGGGTGATTCTTCGGCCTTTGCATGGACGTTCCGCGCACCCGAAACCGCACTCACCGATCGATCGGGCCGACCGCTCGGCAAACACTATTCCGGGCCGACCTGGGAGTCGCTCGAAAGGCGTCCAGTGACACCGGGGCCTTTGCTCGAACGGCAAGCATCCAGCGGGTCAGGACGGTCGGCGGAATCGCGCCCACTGAGCGCTGCGATGCGACCAATGCCGCGAAGCTCGTGCGAGTGCCATACAAGGCCACGTACTTCTTCTATCGCGTGGGTCCGTAAGGAGGAAGGCCACCTGGCAAACGATTCGACCTCTGGATCGAGTCGAGGCTCAACGTGTGGCCTCTCCTGCCGGGTATCACTTAACCGGAAGGCTCGCGAGAAAGCGCTTGCGGCCGATAGTCATGTGTACGCCATGAAACTTCGAGGCCATAGGCGCCTCCCGAGGCCGCATCAAGAGGTGGCAGCCTCGCCTATGCGCTCAACTCTTCATGCAATGCCACGAACTCCTGGGCGAGCTTGTGGCGCGGCTCGAGATAGATCATGGGCGTGGCGTACTGGTGGCTCTCGCGAATCTTGACAGACTGGGAGAGGTAGGAATTCAGGACCGGATGGCCCTCATCGATCAGCTCATTCACGAGTTGCTGGGGGAGCGCTGCGCGGGACTGGAACTGGTTGATGACGATTCCTTCGACGGTCAGGCCGCGATTGTGGTCGTGCTTGATTTCCTTCACGTTGTCGAGAACCGAATACAGCGCCCGGCGTGAAAAATCGTCGCAGTCGAAGGGGATCAGGCAGCGTGCAGCCGCGATGAGTGCCGAGCGCGCGTAGAAGTTCATGGCTGGCGGCGTATCGATGTACACCGCGTCGTACCCCTTGAGGGTCTTGAGCGCGTCGCGCAGCTTGTAGATCTTGTGACGGGATTCGAGCTTGCTCGTCAACGCGTCGAGGTCCGCATGCGCCGGGACAATGTCGAGGTTTTCGAACTCCGTCTCGTGGATGAATGATTCGAACTGCGGCTCCTTGAAGCTGAAGCTCAGGGCCGCGTCGAAGAAGGTCGCGATATTGGGCGTTGCGTCCTGCGCCTGTTCGCCCAGCAGGTACTGGCTTGAATTTCCCTGCGGGTCGAGGTCGATCACGAGTGTGCGCAACCCCTGAGAGGCGCTGACGCTGGCGAGATTGCAAACGATCGTGGATTTGCCCACGCCACCTTTTTGATTGAACACCACGCGCAACATCTGTTTGTCATCCTTGGGAGCGAATCCCGCAAGTCTATGGGATGGAAGGCTGCACGCTCGAAAGTTCCTGCTGTGGCGCAACTGGCTGCACCACTTTTCGCTACCGCACCGTACGTTGCGTCCGACTGTCGTTCAGACGCAGCGCCGGTAATTGCGCAGAAGAATTTGCGCCATCGATCCAGCAGCATGCCTTGATGCGCAAATTCGGGCGCCCGACAACGGTAGGAATTGGCAATTCCGGCGCGCAGATTTGGCTACGGGGACGGCCCTCTTGTCGGAAGGGCTCGCTGTCGGTTACAAGCGACCGATTCTTCACCTGCCCAGCCCCTTGGCTGCGTTCTCGTTGGATACGCCTGTCGTCGATTCCCTGCGCGCTCGTGCTCGGCGCATTGCTGCCGAGGGTCGACTTGTTTCCATCGATGTCGAAGCCCATCCCGAGAAGGGCGACCGGATCTTCGCCGTCGGCGCCGTGCGCTCCGACAACACGGACACCTTCAACAGCGCTTGCTCACCCGCCAGGGCCCCTTCGGTTGTTGCCGCTTTGAACAGCATTTCACGCGAGGGCAGGGTGCTCCTCGGGCACAACCTGCGGCGCCATGATCTGCCTCTGCTGCGCGCGCAGCTGCCACAGCTCGAATGCCTTCATTGGGCGGTGCTCGACACCCTCGAGTTGTCGGCACTCGCCTTTCCGAGAAATCCCTATCACCGGCTGGTCAAGGGCTACAAGCTGCTCACCGACGAGCGCAACAACCCGACCAAGGATGCGCGGGTGGCGCTCGACGTGTTCGAGGAAGCCGTCGAGGCGCTGCTGGAAACACACGGGCAGGAGCCCTGGTGGCTCGCGCTCCTGCACTTCCTCTTGCGCGACGACGAGGGCATGGCCACGCTGCTGGCCCAGATCCGGGAGGAAACGGCGCCGACGGGGGAGGGCGCCGCACGCCTCGTGGCGACCCGCTTCGCCTATCGATGCTGCGCCACGCGCCTGCGCGCACTGGCGGCGGATGTCGCGCACCCGTTTGACGGGCACGACCCGTGGTCCGTCGCCTTCGCCCTGGGCTGGATCCGGGTCTCCGGCGGCAACTCCATCCTGCCGCATTGGGTCTTTCATGAGCTGCCCGCCGTCCGACAGCTGATTGCCGAACTGCGCGAGATCGACTGCGGCCAGGTCGACTGCCCGTACTGCCGCCAAAACCACCAGCCCGAGTCGCTCCTGTCGGCGCTGTTTGGCAAGCCGGGCTTCCGGGCCCATCCGGCCGCACCCGATGGCACATCCCTGCAGCGCGCCATTGTGAGCGCCGGCCTGGCGCGCGAGAGCCTGCTGGCCGTTCTACCCACCGGTGGCGGCAAGTCCATCTGCTACCAGCTTCCCGCGCTGGTCCACTACCGCCGCGCAGGCCGGTTGACCATCGTGATCTCCCCGCTGCAGTCGCTGATGCGCGACCAGGTGGAGAACCTCATGAAGGCCGACATCCAGTGCGCGGCCACGGTCAACGGAATGCTCACCCCGCTGGAGCGAAGGGATGTGCTGGATCGCGTGCGGCTGGGCGACATCGGCATCCTGCTGGTCTCCCCCGAACAGTTCCGAAGCCGTACCTTCGTCGAGGCGATCCGCCTGCGCGAGATTGCCGCCTGGGTGTTCGACGAAGCGCACTGCCTGTCCAAGTGGGGCCATGATTTCCGCACGGACTATCTCTACGTCTCCCGCTTCATCCGGGAGCAATTCCCGGGTCAGGCGCCCGTTGCCTGTTTCACTGCCACGGCCAAGCCTGATGTCATCGAGGACCTGTGCAGCCACTTCCAGGAAAGCCTCCAGATCGAGCTGAAGACTTTCCTGGGCGGCCACGAGCGCACGAACCTGTCCTATGCGGTGGTGCCCACCGCGGGCGGTGAAAAACCCCAGCGCATCGTCGAGTTGCTGCGCGACGGCTTGCGCAAGGAAGACGCCGCCGTGGTGTTCTGCGCCACCCGAAAGAGTGCCGAGACCCTGGCTCAGATCGTTGCGCAACAAGGCCTCTCCTGCGCCTGCTACCACGGGGGCCTGAGTGCCGAGTTGCGCAAGGAGACCCAACGCCGATTCCTGGAGGGCGAGCTGCAGGTGATCGCGGCCACCAACGCCTTCGGCATGGGGGTGGACAAGCCCAACGTGCGGCTCGTCATCCACGCGGAGATCCCCGGCTCGCTGGAGAACTACCTGCAGGAGGCGGGCAGGGCAGGGCGTGACGGCGACGAAGCCCGGTGCGTCCTGCTCTTTGATCCCCAGGACGTGGAGACCCAGTTCCGCCTCTCCTCGTCCTCCCAGCTGTCGCAGCGCGATTTCACCGGCCTGCTTCGCGCCCTGCGCGGCCAGGCGAAGAAGCTGGGCCAGGACGAGATCGTCATCTCAGCCAAGGAACTCCTCGCGCAAAGCAGCGGCACCGCCATCGACATTGACGCACCGGACGCTTCCACCAAGGTGACGACCGCCATCGCCTGGCTGGAGCGGCACAGCTTTCTGAAGCGCAACGAGAACGCGACCAAGGTGTTTCCGGCGAGCCTGCGGGTGGCCTCGCTGCAGGAGGCCAAGGACCGGATCGAGAAGGCCAATCTGCCGGCCAGCGACCAGCAGAAATTCCTGGCCGTCGCCACGGCGCTGTTTCGCTCGGACACGCCCGAGGGCCTGAGCACCGACGAGCTCATGCTCGATGCCGGCATCCAGCCGGAGGAGTGTTTTCGGATCGTCCACCAGCTGGCCAAGCTGGGGATCCTCGTCAACGACCTCGGGCTGACGGTGCGCCTGTTGCGCGGCGTTCGCGGGGCATCCGCGTCCCGCCTCGAGTTCCTCTTCGCCTTGGAAAAGGAACTCCTGGCGCTCATGGCGGAGAACGCACCCGACGCCGATCAGGACGAAGCCCAGCAACACCTGAATCTGCGGGCCGTCTGCACGGAGCTGCGCAGTCGGCTAAAGCTCGGTGACGGGGCGTCGCAAGTGGACCCCACGCAGGTTCGAGCCTGTCTGAGAACAATGGCCGATGGATTCGGCTCCGGCAATGACAAGCGCGGCATGATCCAGCTGCAATCGCTCGGTGATGACACCTTGCGCGTGACCTTGCGCCGCCCGTGGTCCCAGATCCGCCGGATCTGCGAACTGAGACGCGCCGTCGCCCAGGTCACGCTCATGCGGCTGCTGGCCGAGGTACCGGACGGCGTCAAAGGCGCCTGCCTTGTGGAGTGCAAGGCCCAGGCCTTGATCGATGCGCTCAATGAGGACCTGGTGCTCAAGGTCCAGCTGCGCGAGCCGGAGGTGGCGCTGGAGCATGCGCTGCTGTACCTGCACCAGACGCGCGTGCTCGAACTGGACAAGGGGCGTTCGGTCTTTCGCTCGGCGATGACCATCCGGATGGAGGGGGACACCTCCCGACGCTTCAACCAGGCTGCCTTCGCGCCGCTGGAGGAGTTCTACAAGGAACGAACTCTGCAGACCCACGTCATGCACGAGTACGCGAAGCTCGGTGTGGAAGATCCGGCGAAGGCGCTGGGCCTGGTCCAGGCGTATTTCACATTGCCGCACAAGCAATTCATCAGGGAGTTCTTCCGCGGCAGGACCGTCCTGCTGGAGCGCAAGACCACGGACGAGTCCTATCGGCGCATCGTGGACGATCTCCAGCATCCTGTGCAGGAGGCGCTGGTCACCCAGGCCAGGACCGGAAACCACCTGGTCCTGGCGGGGCCGGGTTCGGGCAAGACGAGGGTGATCGTGCACCGTATCGCTTACCTGTTGCGGGTGGAGCGCGTAAGCCCCGGCCGCATCATCGCGCTTGCCTACAACCGAGGCGCGGCGATCCAGCTGCGCCGGCGCCTGCTGGCCCTGGCCGGGGAAGACGCGCGGGGCGTGCTCGTCATGACCTACCACGCCATGGCGCTGCGCCTGACCGGCACCAGCCTCGCAGGGGCCGAGCGCACGGCCATCAGCATCGACTTCGGCAAGATGCTGCAGGATGCCGTCGACCTGCTCGAAGGCAGGAGTTCGGCCCTGACCGATGCGGATGAGATCCGGGATCGGCTGCTGCAGGGCTACGAGTACATCTTCGTCGACGAGTACCAGGACATTGACGAGCAGCAGTACGCGCTGGTCAGCGCGTTGGCCGGCCGCCGGCGCGCCGATGCCGACACCAAGCTGAGCATCATGGCGGTGGGCGACGATGACCAGAACATCTATTCCTTCAAGGGCGCGAACATCGAATTCATCCGGCGCTTCCGGGCCGACTACGAGGGCGAGCTCACCTACCTGGTCGAGAACTTCCGCTCCACCCAGAACATCATCTCGGCGGCCAATCACGTGATCCAGCGCGGGGCCGACCGGATGAAGGTCGATCACCCGATCCGGATCGACGCGCGGCGCAAGGACGATCCGCCCGGCGGGCGGTGGGCGGAAATGGACAAGGAGGGTCGCGGTGCGGTGCGCCTGATCACCAGTCCGGCCGATCCGAACCGCCAGGCCCAGGTTGTCTACGCCGAGATCAAGCGTATCCGGCGCATCGACCCGGGCGTGAAACTCTCGGAGATCGCGGTGCTTTGTCGGACGCACGCGCCGCTAGAGAAGATGCGGGTCATCTGCGATGTCGAAGGGCTGTCCTGCGAGGTCACGGGGCCGGAGGCGGCCAAGGGCCAGATCTCGCTCATGCGAACACGTGAAGGCTGGGCGTTGGCGCAGGCGCTTCGACGGCGCCAGGTGCGCATGATCAGGCTAGGCGCATTGCGCAGGCTCGTGAATCGGCAACGACGGGCGCAACCGCGGAACGCCGCTTTGCAGGACTTGCTGGACATTGTCGAGGACATCGCATCGACGCTTCAGGCGGACATCGTGCCCGCCGCAGAAGTGCTCGAGCTCTTCTACGAGATGGCAGGCGAGATGCGGCGCGACGGCCGGGAAAGCGCCGTCAAGCTGATGACCGCGCATGCTGCCAAGGGCCTGGAATTCGATCACATCATCGTGATGGACTGTGCCGACTGGCGCTGGGATCAGGAAGATGAGCGGCGGCTGCTTTACGTGGCCATGACGCGGGCGCGGCAGTCCTTGACCCTGATGCGGGCAGAGGGCGGGCGCAACCCCTATCTCGTCGATCTGGGGACGGTGGATGGAGTACAGGACCAGTTGCCGGCTGCGCGACCTCGACATCGTGCGGACCTCGAGCGCCGGTATGTCATGCTGGGGCCGGCCAGCATGGACATTGGGTTCGCCGGGCGCAAGGTGCCGGCGGATCCAACTCACCGAGCTATCGCATCACTTCGGCCTGGAGATCTGGTGGAAGTGAAGGGGAGATTCGTCCAGTCGATGTCGGGTCAGATCGTTGGCCGGCTCGCCACGAGCGTGGACGAGGTCCCTCTTCAAGGACGGAACGCGTCCGTCGTGGCAGTCATGGTTCGAACGCGATCCCAGACGCCCGAGGACTACTTGCCGTCCTTGCGGGGGGATGAATGGGAGACGCCGCTGGTGGAGATCCAACTGGATATCTCAGATTCCGTGCCGAAAGCATGAGGTGAAATCGAAAAGGTCGTCACGACGGCAGAGGGTAGAACAAAGGTATTCCTCTCTGGTGTGCAGCGTGACGATCAAAGTCTACGCAACCATGTCTCCCCAAGTTTCCGAGAACCCCGCATGAGTGCTTGCGATATGCTGGAAAGGAGGCTCGAAGCTTTCTCTCTCGGAACACGGTTGAATTCAGCACCATTCAGAGATCGAGGGAGCCATGACAGACAAGCAACGTGCGGCCACACTGCGGCCCGCCCAGATGCGCCACCTGCTGCGTGTCACAGCAGCCACAAGCCGACCGACACCCCGAACGAGACGCCTTGGTACTGCTGCTAGGCCTCACGTGCGCGATGCGCGTGACCGAGATAGCGCGCTTGCTTGTCTCTGATGTACTGCTGCCCAATGGCGCGCTTCGAAGCGAGGTATCGTTGCGGGCGGCGATCACGAAGGGCTGCAGGCAACGCTGCGTGTACCTCACACACGCGCAGGCGACCGAGGCACTGGATCGCTACATCGAGCACCGGTGGGCGAAGGGGATGGGTACGGAATTCGATAGCAAGCGCTTTCGCGGCCTGACCCCGACAACTGCCCTGGTGCTCACACACAAGGGAACCGAGTTCGAGCTTTCAGGCAAGCGTCGGCGTATGGGCGACGGTCGCGAGGAGACCTACTTAGCGTGCGACAGCCTGCTGGCCCATGTGACCAAGCTATACCGAGATGCGGGCCTGGTCGAATGCTCAAGCCATTCAGGTCGCAGAACCTTTGCGACACGGCTGGTCGCGCAGGGCAACGACATCGAACTGGTTCAACGGCTGCTTGGTCACGCCAGTTTGGATCACACGGACGACTACCTGCCGGCCGCAGTGAAGCAGTGTTCACCCATGCTATATGATGGTGTACATGAACACTGGCACCATGACGAACAATGAACGGTTGCGCGCGCTAGTTGAGGCCTCCGGCTTGACGCAAGCCGTCGCGCTGACCGTCTTCAACCGAGGCCTTGGCCCCGCGGCCTACAGCGAAAGCGCATGGAAGGCGTTTCTTGTCAGCCCTGACTCATCTCGCTTTCGGCCGTTGAAGGATGAACTCCTGGCACACGCTGAAAAGCAGTTCGGCAAGGTCACAAGAACAAGGCTTGACATTGGTGTACATGTACATCAATAATGAAGTAATCAACAGAAAAGACGGACAGCTGGATTCAGCGCTGGTCAACCATGAAGCAGAAAGAAGCATGAGAAAAATCACTGCTGCGACGGGGGCACTGGCATCCGCAATGGCCGCCTTGCCTTCCATGGCAGAGACCTATCCACAGGTCTCCGCCATGTTCGCGGCCACCGAGCAGCGCTCGGGAAATTCGGAAACGCCGGCGTATGAGTTTTACCTTGACTGCGGACCTACTGCGTGCAGGGTGGAAAGAACGATCTACGACGTCTGCAAGATGGAATCGGAACTCAAGGTGCCGGTCATGCAGGTTATTAACCATCGGTATTCCACCGCTGACGGGAGCTTGAGGGTCGAGCGTCTGCCGTCGCGCGGCGAATGGCAGTTAATAGAAATCAAGTTTGGATCGCCGCCGGCCTATGGTGGGCTTACCGACATCAAGCTGGAGGTGCGACCTGACGCAATCGTGGGGGAGATTCGAAATATGGCGGGTTCGATTGAGCAGGTCTTTGTTGCCACAGGACAACGGACCGTCACCGCGTTGAGTCCGACGCCGAGACCGGGTCGGCCACTGCAGCGAAGCTGCCCCGTGATTCTGAAGTCGTTTCTCAAGTAGGCAAGTCACTGGGATCGCAAGACGAGCGGCGATCGACCGCCAAGGAAAAGAGAACACCATGGATTTCGCAGACCTCGATCGACAACAGCGTGAGTGGGCCGCGCGTGCCACGGCTCTGGATGCGCGGCCTCGAGTGCAGCGACGGCGAGGACCTGCTCAAGCTGCTTCACCTTGGCGTCGTCGAAGTCCTGCAGCCCCAGGTAAGTTCGTGACCAGGCTTGATGTTCGTACAAGGTCTGGCGGCGTTCGTATAGCGACCGCAGGGTAGCAATGCTCACCGCCGAAGTTTGCAGCGCGTCACATACGGACCGTAACAGCGTCTTTAGGACCGATGCGAAGCGGTCCATGGGTCGCCCGCTTGCGCGCAGGAAGAGCATCTGGATGGCCGCAGCAACGCGTCGATCGTGGCGAAATCGCTCGCTGATCGCATTGACGTCGTCCTTGCTCAGACAAAACGCCTGCTGGACATCGAACTCGGACATCTTGGCAGGCAAGTTCTCCACGCCGATAAAGCGCTTGGCAAACGACGACACGAGGAAGTGCTCCAAGAAGTTGGAGCCGCGAATCTACTCCTGACACGAACGTGTGAGGCCGCGGTTACAAACCGCAGCATCAAGTCGCAAACTCCCGCCTGCACGTGACCGTGTCAATTTGTTGAAAAAATACGTTTACCCCATCATGGAAATTGACATTCTCGGCATCGACTTGGCCAAGCGATTCTTCCAGCTTCACGGCGCCGATCGACAAGGCCGCGCGCTCTATACCGCGAAGGCCACGCGCGCTGCGTTCTTGGAAACAGTTCGCGAGTCACGCCCTCGCGTCGTCGCGATGGAGGCATGCAGCTCGGCGCACCACTGGGCGAGATGCTTCCGGGCCATGGGCATCGAGGTAAGGCTGATCAGCCCGCAGTACGTCACCCCGTTCGTCAAGACCAACAAGAACGATCGCAACGATGCGCAAGCCATCGTCGAAGCCGCCAGCCGTCCGACGATGAATTTCGTGACAGTGAAATCAGTCGAGCAGCAGGATATCCAGGCGGTTCATCGTGTCCGGGAGTTGCTGGTTCAGCAACGCACGGCCCTGATCAACCAGGCCAGAGGTCTGCTGACGGAACGGGGCGTGTCAATGGCGCAAACGCGCCAGGCTTTCAAGCGCGAGGTTCCTCAGATGGTGGCCGCATGTGAAGGCGAAGTGACTAGCGTCTGCCAAGCCATGGTGCTGGAAATCTCGCGGCAGATTCAGGCGCTCGAGGAGAGCACCAGGCACGTCGAGACCTGGCTCAAGTCATTCATGAAGCAGTCCGCGCTCTGCAAGAAGATCGCCGCCATCGACGGCGTCGGCACGATCACGGCGACGGCCATGGTCGCTTCCGTCGGTGAGGCCAAGGAGTTCAAGAATGGTCGACATCTGTCGGCTTGGCTAGGGTTGGTTCCGCGACAGCACTCGTCGGGCGGCAAATCGCAGCTCAGGGGCATCAGCAAGCGAGGCGACAAGTATCTTCGAACCTTGTTGATACACGGCGCGCGGGCCGTGCTGCGCTATGCGGTCGGTAAGACCGATGCGCAGAGTCGATGGCTGCAAGATCTGATCGCTCGGCGCGGCTACAACCGCGCGGCAGTGGCGCTGGCCAACAAGAACGCGCGGGTGATCCAGGCACTGCTGAGCAGCGACACGCCTTACCGCCGCGCCGCAGCGTCTTGAGCAAGCGATCGGCGACGAGCACCAGCTTTCAATCAAGGAGGATCACACCCAGCACTGGTTTGCGAAGCTTTCGGAAGTGATGACAAAACTGGTTGGACCAACGCCCACAAGCCTGCTTTTCGTGCCGGCTGCGCCTTCGGGCTCAAGCCGTCAATCTACTGAGGACGGGGCGTGCGGATCTCATCGAGGCTGCGGGCATGTTTCGACGCGCCCACCGGCAAGCCGTATACATGCATGCAGACCGTTTGACGTCACTGAAAAGAGCTTGCAAAAGGCGCAGGGTCCATACATTCACGAAAAGGACCATTACCCCAAGTATGCGAGAGCGAAGAAAGGTACGGAGCCGGCTACCAAATAAACACTGCGCGCGGGTGCCTGTTAGCGCCTCAGCATGCGCAGTCGAATCACGCGAGGAATCAGGATTCAATCATTGCGGGCGGACGAATTCATCTTTTCGATTCTTTTTGCTTTGTTGCTTGGATGTGTTCCGGGACTCGGCCCGCTGCTGCGCTTTGTTGTTCCCGGCTGCGTGATCGGCGTTTTCTCCGGAAGCTGCTGCGTCGCGAGTACCCGCTGGATAGCCAGCAGGCACCCGCGGCTCGGTGTGCCCGGGAGTGCCTGCGTCACTACCAACTCGTCGCTGCTTTTTCACGGGTTCTTCCGTCTGGGCAGTTCCAACGAATGGAGCGAGTGCCGCACTCAGACTCAGGCAGACAAATAGGCCACAGCGTAATGCGCGATAAAGCCCTGGCTCAGTGTTTTTCATGGCTTGTACCTATGCTGTAAAGGATTTCAGCGAATGCCGCCAGCAAGCGAAATGCCATTCCAACTAATCCTGCGGCCGGACTGATGTAATAAGCGAAATAACGAACGGAAAACGCCAAAATGAAAAAAGTACCAACGGTAAGAATGACAGTGCGAACTATCGATAGCCAAACGGGCACGGTTCTCAACGAGATTTCCAAGAGCAAATAAAAGATAAACCCAACCAGAAGATTTATCGTGCCACTCGCAGGCAGGAAATATCGTTCGTCTAAAATTGCCTCGATGGCGTTGACCTGCAAGGCCGCGCCTCTCACATCACCGATAATTGTTCGATGTATATCGAGTTTTTCAGTCACTTCTCCGATCAATACAATGCGGCCGCGAAGATAATTGGAATGAAGCGTTTGTTGGGAAGAAGCATATTTTTGACACAAGATTTTTAAATCCCCGTGAACCTTGGGCCATTCGCAAATCAAATCGCCGGAATTAAATCGAATCAATTTCGATGGATCTATAAAACTCATAAACGGACTTTCGCGGCCTACAATCAGGTCGCGCAAACGATCGTATTTGTCTAGTAATTTTTCGTCGTATACCAGAGCAGCTTGGAGGGCAAGTGAATTCACATGCTGAGGCGGATCCAACCCGTTGCGCGAAATATCCCACCCCAGAGCAATGCGTCGGTTGTCAACATCCAAGGACATAATGCCGCCACTTTGAAGCGGAGCAAAAGGAAACTGTACTGCGCGTTGCAACGACGAAGAGGGTGTAATAAATCCCTCCGCATTCAAGGTTGATCCTTCAATTTTTAATCCAACAACTACTGGTATTTTTGAACTTACATGCGCGATGGCTTCTTGTAAATCTTGGGTCGAATGTAGGTCGGGAGACTGTTCGCGGATGCAGCCTTCTTCGGCAAATGATTTGTCGATAACGATCGTGGCTGGGTGCTGCTCGGAAATCGCCGGTAATAACTGAGCGAGATACGCGCGTTGCAGGCAAATGTTCGAGGCCAATCCAACTGCGGTTACATCGTTTTTGGTGTCTAGTTCGACCAAAACGGTGTATCTTGGAACTTGGTGGCGGGGCCAGCCTGTAACCAAATATTCATATGCACGACTAATATCGAATACGCGTGCAGAAAAAGCGGATCGTGGCGCGGCGCCATCCAGAATGTCCCCGATCTTTTCTTCTAGTTCGAAAACCAAGCCAGTTGCAAGAACAAAGAAAAGGGCGCTCACTTGGACGCGGCGGTCTTTAACGAGCTTTTTAAGCCTCTTCCTTGTGCGCCACCAGCACACTAGAAGAAGGCGTTGCAGAGTCTTCCTTTTTCTATTGAGATCGGCGGAAGGTGCGGGGAGTGGCATCTAGATTTGAGGATGCCGGAATTGTGCGCAACGTACAAGTGTCGCAGTCTTGTGACACCACGTTGTGGTCTTCCGCGCTCTCAGTCGCGCACTGCGTGTCTTGCAGGCCTAAGCCGTCAGGGCTGCAAACGAGCTCTGAATATGCGATCTCGGTGGAACGCCAAGTAGGCCGCCCGCCACTGCGTAAAGGTCCCGCTCTGAGCATTTTCGCCGACAGAGCATGAATACATGCTTAACCGGGGAACCGGGGTGCCTCCGGCGGCCCGGCAGGGGCCTCAAGACAGAAGAGAAAGCAGTCAAACCGATTCAATCAACTGCCTCACACACCGATATTCGGACGCCCCCGCATGCATTCGGCTGCTCCCTCTCGGCGAGCGCGCTTCACCCCTACAGCCAGTTGCCCATCAGTACGTATGGCGCCCAATAATGGGGATGGCTAAGGTCCTCGTAGCCAGCCTGCCCTTTGATGCGACCACTAAGCAATCCCAGTTGGGCCCATCTGAGCGCCGCGGACTTGCTCATTTTTCGCTTCTCTCCGCGTTGCCTGTAGAAATCCACCATGAGCGGTGCTGCGCCCACATCGGCTACAGGCCACAGAGTGGCCAGCACTGACTTTGCGCCGGCCGAGCGAAACACCCCCCCCAACGACCCGACCCCCCCATTACTCCTTCCCGTATCGCATGCTGAGAGTACGACCAAATCGTACTTGCCCATACTAGGTCTCCATGCTTCGATTGTGTGGATCGAGACTTTGCTGCGATCCCCCATTTGTAGTTTTCCATTCTCAAGTTTGAAGTGAGTAGCGATGTGGAGGAAATTTCGTCCCGACGTCGATCGACCCATCAATTGCTTCAGAACGCCCTCAGTAAAGCTTGCATCCAGAAACCGATCTCCCGCGATCACACCGTCGTCCTCGTTGCACGCTGCTTCGGCGTGACCGCGAACAATGCCGCAAACTTCTCGCTGCACGCCGGCCAGCGGCAGATTGTCAAATTCGGGATCCCCCTGCGACGCTCCTAAGGCTACCCCTTCCCAGGAGTCTCTGGGTTCCGTTTCCAGTCCCTCCAGCCTGGCCGTCCCGTCAGCGGTCAGTACTGTCACAGCGTAGCGCTCGATCAAATGTTTGCCATCCGCCTGGATGAGCGCGGCGAAAGGTACATCGCTTAATACTCCGAATGGCAGAATTGCCCACTGTTCGACATCCTTGGCTCCCTTGAGTTGCTCTTCCGCCGGCTGGATCAGATGCTCATACAGTAATCGAGCTGGCCGTTTGTAGTCGCCCTTCGCGGTTTGCAGGGCCACGCGAAGATCGTTGACCCACTCGCCTAATTGGGCCTCGGAAACTTCGCGCATCAACGGCACCGCGCCTTGGTCGGTGGTTACGATAATCGTCAGGCCTCGCTCGCTCGGCAAAAGCAAGAGACCGGCTGTGCGCAAGCCCCCGTCAGCACGCAATTTAAGTTCGTCTAGCTTCATCGACAAGGCTGTTCGGGCGTTCTCGAAGGCTTGCTGTCGACGAGCGTTCGCCTGTTGACTTGCCTGCGTGAACCGCCGGTTCGCGTCCTCGAGAACGTTTTGAGTCCGGTCTTCCAACTGAAGTCGCTGGTTGTCGAGCACCTGAACTTCCGGGGACGTCATCTGCAATTCGCCTCTCGTCACTCGCTCGTGAATAAGCAAGCGGCGTCCGTCTAATTCGCGCCACTGTTTGGCGATTCCGGCGAGATCGCGATTCAAAGCCTGCTCCTCAGCAGTCCACCCTAAGGCTTCGGCCTTGACTTCGCCGGTGGAACCATTACGCCGCAAGAATGCATTGAATTCTGACTCCTTGAGCAGCAACAAGACTTGCTCGGCTTCCGCCAATCGGCCGCGCTGGATGAGAAGTTGGACGAGATCGTGATAGGGATGCTCGACCTTCGTGGTAAGTGACTGCCGTAGCGACGCATCTAAGCCGCGGGCGCCAATGCGCATGCGCTGCCGGGCATTGATTGAAAGCTTGTAGTAGTAGATCGCTTCGTCCGGTGAAGCGGTACCGTTGTGCTGAGCCAGAAATGCACCCAGATTAGCTGAGTAGATCGCTAGATCCTGAATACCGCCGTGAACTTGTGCTTGATCGGTCGTATTCGTAGGAGAAAGAATACGCACTGCACGCCGGAACAAGGGGAGTGCCTCATCGTAACGGCCCATGGATTTATACAACTCAGCTAAGTTGTTGAGCGCGGCAGCCGTTTCTGGATGCTCCGCGCCCAATGCCTTTTCATCGATTGCCAAGGCACGCGCGTACAACGGCAACGCCTTGTCATAGCGCCCCAGGGAGTCGTACAGAGCGGCCAAGTTGTTGATGCTAAACGCCGTGTCCGGATGCTCGGCGCCAAGCGCCTGCTCGCGAATCGATAGCGCACGCGAGTACAGGGGCAGGGCCTCATCTTTGCGTCCGATAGCGGAATTCAGCGCGGCCAAGCCATTGAGACTGATGGCCACTTCCGGATGCTGCCTACCCAGCGTCTTTTCCTGGATCGCTAGCGCGCGCGTGTACAACGGCAAGGCCTTATCGTAAAGACCGAAGGTGAAATACAAGGAGGCTAGGTCGATGAGGCTCCTAGCTGTATCCGGATGCTCCGCCCCTAGCGACTGTTCTCGGATCGCCAGTGCCCGGGAATACAACGGCAAGGCTTCGTCATAGCGGCCCACGACAAGATAGAGCTTTGCTAAGTTGTCGAGACTGTAGGCGGTGTCCGGGTGTAGTGGGCCGAGCGTCTTCTGCCTGATAGCCAACGCACGCGTGTACAGCGGCAAGGCCTCGTCGTAGCGCCCCATAGATTCGTACAAGACGGCCAGATTGTTCAGGCTGTGAGCTGTGTCCGGATGCTCCGTGCCCAGCGCCTTCTCGCGGATCGCCAAAGCACGGGCGGACAGAGGCAGCGCATCGTCATAGCGCCCCATGGAAAAATACAAGCTAGCAAGGCCGGCCAAGCTTGTAGCTGTAAGAGGATGCTCTGCGCCTAGCGACTTCTCCCGGATCTGCAGCGCACGTTCATACGGCAACAAGGCTCGATCGAAGTGGCCCATCGAGCGATACAACGAGGCCAGGTTGTAAAGGCTGTTGGCCGTGCCGGGATGCTCCGGACCCAGCGCCTTTTGCTTGATTGCAAGCGCGCGTATATATAGCGGTAATGCACTCTCATAGCGACCCATGGCTTCGTAGAGTCCGGCTAGGTTGTTTAAGCTGGCGGCTACTTCCGGATGCTCGGCGCCTAGCGTCCTCTCCCTTATCGCCAGCGCTCGCGTGTACAAAGGCAACGCCTCGTCGTAGCGGCCCATCGATCTATACAGCACTCCCAAATCATTCAAGCTTAAGGCGGTTATCAAATGCTCGGCGCCCAGCGCCTTCTCCCGGATCGCCAGCGCGCGTGTCTGCAAGGGCAATGCTTGGTCATAAAGGCCGATGGAGTGGTACAGCACGGCCATGTTGTCCAGGATCGTGGCTGTGCTGAGGTGTTCGACTCCCTGTGTTTTCTCCGAAATCTTTAGCGCACGGGTGTACAGCATCACGGCTTGGTCGTAGCGCCCCATGGACCCGTAGAGTCCCGCCAGGTCGTTGAGGCTGGTAGCGGTCGTTGGATGCTCCGCGCCGAACGCGCCCTCACGGATCGCGAGAGCGCGCGTGTAAAGAGGTAACGCTTCATCGTAAAGCCCCAATAGCGCGTACACCCGCGCCGTGTTGCTTAGGGCGGTAGCTGTAGTTAGATCTTTCGATCCATTGATCGTCTCCACTTCCTGCAAGGCCGCCTGCGCTAATTGAAGTGCCTGTGCATATTGGCCTTCATCGATGAGGTGAACGATCTGCTCATTTAGTTGGTTTACATCAGGCACCGCGGCCAACGGAATCACTGCCACCATGGTTGCCAGCAATAGTCTGGCAGGCCAACTTCGCGGACTCATCGCCTGAATTCCCAATAGTCCCCCTGGCTGCCTTGAACTCTGCGCAGGCGAGGCCGCTTGCTGGGAGCCGCGTTGTGATGGATAAGCACGAACAGGTCGTTCATCACGGTGCTGTTATCTCCAAAGTAACTGTGCGACAAGCCGAACCATTCTTTAGTGATGCCGCTCGCATCGACCGAATCCATTGGTGGCATCACGCTGATGTCCTTGCCGCCGGCGCCTAGCCTGCGTTCTCCATGCAGCCAAGATGAAAGTGCGACCGGCAAGTCTTGCCGGGAGGCGTACAGCGTGTAGCGCGGCGCCGTAGTGCTCTTAAGCTCATAAATCCAGCGTTGTCGAAACTCCTCCTCCCCCACATCGGGTGAAGCCAAGACGATTTGCGGTATCTGTCCGAGCAGCCCCGTTGTTTGGCGGAATATTCAGATGTCCATCACGTGGCGCAGCATGTGGAATGGCACGCGCCATGAGGAGGCGTCCTCGCATTCGACGCTTGCGGTGCGCTGGTTCACCCGAGTGATGACGCCGACTCGAGCGTGCAGATGGCGGTCGACGAAGGAGACCTTGTCGCCGCGCTTGAAGTCTGCTCGCAGAGGCCTTGCCGGTTGGGGCTGCGGTGGCGGGGGTGCGGCTTCGATGTCCTGGCCCGGCGCTGGTGGCTCTATGGCCGCGTAGGGCAAGGTCCACTGGACGCGCGTCTCGGTCTCCTGCAGCAGCACCTGGGTGTCCTTCGTCTGCACGATGCGCGCCGTGCGCATCTGGTCGTGCTTCCAGTCGTAGAAGCGCACGACCTGTCCGAGATGCAGCAGGCGCCGGATGGCCACGATGCGCCTGGGGTCCGTGAGGAGCCGCTCCACCAGCATGCTCAGCTGGAACAACTCCAGGCTGGTCGCGTTGTCCAACGCGTCCACCAGCGTCTGGTCCTGCATCGGCGGCGTGCGGTTCACGCCGGCTTCCAGTGCATGGGCAGCAGTTCCTCCAGTCGATCCTGGCGATGAGCGTTGATGCGCTGGAGCACGTCACGCAGGTACGCGTAGGGCTCGATGCCGTTGAGCCTTGCGGTCTCCACCAGGCTGAAGACGACCGCCGCGGCCCGCCCGCCACGCTCGGAGCCCGCGAACAGCCAGTTCTTCCTCGATACTGAGACCGGTCTCATGGCGCGCTCGCTGGTGTTGTTGTCCGCTTCCAGCATCCCGTGCTCCAGGAATGTCGTTAACGCGGCCCAGTTGCTCATCGTGTAGCCGAAGGCCTGCCCGAGGGGCGACTTCGGCAGCAGCGTCGGCGCGTGATGGTCCAGCCAGCACCGCATGTCTTGGAGCAGCGGAAGCGTTCTGGCTTGCCGCTGTCTGCGTCGCTCATCGGGATCGTCGTCGCGGATCTCTTCCTCGATGCGGTAGACCTCGCCGAAGAAGCGCATGGCCTCGTGTGCCAGGCCCGGCGGTGACCCGCGCGGTGCGTCCTTGACGATCTTCGCAAAGCGCCGCCTCGCATGCACCAGGCAGGCTGCGTGCGTGACGCCCGAGCGGAAGCTCTCGGCGTAGCCCGAGAAATCATCGGCCTGCAGCAGCCCGCGCCACGCCCCGAGGATGCGCCTTGGATGCGTACCCGAGCGGTCGGTCGTGAAGTCGTACAGGGCTGCCGGCGCGATCTTCTGCCATCGGCCCTGCTCGTCTGTCAGCCAGCCGCCCGAGAGATAGACCCACAGCCTGGCGGTGATGGTCCGCCCGCGTGGCGGGCCATCGCGCGGGGCCTTCAACGCGAGCGTCGTGTCGTCGGTGAAGATCACCGGACTGGCCAGCACATGACGGTGCAGCGGCGCCATCAGGCGCTGCAGCAGCTCGGCTGCCGACAGCGCCCAGTCGCACAGCGTCTGGCGAGCGATGCGCACGCCGTGCCGCGCAAAAATGCGCTCCTGGCGGGCCAACGGGCAGTGGTCCTGGTACTTGGAGACCATCACCTGCGCGAGCAGGCCAGCGCCGGCGTTGCTCCTGGGCAGCGGCGAGGCCTGGGCCGAGGCCGTGCGAACGGTGCTCATGCCGCGCTCGTCCTCGCAGCGGTACTTCAGGCGCGCGTGCTGGATCACCACGAGCCTGGCCGGCGTGTACTCCAGCATCTCGCTGAGTTCCTCGCCGATGCGTTCCACGCGCCGGAACTGGGTCTTCTCCTGATCGCTCAGGTCGTGTTCGACGCGCTGGCGAGGAACGTCGGCATCAATGGCCGGACGGCCGCTGCGCCGTCTCTTGTGGCCGGCGACCTCGCGATGCTCATCCGGTGGCACGGGCACTTCGACCGCGTCCTGCCAGAGCTCCGGCTGCAAGGCGTCAAGGGCTTCCGTACGCGGGCCGAACACGCGGCGCTTGAACTCTGCCAGCTGGGCTGCCAGCGAGGCCATCTGCGCATCGGCCTGGGCACGCACGGCAACCAGCGCCTGCGCGAACTCCACCACCAGGTCCTTCAGTGGCTCCACTGCATCGGGCAGTGCAGCGCGGTCGATGGGGGTGGCCAGAAGCATGTGCCAATGATTGCAGCCCGCGCTCGTGCGGGCCATTCGGTGAAGTGCCGATTGCCTTGCGGCAACGCCCCCCACGCCATCAGATCACGGCGCTGGCCTCCACGCTTCTCAGGCGTCTTGTCCGGCTCAGGTCGATGCCATCGAGCCACGCGATCAATTCACTCATCGCGATGCCCGAGCCCGCCAGGCGCGAGGGGTCCGTGAAGCGGCCCGCCTCGAGACGTTTGTAGAGGACCCAAAATCCGTGGCGGTCCCATACGAGCAACTTCGCTCGGTCGCGGCGTCGGCCGATGAAGACGAAGACCTGACCCGACAGCGGGTTCATGCCCATCGCAGCCGCCACGATCTGCGACAGGCCGTCGATCGACTTCCTCATGTCCACCACCTCACTGCAGACGTAGGCCCGGATTGCCGACGACAGGATCACCCCAGCCTCGCCATCACGCGCTCGAGCACTCGATCGGCGGCCTTGCCCTTCAGGTGCAAGGTCATGCCACCCAACGAGATCTCCAGCGACTCAGCTTCCTGCGCGACCATCGCCGCCGCCTTGGGCGCTGCCGGTGTGTTCAGGGCAACGAAGGAGATCGGCTGCTTCGCCGTTGCAGGCGCTGTCGTCACAGCAACATTGCTTCCGCGGCGCCGACCGCTGACCCGATGGCGATAGGTCGACAGCGCAAGCTCATGCGCCTCGCAGTACTGCGGCACGCTCATGCCGGATTCGACGCGTTGCCTCTCGTGGTCGCGCCAGAACGCGTCGCCGCGCTCCACCATCGTCTTGCCAGTGCGCCAGTCCACGCGATGCTTCGCTGGCCGCACAACCTCATCCTTCTCCAGTTCCATCGTCAACATCCTTCCGTTCACAGACGTCGACCTTCCTCCATCAACTATTCATTCGCAAGAACGGGGACGCTCGGACATTTACGATTTGCGCGAAAGCTGCATCGGCGCCAGGGCGCAGTTTCAACAACTCGCTCATTCCTTGAGTGAAGACCCGGTTACCCATGCTGTGCGCTACTACATTGACTTTCACATTGGGGGCGAGGCGGCTTAGTTCGTCAAGCACTCGCGCCGTCTGGCGCCACGCCGTCAATGCTTTCTGCTCGTCTCGCACGTAGGCCAAAGGGTCCCCATCCGACGGCCAACTGAACAGAACCACGGGGCCGGGGAAGGCAAGGTCATAGGCCAACTGGCCCGCGCGCTTGGCGGCCTCTTGAAAGCTGTTGTTGTAGCCATGTACAAACAGCAATACACCAGTGTTTCCAAAAGGTCCGGCTTGACGAGCGAGTTCAATGCGCCATTCGTCTATTTGCATGCTCCGATAGGTTTCGCCCAGCGTCACGTGGTGTTCGGGATTGGCGCGCCACTCCAGCCGTAGCAGCGAGGGAGATTCGAGATTGGCCATGCGATGGTCGGCGGGGATGGACACTTGGATCGCACCGAAGTGAATATCAGAGTCGGCTACTGAGCCAAAGGCTTGGGCAGCCTGCGTTTCCCCGGTGGGTTGGCGATTGGTGGCGTAGTAAAGTTGGATCCAGTCGTGGCGTTGGGCGCTACTAGGAGTGCCCGCAGGTGCCTGACGAGGCGGTGCGGCTTGCGCTGCCGCGCGCTGAGCCACGGCATTGAGCTGCGGCTGCTCAGTCGGTCCGCGGCCACTCTCTTTGCCAATATTGGCCAGTTCCTCTGCGTTGACGGTTAGCTCAAGCAGCGCAGTGGGCTCGTGGCCGCACAGTTGGTCGTCGAAGAGGGCGACTTGGACCTGGTCGAGTTCTAGATGAGGCCATAGCTTCTGGCGCACTGCTCGCCCGGCCAATGAAAGCAGCATGTCACCCGGGGGAGGACCGTCTACTTGCAATTTCAGCTGTCGGGTCTGAAGGAATTCCCGTCCTGGGTCGAAGGACGCCCCCCTGATGCACAACTGAAACGTCTCGGCTTGGGCAAAGCCGGCGCTCTGGAGGCACAGGCTGGTCACCAAGCCGCCAATAAAGTATCGAGCTCGCATGCTTGCTCTCCTTGCGCGGCACCGCATTTTGTGGTCCGTGCCCTCTCGGTTGAGAATGCGTTGGGGCAAGCCCGCTGTAACAGTGGCCTTGTTCCTTCGCGGCTTGGCAGATTTTGTCGTCAGCCCTGGACGAAAGCTATCTGGTACCTCACCAATCCAAGGCAGATGCACTTGGTTTGCGTCGATAACTCGGTAGTAAAAGAAGGCATTGCCCAGAACCACTTGTGCCGTTAATCGCTCGATCAGCAGCGCACTCGCCGGCCAGCGTGCCGCGATCGTGCTGAGCCTGGTCCAGGCGGGCAAGCTCCATGGGAACGACCCGTGGGCCTACCTCAACTATGTCCTGACCAGGTGTCACCTTCCGGCGTAGTGGAGCCACCTGTTTTCGGCATATTGGAGCCGGCTGCAACAAGGTCGAAGGACACCATCGAAGGTCTCAAGCTTGAGCGGTTTTGGCCTCACTGGCAAGACGCTGGCGGATGACCGCCTGCAGTTGACGCGGGGCCCGGTAGCTGTTGCCGTCGAGCACCAGGCAATAGGCGTTGTGGCGCATGCGATCGAGCGTCGCGCCGTGTCTGTCCGGTCTTCCCCGTCGCTTGACGGCGGAGAAGCGGGCATGACAGTCAGATGTCGATGACCCGTCGCAAGTGTCCGTAGGACACGCTCCAGGAGGCCTCGCCCGTGTCGATGGTGGCGGTCTTGGGGTTGCTGCGGGTGATGACGCCAACGTGCGTCTGCAGATGGCGGTCGGTGAAGGAGACCTTGTCGCCGCGCGCGAAGTCAGCGCGCGTGGGTCTAGGGGCAGCAGGAGGCGTGGGCGATGTCGGCGGCGTTGCCGGGCCCGGTTGCGGTGCGGACTGCGGCGGCTCGATCGCTGCGTAGGGCAACTTCCACTGCACGCGCTGCTGCTGGGCGAGGCGTTCGGCTATGCCCTGAGCAACTGGGCGGCGCTGAACACCTTCATCGAGCACGGCATCCTGGAGGCGGACAACAACATCAGCGAGCGTGCAATGAAGCCAGTTGCCCTGTCGAGGAATAATGCGAACTGCGGTCTTATGCGAACTCGCACCGAGGCCGAGCGAGTCTTCCCTCGGCGCAAGGCCTCGACTGCGTCGCTGGCGCTTCGCATGATCACAGCGACTTCAGGAACTGCATCAGTCCCTTTGGCGGCCGATAGCGAGCCGACTTGACCGCGGGCGGCTTCAGCCGAGTGAGAGTTCGCTCCTTCATCGCGAGGTCGGCTTCGACGTACATGTGGGTCGTTGATGGGCTCTCGTGTCCGAGCCACAGCGCGATGTCGGTGGCATGTGTGCCCGCCTGCAGCAGACTCATCGCGGTCGAGTGGCGAACGATGTGAGGAGATACCGCGAGCTTGTGGAGTTCAGGGTGCGTGGTCGCGGCCGCCGCGACGGCGCGCTGGAGCCGCTGCGTGACGTTGGCCCGCGTCATCGGTTCGCCGTCACGCCGCGGCAGCAGTGCTGAGCTTGCCTCCAGTTGTGGATTCAAACGCAACCAGTCACGCACCTCGCGTGCGGTTGCTTTCCACAACGGCAGCGAGCGTTGCTTGCGGCCCTTGCCGTGCAGTCGGACGCATGACGTTGAGCCGATGACCACGTCTGCCACCCTTACGCCGATGATCTCTGACACTCTGGCGCCGGTGTTGAACATCAGCGTGAGCAGAAGGTGATCGCGTTGACCCAGCCAAGTTGCGGTTGGAACGTCGATCACCGCCAGCATCTGATCGCGGGTCAGGAAGCCCACCATCTTGCGATCGAAGCGTTTCATGGGCACCGCCAGAGCCTGCTCGATGATGCTCAGGTTGGCGATGTCGCGCCGGGCGGCGAACTTGAGGAACGAACGCAGTGCCGCCAAGCGGATGTTGCGGCTGCGCGGCGAGTTGCCCCGGTCGCGCTCCAAGTGGTCCAAGAAGTTGGCGATGAACTTCGGCTGGAGATCCGACACCTCCATAGCAGAGGCCGGCTTGCCCAGGGTCTGCTCGGCAAATCGCAGCAGCAGCACGAAGCTGTCACGGTAGGAGGCGACAGTCTCAGGGCTGAGCGAGCGCTGCCGCGTCATGTAGTCCGTGAAGAACTCCTGCACCAGCGACGCGAAGCTGGGCGAGAGTGGCTTATTCACGACACGCCCCCTCCAGCACGAAGCACTCGAACCGCGCGCCAACCCACTCCATCAGCTCTGGCGTGCCGCTGAGGTACCAATACGTGTCCGAGATCTTGGCGTGGCCCATGTAGGTGCATAGCCAGAACATCGCGTGGTCGATCGACGCGCCATATTCATGCCAGAGTTGAACGCGCCGGACCACCATTGTGTGGCGCAGGTCATGGATGCGCGGCCGGGCATGCTCGCCGCGAGCACGCCACCCCAATTGATCGCGCAGCCGGGCGAATACGTGGTGCACCGTGCGCAACGGCAGCGCGCGGCCTGTCGGGATGGCGAAGACGGGCGAGGCGCCCGCGCAGTCGACGAACCGGAGGCGTGCACAGAGGTAGGCGGACAAGGCCTGCACGACAGTGGCGTGCAGGGGCAAGCAGCGCGATTTGTGGAACTTCGTCTGGCGCACCGTGAGCGTCGCGCCGGCCAAGTCGACGTCCGCGACCTGCAACTTCAAGGCTTCGGAGATTCGGAGGCCAGTGGCGGCAATGAGCCCGAACAACGTCTTGTAGGTCAACGGCCGCAAGCCGCCTTGCGGCGTCATTCTGCCGGCCATCTCCAGTAGATCAGCGATCTCCTGGTCGGTGTAGATATGAGGGGCGAGCCGTCGATGGCCTCGGCCTAGGATGAACGGCGGCGGCACCTCGGTGGCGGGCTCGAATTGCCGGTAGTGGGCCGCGAAGGGTCGGAGGATCTCAAGCCTGCGCGCTGCCGTGAAGGGGCCGGTTCGCGCAACATGTTCGCGGGCCCAGTCCAGTTGCAGCTCGAGAGTCAGCGGCCCTCGGAGTCCTCTGGTGTCTGCAAAGCGCGCGAATCGCATCAACTCTGTGCTCGGGCTCTTCATCGCGAAGCCCAGCCGTCGGCGTTCCTCAAGATAACGCTGCACGGCGGCCTGCATCGTGTGGCTGCGGTTCATGTCATGCTCCCCGGCCAAGGCATCGCCACGGCGGCCAGCCGGCCGATGTCAACCTTGGCGTAGATCATCGAGGTGTCGAGTGAACGGTGACGCAGCATATCGGCCACTTCTTTGAGCGTGCCGCCGGTCTCCAGCAGCCGGCGCGCCAGCGTATGGCGCAGGATGTGCACGCGCGTATACGGCAGCCCGCAGCGCAGATATGCCTTCCGCACCGTGTTGCGAACCACGTCCGGCCGGATCGGCTCGTCCAGCGGCGCCACGTGACGAACGAAGACGCGCCGGTTGACGGTGGTTGGCCGCTCCGAGCGAAGGTACGCGGCAATGGCACGCCCCGTGGTCTGCGGCATCACGTCCACGCGGCGCGACTTGCCCTTGCCAATGCGCAGCGTGCCGGCCTCCCAGTCAATATCGTCGAGTTCCAGACTGACGACTTCGCGCTCGCGCAGGCCGAGATCTATCAGGCAGCGCACCATGGCGTAGCCACGCAAGTGCGACGGTAGCTCCGGCGGGAAGGCGTCCAGCAGCCGCTCGACCTCGCCCGGGGAGAGCGTTTGCGGCAGCGGCGCCAGCCTCCAATTGGCTGGCGTAGCGATGATGGGTAGCAGGTGACTTACACGAGCGCCGCTGAGCGCCAAGAAGCGTAGGTAGCCGCGCAGCGCGCCCGCAAGCGAGCCAGCGCTGGCCGGACTGATGCGCGAGAGTTCCTGCGCGATGAATCGCCTCAGTTCATCGGCGCTTGGCGTGGCCATCGCGTCCGCGTCGGAGTCGCCGGCCATGCAGAATTGCAGCAGGGATCGAACGGCGCTCAGCCGTCGAATCCGCGTGGTCTCAGCCAGGCCCCTTGCCTGCTGCATGTGGGCATCGAAGCGAGCAAGCTGATCTTCAATCGCGTCGCGTCGGCGATTGCTGATCAGAACGCCGACATCGACCAGAGCAACCAGCAACTGGTAAAGCGCAGCTCGGACCTGATGACGGCAGCGCTGAACCGGCGATGGGCAGGTGCAGCGCGGCAGGTGTTCGTCAACGAAACGCTTAACGATCTCATTGTCAAGGTCCCGGACATCAAGGCGGCAGTGACGCGCCCAGTGCGCAAAATGCGCCACGCCGTACACGTACGCCCGCACCGTGCCGGCTGCGTAGTGCCGGTCGACCAACCGATGCACGTAAGCAGATACGAATGGCGCGAGATCGCTGTCGCGAAGCCAAGCGGCCGGCAGTGGATGAATGGACTCGAACGCAAACATGGAGGTCTCCTGAAGTGGGGTTGCCACAGCAGGAGACGCCCGCTCTTATGAGAAGTCCAGACCTCGCTCACAGCGCCGCGAGCCTTGCCACGCCTCGTTGTGCGCAAGATGAACGACGACGAGTTCGCATAAGACCGCAGTTCGCATTATTCCTCTCATGCATAAATGATCATGAGAGGAAGAACTGGCTCTTCGCGGGCTCCGAGCGCGGCGGGCGCGCGGCGGCCGTCGCCTTTAGCCTCATCGAGACGGCACGGCTCAACGGCGTGGAGCCCTACGCGTACCTGCGCGACGTGCTCCAGCGCATCAACGGCCATCGCCAGGATCGACTGGAGGAGTTGCTGCCGATGAACTGGAGGCCGGCATGAATGCACGCACACCGCCGATGCAGGACGCCACGCTGATCGACGCGCTGAACCAGGCGACGAGCCTCGAGTTGTACCAACTCAGCGCGCTCGTGGAGCGACTGATGACGGACCCGCGGCGCATCGTGGCCGTGCGCCGTGATCTGCACCTCGGACAGGTCGTGCGTTTCTACGATGGCCGCCGTGACACGATGCGCGAGGGGCGCATCATCGAGATGCGCGATGCGCAGGTGACGTTGCATGACACGCAGCAGCGCGTGCAGTGGAAGTTGCCCTACGCAGCGATCGAGCCGCCGCAGTCCGCACCGCAACCGGGCCCCGCAACACCGCCGGCGCAACCCACGCCTCCTGCTGCCCCGAGACCCACACGCGCTGACTTCGCGCGCGGCGACAAGGTCTCCTTCACCGATCGTCATTTGCAGACGCACGTCGGCGTCATCACCCGCAGCAACCCCAAGACCGCCACCATCGACACGGGAGAGGCCTCCTGGAGCGTGTCCTACGGACACCTGCGGCGGGTCATCGACATCTGACTGTCACGCCGCTTCTCCGTCGTCAAGCGACGGGGAAGACCGGACAGACACGGCCGGCCTTGCGTTGCTTGCGCTCCCACTCCGCGGCCTCGTCGTCTAGGCGCTGGCGCCAAGTCATGAACTGCCGGTCGGCGCTCACCCATTCGCGCAGCCGTGCCCAGTGGGCGATCAACGCTTCGTGCGCGACTTCGACGGTTGGCGATTGACTGCCAACATTGGCCGAGTTGACCAGCAACCGCGCCTGCGCCAGTTGCTCAACCAGCTTGGTCGTTGGCGCGTCGAAGTCCTCCAGCAACGCTCGGCGCCGCGTGTCCAGTTCGCCTTCCCCGGGGCGCACGAGCCGCAGCACGATCGAGCGGATGCGTCGCTCGGCCTGGGGGTCGCTCCGCGTCAGATCGTCGTAGAGCGCGTCGGCGCGCTTCGCAATGGCGCCTTCGAGCTGCCCGATGGCGTCGTAGGCCGTGCAGTGCATCACGCGACCCTGGCGCTGCTCCCACAGCTCGCGCAGCACGAACTCCAGCAGCGGCAGGTGGCCCGGCTCGCCCACCGCGTGCTCGAGGATCAGCTCCACCAAGTTCGTCTCGAACTCGAGCCCAGCTCGCTTGGCCGGCTCGACGATGGCGCAGCGCAGTTCTTCCTCCGTCATCGGCCCGAGGTTGACCTGGGCGCCCTGCAGCCGGTCCGAGAGTTCGCGCTGGCTGGTCACCGCGCGGCCGAAGTAGTCGCCGCGCAGCGTCAGCACCACATTCAGCGCCGAGGTCTGCGTGGCTTCCAGCAGGTTGTCGATGAAGCACTGGCGTTGCTCAGCGTTCTCGGTCAGCGTGAAGAGCTCTTCCCACTGGTCCACCACCAGCAGCAGGCGCTGCGTGCCCGGCTGCAAGGCCAGCACGCGCTGGACCACGTCACGCAGCCGGGTGCTACCGGTCTGGATCTGGTCAGCCAGACGCTGGATCTCGCCCAATCGCGCGACTTCGCTCATCCCGGGCTCAAGCAGGGGCAGCAGAGCGGCCGACAGGTTGTACAACGGCCGATCGTTGGGAACCAGCGTGACGATCTCCCAGGCGTACTCGCGTCGTCCGCGAAGCGCCGGCACCAGCCCGGCGCGCACCACCGACGACTTGCCACTGCCGGACGCACCTACGACGGCGACTAGCCTATGGCGGCCCACCGCCTCGACCAACTGGGTGGTGGCCGCCTCACGTCCGAAGAAGCAGGCTGCGTCCTCCTCGCGGAAGTAGTTCAGGCCACGGTAAGGGCAGACGAGTGCCATCGACTGGGCAACGGCCTCCTGTAGTTCCGGCCCCGGAGGCTCCCCGCAGATGGCCTTGGCCAGGATCGCAAGACGCCGCGCATCGTCGGCGCGCTCGCGCAGATCGACCCAGGTGTTCTGGCGCAGGAAGCCCAGCGGTGCCTCGGCACCTGGGAGCAGCACCGGGATGACGGGAAAGACCTTGCCGTCGCGGCCGTCCCTTACTTGGCGGTCCAGCGCCGCATCAGCCTCGCGTTGCTGCCAGGCTGCCAGGATCCCATCTCGCTCCCGGTGCAGATGGCCACCGCGCGGCAGTAGGACAAGGTGTCCTCCAGGGAGCGCACCCAGCTCGTGCCCGGCGTCAGGTACCAACGATCAAGGAAGACATGCAGCCCCGCGCCGCGCAGACGCTGTGCCAACGCCTCCACCGCCGCATGGTCGCGCCAGTGGTAGCTGAGGAATACGTCGAAATTCTCCATCGCCTCCTCGCGAAGTCGGCGTGGCTTATGCCCGCATTGATATTGGGCAGCGAGCTTATCGGGCAAGGTGCCGCAAGGCTAGACGAGTATTCGCACCCTTCGCCTGACCTCCACGAGGTTGGTGATGTGCGCTCAAACACGGTCACCGTGGGCAGGATCGCCGCCGTGTCCCTGCCCGGGGTGAACGTCCTTTCCGTGCGGATTGTCACGGTCAGGGCAAAAGTACCGTTATGGATCAGCGACTTGCGTAAAGCGGTTCTCGCGCAAGACATCCGAATGCAAGTTGCTGATTTCAGGGCGTTTTCACCCGCCCCCCGTGACAAAGCGCACGGAAGGGACGATCACCCCTTAAAAGCAACCACAAGACGCCAAGCAAAAAGCGCAGGTCGTCACACCGAGGCTTCCCCACGCCGGTGTCCACGCGGTGCCAGCGTGCACCCGTGGCGGCACTCCGGCTTGCCACACTCGGCAACCAACTCGGCCCTGGCCTGTTCGTCACATACGGAGCGCCCGTCGCGCTTGCGGCCGGTTAACAGCCGAGCTGCCAATCTTCAAGATTTGACATCATGTTTCCACGTTTATCTACGTGGGAACGTAGGCTGTCAACTCAGGACCCGAGATTCAAGGACGCAGTTTGTCGACTCGAATAGCCGGTCGCGTATGACTTATTGGGGCTGGAACGTACAAAAATATCTGTATTCGACATGACCCAGCCAATCTTTTTTGCTCTCCTCGCGGGATGACAATTGAATAATTACTCTGTTTGGATAGCGCGCGAGCGCTTGTGACCTCAGCGCTTGGCAAAGCTCACCTTGATTGTGGCCACCGCCGAGCCAATCTGAACTCAGCTCAAAAGGTGGGGACGTCGACGGCGGTTGCGGAGGAATTGGGTTCGCACAGCTCAAAGTGCTCACGTATTGAGCGACACTCGCCCTGCGATTAAGATCACTTATCAGCCCAACATGGATAAGCGCAGTTAGTCGATCCTTAATCTGATCGCAGCCCGCTAGCTTCATTGCATCAAGTATTCGTTCTTCTTCGGCCTTTTGGCTGGCAAGTTGGCGCTCTTGCGACAGTTTATTCCGTTCGATATCTTGTTGATTTGCCGACGTGGTGCGCGTCGAATAGATGTTTGCGATAGCCGTGAGCAGGCCTCCTACAACTGCAATCACAAGGGGATTGGTCAGACGTGAGCGCTTTGCTTCCGCTTCTTTGAAGTCTTGTTCCCGCTCGCGCAAACTGTAATCTCGCTTTTCTGTTTCCCGGCTTGCCTCCCACTTCTCACGATCGAAGGCCAATGCGCTCGCAGCAGAGGCGCATTCGGAATCTTCTTTGCGGTCGTTACTTGTTGGCATCTTGCGAGAATGCAAAGCGTGTGGGCACAGGATATCCAAAACGGCGAGGCCGGTCGATGGTTTGCAGACGAGCTCCGGCCTCGAGTCGCGCGCTGCCCATGGATCGTCCCGGATGGCGCCAACCAGCGTAGACCAGCAGCTGCAGGATTCGACAGGGCGTCGAGTTCCAGGCTGCTGATGGTGTTGTAGTCAGCTAACGGCTTGAGCCAGGTCCTGCATGCCGACGACACAACCGTCCACCAGCTCGCCCCCACAGGCGCGATCGTGAAGCATGACGCGAAGATGTTCGAGAAGCCGCCCATCTTCCGGCCGAAGTGTCGTACATCCGGGGCGTGCGCACCGTCAAGGGGTGAATTGACGGTGGAACAGTTCGCAACGATGCAGGCGAAGCAGGCGAAGCAGGCGAAGCAGGGTCGCTCACTCTGATCGCGCAGCAACAACTCTGAATGCGGCGCGCCGCAGCTCTGGGTTTTCTGAGGGCAAAGGTGTCAGTTTTCATCAAAGTTGCGGTTACCCCTCGGACGAGATCGCCGCCTTCTCGCTCCTGATCGTCATGCCTCGCACACAAAATTCAAGACAGGCTCTCGCCCCCGGCACGTGCACGTGACCTTGGCCGGAGACTTTGCACGAAAAACCTACGGACCGATCCGCACCCCGATCGCTACCGGCGCGACGAAGGCGCTGTTTGGTGTTCCGGGCGGATCAGCGCCCGAGCATTTCCAGCCATGTGGCGTAGGTTCGCCAGCGACATAGGACTCGGCATGCGGTGCACCATTGTTGGCATACCCCAGACTGCAGCCTCCCCCCGTCAACGTCCAACCGGAGTCCACTTGCACAGTAGAAGTCGGATACATTCCGGAGATTTTTTTACCGTCGAAGGTCTGGCTTTGTAGCCTCGGAAGCGGCGCAAGGGGCGTAGGAGAACTGTCTTCGATCCGGCAAGCCCGGAGGCTCGCTGTGACCTGAGTGACGATCGGGACATTGGGTTGATCAACGACCTTACACGTCCATTCGGTCAGGCCGTTGGCGGGAACAGCATTGACTAGGGCCCCGGCGTGAGCCGCTCCAAATCCTGCGTGTGCAGTTGCACAGCCACCGGACACGATGACAAATCCATCGCTGATCTGTGTTGGACTGAGGCTGACTGTTGCTGTCGGCTCCCTAACAACAGCACTGGCCTGGGAAGTCGAGATGCATGCGAGACGTACCGATGGTCTTGAGGTTGCAATCCCCACCTCAACTGCCGTCGCACGCGCCCAGCCGGCGACCGGCAAGCCTGGCGGGTCCGAGCCCTTGCATTCCCAACCAGTGCCAGTGGGTTGGGACGTCACCATGACGAGCGCATGAGGCGACCCTGTCTGCGCGTCTGACACTGCGCAGCCGCCCCCAACCAGCGCGCTGCCGGAGTTTGAGGGCGACGCGATTGCATGAGGATTTCTTCCAGTCGCGGTCGCAGTAGTCGTGGCACCGGTCAGTTGGACCTTCACGTCCTCAATCTTTGGTATGGCTTCTACTCGAAGAGTCGTGCTGTCTCCACCCTGAAGAGACAGTGTGACCAGCATCGGTCGCTCGGGGTCTCTGTGAAACTGCCACGTTGCGATTGTATTGGGATCGATTGGTCTGGGCGGCTCTGCTACTGTGTCGGCCACAACGTGCACCGTGGATCGCTTCGCCGTTCCCTGCGGGCGCCAACTGCAACTCACAACAACCGTCTTGATGGTGAGATCGGAGACGTCACAAAAAAAACCAGTGTCCTTCGCAATGCACTGCGTCTTACACGTAAGCCAGTCTTTGGTATCGACCTTGCTGAACAAGAGGGCCTGCGACTGCGCCGACTTGAGATCAAACCTGGTTTGCCGCTTGAGAGTCGCCAACTTCGTCTGAAACTCCTTGTAGTTGGCAGATCCCGAGATCACGTAGAAGTAGTTGCCTTCGCCCGACGCTTCCTTTTTAAGCTTCTCGAATTGGGTTTCGTCGACTTGCTCTAAGAAGGCGAGTTCGAGTGTCGACTGAGAAGTGGAAGAAAATACTTGACGTGCAAGCCCTGCATTGCAGCCGCACCTGTCGTTCAGGTCAGCGTGGCTTGACGCCGCTCCACAAAGCAGCATCCACACCACCCATCGGCATCTGAAGACGAGTTTCCTCATTGTTCTTCTCCTATGACCGGATTCCAGCCGAATATGCTGCGAACAATGTGTTCTTTTTCAGTCGCCGTGGCTAGTGGTCTACCGCTTTCAGCATACTTTTAAGATGACACGAGGGCTTCACACTCCTCGGCACGAACCTTCCCATTGTCTTCGAGCTGGCCAGCGTGTACAGATAGGTTCCTTCATCGCCGCGGTGCAGGTTCTCGAACACCGCTTCGGACACCGCCGAGCGCCACCGTCCACTCGACACCCAGGCGAAGAGGAGGAGGGGGGAGCCCCGTCTGCGCGAACACCTCAAGCGGCGTGTGCCACGCGTGCGTGGCGCGAGGCCTGTTGTTCATGCTGCCGGCAATTCCGTCGAGCTCGTCTTGACTGAACAGGCTCAGGTCCGTGCCCTTGGGCATGTACTGACGCAGCAGGCCGTTCGTGTTCTCGCAAGTGCCGCGTTGCCAGGGGCTGTGCGGGTCGCAAAAGTACACCTTGACGCCCGTCTGTGCAGCGAGATCCGCATGACGCGACATCTCCTTGCCCTGGTCGTAGGTCAGGCTCTGACGCATGGGCTCGGCAATCGAGTTCAGCTTGGCAGAAAAGCCCGCAAGCGCCGAGGCGGCGGTCGCGTCGTCCATCTTGGCGAGCAGCACCAACCGGCTCGTGCGCTCGACCAGCACGCCCACCGAGGACTTGTTACCTGCGCCTTTGATGAAGTCGCCCTCCCAGTGCCCCGGCATGACTCGGTCGTTCACCTCGGGCGGGCGCACATGGATGCTGACCATGTCCGGGATCTGGCCACGGCGATCATCGCCCCGGGTGCGGGCATGCGCGTGCTGTGGCCGCGGCGCAGACAGGCGACGAGCTGGCGTCGCAGTTCGCCTCGCGGCTGCGCGTAGATGGCGTTGTAGATGGTTTCGTGGGACACGTGGCGCTCGGGCTCGTTGGGGAAGGCACGCTTCAGGGTACCCGCGATCTGCTGGGGCGACCAGCGCCAATCCAGCAAGGTCAGCACGATCTTAGCCCACGCCCTGCATGTCGAGTTTGCGCGGCGCACGCGCGGCCTGGCGACGCCCCTGGCTGCAGGCTTGAGCCGAGTGCGAGGCGTAGGGCAACTCGCCCAGCGTGTTGCGCTCCAGTTCCCTGCTGATCGTGGACGCGGAGCGCCCGAGCATGCGGGCCATGGCCCGCATGCTCAAAGACTGCTGACGCATGCTTGCTATCGTGATCCGGTCCTCGGGTTGAAGCTGCTGGTACCTGGTTCGTTCATTCATGTGCACACCTTATGCGATGAGGTGTTGCACTTCAGATTTGAGGCCGCCCATTCAATGGATCTGACCACCGGTTCGATTGCCTGCATGAAGTCTCGCCCTGCGCGCCAACCGAAAGTGAACGCGTTTCAAGAGGCCGTAATCGCCCCGTCGCTACCCCTTGGGCCGCCTGACTTTGGGTCCAACTCCGCGCTTGCGCGAGTCCTCTTTGAGCTCGGTCGCGAGGGCGCCGGCCAGCAGCGCGCGCGTACCCTCGTGCGCCTTCTTTTCTTCGCCCAACTGACGTTCAAGGTCGTCCAGCCGCTGCGCCGAGGCCGCATCCTCCGCCTTCGCTTGTGCGAGCAGGCTGGCTGGTGGGTGAGTTGATCGCGAAGCTCGCGCTCGACGTGCTGGGCGGCCTGCTGCGTCTCGCGCAGCATCCGTCGGCCAGCCTCCAGCGTCTGGGCCGCGGCCTCCTCACTGCGCAGGCGCTGTTGCTGTTCCCTGGCCAGTCCGGCTTCCAGTTGCTTCGAACCTTGTCGCGCCCGGTCGACTTCCTCATGTAAGTGGCGCTCCTGGGCTGCGTGACGGTCGCGCTCTTGCTTACAGTCCGTGTCGCGGGCAGCCAGCGCCGCCGCTTGCTCCTGCCGCAGCACTTCCTTGCTGGCATGAGACTCCTGGAGGAGGGCGTTGAGCCGGGCGATCTCCTGCTCCGAAGCGGCCCGCAGCCGTGCGATCTCGGCCGTCTGTTCGGCCAGTTGTCGCTCCAGCGTCTCGCGCGCCTGCTGCGAGGAGGCCAGCGCCGCGTCCAGGCTCGCCCGGGCTTGTTCAAATGCCGCTTCTCGCTGCGCAAGGTCGGCCTGGCCCACCGTCAGCACATTGCCCGCTTCCTCGAGCTGTGCCCGGGCGCCTTCCAGTTCCTGTCGCTGAACATCATCGGCTTCTCGCCGCGCCGTCTCCCAGAGCAGCCTGGTCGCGTTGCGTACGCTCACCGGCACGCCGTCCGCGTCGTTGCCCGCCGCCAGATTGGCCGCAGGATTCGTTCCGCCCGCAATCCGTTGTCCGAGCGAAGAAAACCATTTCTCCAGCATCGGGCTCACGGTGTTCGGCGAGCCTCGCCCGATCTTGAGTCGCACGCGCTCGATGGTGGGCCGCAGCCCCTCGGCCAGCAGCGCATCGGCCGCCCCGAAGACGTCCTCGATCTGGATGCCTCTGGACGATCTGAATTCCCGGATTTCATTCATGTCGAACCTCGAACTTTCGGCGAGTTGACCGCCCTTTCGCCACCATTTATTACCCTCGATAATCGTCTGATGTCGAGCCCAAACGCAGGCAAACTGCAGCATTCCCTCGCTGCTATGTGAAGATGAATTTCCCGTCAGCCCACAGCAAGCGGCTCTCGCCAGTGTTGCCTACTCCCTTCGCGATCTATCCGGCAGGCGCGATGCCCTCCGAAACTGCTTCTAGGGATGGGCGGGCTCGTCGGACGGTCGGCGACTACTGCCTTGTTCGACAACTGTTGTGCGATGAACGATTGACTTCAACGAAGGAACCAAAGGACGCACTTCTGCAGTCTGATGGGCGGATGTTCGATCTCGTCGGAAAATGGCCTCTGTACTCTGAAGGACTAGAACATCGGCGTCGGCGCCTTGCTGCAGCATGGAAGGCGGTATCTCGGAGAGCGATCGACGCAGAAATGATCCGTATGGCGGATGAGATCGCAAGATCTATAGCAGAACGCAATTCGGCGAATGTCGATGTGTATTCAGATTTGGCCCTCCCATACGCAAGACATCTTGCAGGCGAGATCCTAGGAATACATCCGGAAGATCGAGAAGCAGCATTTCTCATAGGCGAAGAGGTGCTGGCTTTTATTTCGAAAGTTGACGGCACGGAAATCGCTGCTGCAAGCGCCGCGGAAGCTATTCGTCGCTTCGGAAGCCTGCGTATGGGTTCCGAGCTCTCAACGCAATCTCGACGGCCGAGTCCTTCGCTGGACAACGACGAGTTGATCGCTGTACAACTGCAAATTTTGACAGGCACATACCGGCCTGTAGCGGTCGGCTTGGCTACGGCCATACTCGCTATCGGCTGCGACAAAAGGCTGCAAGCGATCGCGAGCAACCCCGACTTTGTTCCGTCGATAGTCGATGAGTGCCTCCGCTTTTCAACACCTTTTCACATAGCTGCACGACGAGCAGCTTCCGACTTCGTTGTGGACGGTTTACATGTTTCTCAGAATGACTTTGTAAAGCTTCAACTTTTGACTGCCAATCATGACGCCTCAATTTATGCGAATCCCTCGACTTTTGATCCTTGGAGGTGGCCACATTCGTCGCAGCATTTGGCGTTCGGATTCGGTGCGCACGCGTGTATTGGGTCGTCCATTGCGACTCGCGCCATTGCTCGCGCAATCGAAGTGTTCAGCAATCTAATTCCAAGCTTCGAAACGATCTTATGCGAGTACCGGCCAACGTTCGGAATGACAACGTTCGAGCGAGCACTCATCTCGCTCGATTGAAGCTGCCTACTGAGAGCCACAATGAATGTTTGGAAAGTAGAAAATCCTGTGGCCTCAACACAATAGGATCAAACTCAGCCGGCACGCGCTCCGGCTGAATCAGGTCTACTTCCAGAGCACCGAATCAAGAGAATCATCCGCATGAGTGCGGAAGTCAACTTTACCGGATTCCACTGCCGCTCCTAGGCCTGGTGCAATCTGCATGCTTCGTTGACGTACCTCGTCTTCCAAATTGCTTCGACTTCCGCCAATCTGGCGCGGCCTGAATCGTAAGCGTACTTCGGTCTTCCCGCCATTCATGCCTGCAATAGTTTCGCAAGCAACGAAAGGCGCTCCAACGTGCGTTGTGCGGTCCTTCAGCGCTCGAAGGTGAGGGTACTCGGCAGTACGCGCAATTTCAGAACAATACGCAATTTCGCGAAGTTGGTTTG
This sequence comes from Variovorax sp. dw_954, assembly GCF_018449755.1. Taxonomy (NCBI): domain Bacteria; kingdom Pseudomonadati; phylum Pseudomonadota; class Betaproteobacteria; order Burkholderiales; family Comamonadaceae; genus Variovorax; species Variovorax sp. dw_954. Next base: position 56,301 of record NZ_JAAVVD010000013.1, on the reverse strand, counting down.
AGCCAATGATAACCTCGCGATTGTCGGACTCAGACAAAATAATACTTTCATTATCGCGACCGAGATGAATAATTCGATCGGTCTGATCACAGACAGGGCACAACGACTTAACACGTTGGACAATATCGCCATTATAGTAGCGAATGAGCGGCTGCGATCTTCCAAACGGCAAAAGCTCAGTTACAACTAGTCGTCCTACGCCTTCATCGACCGCTTGCGCAGACGTGAAGGACAGCACCTCCGGCAGCAAGTGCGGGTCAAAATTTAGCGCGCCACACATTGGACACTTTGATGCGCCGCCCATTACTTCAGAGAAGGAAAAAATTTCCAGCGGCATTACACCCCAGTAGCGCTGAAGGAAGTTACGAGACTCAGAGGCCAAATAGCCAGCGAACGATACAAGTGTCTCTACACCTGTCTCAGTTGCACGCACTCCAGCGTCAATCATGCACTGAGTGAAGACGCGCAGCAACCTAACGGCGCCATGTACTTGGCTAATTCGATCGTCAAGACCTGGAACGTCAAATCGCTTTCGCAGCAGTTCAATTCCTTGGCGTATAAAAATGTCGTCCCAAACTGCGCCACTGAAGTAATAAGGAGCAGCCTGGGGGAAAAAGCCCCCTAATCCGGACAAATCCCTACCATGATAGGGACCATAAAGCATATATACCAATGGGCGCCGCCTATCGCCTCTAATGGTCTCGGCGACTTGCTGGAAGAATCCTGCAATCTCTCGAAGCTCAGCGTCGCTTCGATATCTGTAAGTAACCGGGCCTGTGGAGCCTGTCGTGTGTATCGCAAACGCGATCTTTTCATTCTTCTCGAGTAGCGGCGGTAGACCTGTCTGAAGTGTCCCTTTGCCTAACGGCGGCAACCTACTCAGAAAGCGCATCGGGTCATCGACTATTTCAGCGGAACCCTGCTCGAGCGCATCATGCCACGCGCTTTTGTAATAGTCGTGGCGGAGCGCATTGCACAGCGTCGGTGTTAACGCGTCTCGACGGTAGTTTGCCAGGTCGGAGTGCATTGTTACGCCCCACTCTTCGTCAGGTAACTTAGCTTTCTGAAGATGCTCGAGCCACAACAATTCTTGTTAGGTCGCTTGCGAAGGCCTTGGCGTCCTTCGACGCCACAAACCTTACGGCACCGACATAGCCGCCAACGGAAGGCACGCTAAACGCGTGCGCTTTAACCAGAGCTTGGATAGATTCGTTCAATGTTGTCATGTCGCCTCCGGCGGTCGGTTACGCGAACGGTACTACTCAGCACCTCTTACGCGCTTTTAGAGCGCTTGAGCTGATCTGTCAAGGACGGACAACAAAGACCAAAGGCGCCACAGGCGCCCGCACAGGATCGCCGCAACACACGAATGCGCTGGCATCAATGGCGCGGTGTTGGCATCATGTGCGTTGGTAGGTGTTTCGGCTGTGCCGCGACGCACGTCCTAGACTCATATGGTCGCCACTGTCAATAGCGACTGCAGGTTATAGGGGGTCAGGCATGTTTTTGGGATCGATGGGGTGATGCGACTCGAGCGTTTGCAGCGACGATGAATCAGGCTCAATATCCGCGGATTGGTTACCTGCACTTCATCGATTCGTCGCGGGCCTACCTCGCTCTGAGGTCGGGGATCATCCTTGCGGTGCCCTGGTAACGGGCTCGAGGGTTGCCCTATCGCTGCTCGTGCCGCATCACCAGATCGATCCCGGAGGTTTCTTCTTTAGGTTGCCTCCAGTTCTCCCGCTGCGCCTGCATGCCGATCGCCCAGACGAAGCCCGCCAGCTCTTTTGCGACCGCGACACAGGCCTTGTTGGTTTGCAGGCCACGCGCATTCAATGCTGCAAATCGCTGAGTCAGCCGCAGTTGCGCCGTCATGCCCATTCTTCGTATGGGTTCGGACAACTCTTGTTGTCGCACCTGTGCCCGTCTGCCGATGCGTGCCTTGAAGCGATAGTTCCAGGCAGCCTCGGTCAGAAGTCGCCGTGCGCGCGTTGCCTGTCTTGGTGATGCTGCCTCGGCTCGTGCGCTCGCCGCTGGGACTCTCAGATGGAACCAGTCCCAGATACCCCATGAGCTTGCGCGGATGGGCAAAGCGCCCGCGGTCGCCGATCTCGGCCACCAGGCCAATCGCCGTGATCGCGGCCACGCCACGCAAAGACCTGCAGCGCACCTACCACCGGTTCGAAGCGCCAGCCAGCGATCGAGGCCTCCAGTGATTCGGTCAGGCGGTCGACGCGATCGTCCGCTGCCGTCACGGCTTGCCATTCGGTGAACGCTGTCTGGGCGGCGCCGGCGCCGAAGTTCAGTGTCCCCAGCCAGCGGTCGTAGGCACCGCACCAGGAGGTCTTGCCCTTGTAGCGCACGTAATGGCGCAGCACGAAGGCCTTGAGTTGATGGCGGGCCTGCATGCGACTCTGGACCGCGTCTTCACGCGCACGCGACAAATCACGGAACGCTTCATCGTCAGGATCGGGGATCCACACGGCGCTCAATTGGCCAGCGCGCGAGCACTCGGCCAATTGGACACTGTCGCGTGAGTCGGTCTTGATCCGGTCGCCGGGTCGTCGCGGAATCTGCGACGCGGCTATCATCTCGCAAAGGTAACCCTTGGCCTCGAGGGCACGCTGCAGCCCGAAGCCCGTAGGACCAGCCTCGTAAGCGACGTGCAGTTGATCCGCGGTGCCGACCTTGGCCAGCACCTTCAACAACTTGTTCCTGTCGTGCGGCACCTTGCCTACCAAACACCCCGGCGCTCGGTCCGGCTCGGCCGCCGCCACGGGCGACCATGATGTAAGGAGATTTCCGGAGGTCGTCGCCGCAGACCTCCAGAGTGAGACTGTTGGGCCAGTTGGAAGACCAATCCAAGGCACGCAGACCGTTGGGCAACGAGGCTGGATCAGGTAGAAGACTTCACCGCGGGGGAGGGGCTGGTAGAAACACTGTCCGCGTATCCTCAAGATGAATGTCAGACTCCACAAGGACTACAACCCAAGGGGCCAATGATGCGCACGTGTAAGGGGAATAGTCCGTTTCAAGCCGCTATATTCTGAGTCGCGCCGGATCACGAACGAAACGAATTGCGCAAGGTGCACCGAGAGGGTTAACAAGTTCATGAGTAACGCCTACTGCAAACGATGCGCCCTGCCAAGCACTCGGCGCGGTGTTGAATTCGATAACGATGGCATCTGTTCTGTATGCCGGCACCACGAATTCAAGAACGGCAAAGTTGACTGGGATTCCCAGGAGCGCGTACTCCGCGATCTCGTTGAAGGAGTTCGAGGTAAGGCCGCTTATGATGCAGTAGTGCCATTCGGTGGAGGCAAAGACGGCACATATGTTCTCTTCTATCTAACAAGGGTGCTTGGCCTTCGCTGTTTAGCGATTACAGTCGACAATAGATTTTTGCGACAGAGTGCGTGGGAAAACTGCGCCCGGGTACTCGATGAACTTGGCGTCGATCAAGTGACATTTCGGCCGCCGATTCGAACTGTGCAACGACTAATGCAAGTCGGACTGAGTCTGGCGGGAACAGTATGCTGGCACTGCACTGCCGGGATTTCCGCCTTTCCCGTTCGAACAGCGATCGAGAGGGGTATTCCATTAGTCGTTTATGCACACAGCTTGAAAGAATACTACGCCTATCCTGGCAGGACGTATCGCGACCCGTCCAACCTAGACGTCGTGAATCAAGAATGGTACGAACTAGTCACTGCCATCAATTTTGATCGAATGGCCGAGGCCGTTTCGGACTTAGATCCAATCGCATTGAGGCCGTTTGAGTTCCCATCCATGGACGAAATCTCCTCGTCGGGCGTTCGCGCCATTTTCCTTAGTAACTACATACTATGGGACGAGGCGCGCCAAGCTAGTGTGATTGCGGAGGAGCTTGGTTGGAAAGGGGCATCGCAGGAAGGTGTGCCGATCGGACGCGAGTACGAAAAGTTTGATTGCTTTCTGGTTGGTGCGCATGACTACCTTCGATTTATAAAAGAGGGCTATGGACGTGGCGCGCGAATCGGATCCCTTGAGGCACGGCTGGGCAAAATGTCAAGCGAAGAGGCTTTGAATCTCGGGAGATCAAGTGACGGGCGTCGTCCAGCAAGCCTTGATAAGGTAATCGAAATCCTCGAGATTGACGAAGAGGAATTCCTTGACTTCGCTGTCGCACATTCACAGCCGGGCTCAAACTTTGATGTTGAAGGCGTAAAAAGAGGCGAGCCCCTTCCTGACGCCGATCTCATGCCCGACGGACGATCCTTCGTTCAAAGGAGCAGTTCGCGAAATAGATCGAAATAGAACGAAATGCCTGAACATCGCATGGAGGGAGGGGGTGCGCGGGGCCGCAGCATTCCGTTTAGTGCCATTGTCGGTCAACTGAGATTACAGTCAGCGTTACTGATCAGCAGCATCGAGCCCGCCATCGGCGGGGTGCTTGTTCGCGGTGCGCCCGGGACCGGAAAGTCAATGGCCGTGCGCTCTTTCGAGCGCCTACTGCCGGAGATTAGGTCAGTAGACGGTTGCAGCTATAACTGCGATGCTGAGCATCCGGGGATCACCTGCGAGTCCTGTAGGAAACTGTTCGCTGAAGGCAAGCTTGAGTTGGTGTGGCGCAAGACGCCCTTTATCACATTGCCAATTGGTACGACCGAGGACCGTCTGCTCGGAACTGTTGACCTTCAAGCGCTTCTCAAAGATGGCACAAGCCGAGTAATACCCGGACTTCTCGCCCAAGCACATCGCGGGTTCCTGTACCTGGACGAAGTAAATCTTGTCCCCGACCATCTCCTTGACGCGCTTCTAGACGCGGCGAGTTCCGGAGTCCATCGCGTCGAACGGGAAGGCCTCTCGTTGTCCCACCCGGCGAGCTTCTCTCTTATTGGGACAATGAATCCAAGTGAGGGTCACCTGCGTCCACAGATCCTCGACCGTTTTGGATTGTGTGTTGACGTGGAGGGAGTTAGGGACGTAACACTCCGAGTGCACATAATGAACTGCCAACTCGACGCCGACGGGGACACGAACACGCGCCGGCTCCGAGAGATTGATTCGGTGCTATCGAAGCAGATATTAGCTGCTCGCGCATTGCTACCACAAGTCAACTTTCGTCGAGCCGATACGCTAAGAAGCGTCGCGGCGATCACTGCGGAGCTTGGCGTGGAGAGTCACCGCGCAGACATCGTTATATTGCGTTCAGCCGCGGCGATTGCTGCGCTGGCGCAACGCACCGAGGTGAATTCCCATGACGTCGCCATAGCGTCGGCCCTGGCGTTGGCCCATCGCTGCCGGGATCCGCGCGAGGTGTTGCGAACCGTGAATAGACGTTTGGGGTTGGATGATGCATTCGACTCATTGGATAAGCTCCTAATATCCTCAGGTGAGCCATGGCGAACGCTAGTCTCGGCGAATGAGGCCGAAAGCAGCGACCCAGACGATGGGCCTCAAGATGGCCTCAGCGGTGAGCCTTCTGGGTCACATGACTCAGGAACCACTTCGAAGCAATTCAACCCTGGCGGAGGCTTCGATGCGACGAGCAGTATTCACTCCGAAGTCGAGTTGCCCGCCGTTCGCGCGTTGGTTTTGGAACTCCGTTCTATAAGCAGGCTTACGAGTGCAATTCGACTTTCCACCCGACCTTGGCTGCTGGAGCGCATGGGTCGCACCAGCAATTTGGCGCCGCTATGTTCGGGTAGCGCAGTTGGCGGAGCCGCTGCCTCAATCTTGCCTATGCGGATCCCTGGCTGCCTGGCAATCTTAGCTACCGTACGCACGGCCATTTTCCGCCTACTATCAAGTGGTGCATTAGCCACCAAGCTACTGCCACTAGAGCTACTTGAATCCGATGTAGTGCGCCGAGCGCGACAAGGCCGTCCCAATATTGCACGCGTCTTTGTTTTGGATGCGTCTTGGTCAATGGGTAAGGACGGCTCCTTTCACCTAGCCCGCGAACTGATAAGGCACATTCTTTTGGAGAGCCGGCGCGGTGATCGGCTCGCACTGGTCGTAGCTGGAGGCGTTAACGCACATTTGGCCATTCCGTTTGGCAAATACTCGGAGCCCATTAATGACTTAGTTCAGCGACTGCGTCCCCGTGGCCGCACCCCGCTACTTGAAGGACTTACGACAGCGCTTTTGCATTGTCGTAATCGATGGTTGTACAAGGGCTGCGCCACTCCGATGGTTGTGGTCGTTTCGGACGGCTATGAGAACCGAACTTCGGCAAACTCTGCGGCAGTGAGTGCTGCGATTGCTCCACATCAGCGGGTACCAGGTGTAATAGTGGGAATCGGGGATGGTGCGTCCGGTGCTTTGCACCAATCAATATCGGCGCAAACCGGCTGGCGAATCATAGCACTCTAGGTTCTACCACGGTGGGGGTGTTCTTTTGTCAGAGATGACATCGTGGAATATGGGTTTCGGCAGCCGGATCGCGGCAAAACGAATTTAGAGAAATGACGTCTATGGCTTTAACGGAGCGGAGGTTACGGGATGGGCATTGATCGGTTGCCACACCTTTTCGTAGTTCAGTTAGAGCGCGATGAACGTGACGCAGCCGTTCAGCTCTGCGAAGAGCTAGTCCATAGTTTCTCGAGCGAAAAGAATCACACGCTGCCGGGGATGACTGAGACTTATGCACAGGAACTGCCCCGAGGTCTGCGTAGTGAACTCAATCGCTTTCGGCTAGAAGAGCCGGCGTGCATTTGTTTGGTGCGCGGATTTCCCATTGACGATGACGCGCTGGGTACGACACCCTCAGATTGGAGAGGCGCCTTAGACACCGCCCGGTCTGCCGAAGTGTTCTTCATCCTTTGCGCGTGCCTTCTTGGCTCACCATTCGGATGGGCGACCAAGCATGGTGGTCGCATAGTGCACACTATCGTGCCAACGCCATGTGACGAAATGGAGCAACTTGCATCAAGTAGCGCCGAGACTCTTACTTGGCACACGGAGGATTCATTTCATCCACTGCGCGCCGACTACGTTGGATTAATGTGCCTTCGCAATCCGTGCAACACTAAGACGACGTTCACTTGTGTTCATGACCTTCATCCCGACGTGCGGCAGGATGCCGTGCTGTATGAGCCTCGATTCCGAATCGTGCCGGACGAATCGCATCTAAACGCGAACAGCGCAAAAGAGGGGGGGGCAAAACAGCTTCAGCTGCTTGCGAGAGCAAAGGCGTCGATAGAGAAGATGATTGCTGACTCCAATCCAGTCCCGCTACTCTTCGGCGATCCGGATTCGCCTTATATGCGGCTCGATCAGTTCTTTTCGGAGCCCCTGGACGGCGATGTGAGAGCCGCAAAGTCTATGGGAGCCCTCTATCGTAGCGTAGCTGCTGGGCTGAAAGGTTATGCACTGCAGCCTGGTGAAATCTGTTTCGTAGACAACTATCGGGCGGTACATGGGCGCGACGCGTTTCGAGCTCGGTACGATGGGAAGGACCGTTGGTTATTGAGACTAAACGTCACACGTGATCTTCGTAAATCTCGCGAGCAGAGAATATCCTCAGGATCAAGAATCGTTTACTAACTGTCGCCGCAGGCGTGACTCTAGAGGAAATGATGGACATGAAACTCTCGGGCTACACGCTTCCGTTATCCCCATCTGGGCGCTCGTCCTTGGTTCCCCCTCCGCCATGGCACTTCTCCGGCGATGTCCTTTTGGTTGAGTACCGGGCGGACCGGAACGCAGTCAAAGCGTTTTTGCCAACTGGCTTGGAGGAAGGTGAGATCCCCGATTTAGCGGCAGCAATATTCGGGGACTGGCAGTCTTGCACAGACGCTGGCATTGAGCTTCTGGACCCTGTTCGATCCCAATACCGTGAGTTTTATATTGCCTTATCGGCTCGTTGGCAGGGGAAATCGGTAGTTCGATGCCCCTTTTGTTGGGTTGACCGAGATTTTTCGCTCGTTCGTGGGCTAATTCAAGGATACCCAAAGAAGATGGGAAGCATTGGAATCACTCGCACGTTTGATTCTGGCCGCGCTTCGCCCGGCGTGGGGCCGGGGTCATGTTTCTCAGGGACCCTGGCTGCTACCGACCGACGGCTAGCTGAAGTACGTGTAACGCTCACCGAAAAGGCCGAGCCACCGCCCATCATGCTCGCTCCGTTGGTGCATTCGCGATGCTTCCCAGCTTGGGATCCGAACAGACTTCCAGTTGACGAATTGGTAACCGGTGGCTCAACGGATCAGCGGATTGGCAATGTGTGGTCGGGTGCTGCAGAAGTTGAATTTTTTGATTCACCGCACGACGAGCTGAGTTTGCTTCGCCCAGTTGAGATTATTCGTGGATATCGCTTCTCCTTCTCAGAAACGATTACTGGCGGGCAAATTCTGCTTGCAAACGGCAGATAGAGCGAAAAAATGAAAGCAAACGCAGAGTTCCGATCAGGTCTTGAGGGCGTCATCGTCGCCGAGACCGAAATCAGCCACGTCGATGGAGAAAATGGTCGGTTGATCTATCGCGGCGGCAATGCCATCGAGTCTTTGGTCAATAAGAGCTATGAAGAGGTTGCATTTCTCCTGCTTTATGGCTGGTCACCAAATCCTTCGGAGCTTTCACGAATTCGCGAGGAGTTCGCTAAGGCGCGGCATTTAGGCAAATCAGCACGCCTAGCCCTATCCGGTCTGCCGCCGGTAGCGGATCCGATGGACGCGTTGCGTACAGTGTTGTCTGCTCAAGGAGCAGAGCGCAACTCAAAACACATCAATCCGTCCGAAGCCCTCCAGATTACGGCAGTAGCCGCAACGGCAATTGCAGCGTTCCAGCGTCAACGACTTGGTCTTACTCCAGTACTTCCCCACTCGGAACTTGGTCATGTCGCGAATTTTATGTATATGCTTCGCGGGACACAGCCCGAAGAGGCGGAGGTTCGTTGGCTAGAAGCCTATTTTGTTGTCACTGCAGATCATGCGCTCAGCCCTTCTACATTTACGGCGCAAGTTGTTGGATCGACGGGCAGCGATCTGTGGTCCTCCGTCGTCGCTGCAATTTGTGCACTGAAGGGACCAGCGCATGGTGGGGCGATTGCCGAGGCGACGCGGATGCTCGAGCAAGTGGGTACGCCGGAGCGCGCGGAGGTTTTCGTGGCTGAGAGATTCGCCCGTAATGAGCGCATTATGGGCTTTGGCCATCGGGAGTATCGCAAGTACGACCCACGAGCAAGAATTTTGGCTGACGTCTGCCGCCTTGCCAACCCTGCTTATCACGAATTGGCGCTTGCTGTCGAACACGTTGTCCTGCGCGAGCTCAACCGGAGACATCCTGACCGACCAAACTTTACGAACATGGACTATTTTGCGGGTGGCGTATTGAGCGGGGTCGGGATTGCGGCGGAACTTTTCCCCTGTGTATTTGCAGCATCGCGAACACTCGGATGGTCTGCACATGTGATTGAGTACATTGCCCGAGGAGGGCGCATAGTGAGTCCCGCCTCGAGCTGGGCTGGTCCGGCCCTGCCAGAGGACACTTAGTTTTTGGATTTGGTGAGCATAAGTAGTGTATACATGACAACAGATCTCAATCTCACCGAGCTCGAACTGCGCGCGATCGGCGCGGAGCTCAACCTCGCTGACGGGCACCCGCGCCAAGATTTGACAAAATCACAGTGTGATGTGGTCGCACAATTTCCGGATCTTTTCTGGTTTTCTCGTCAGCAGATTTTCTCCGAGATTGAACGCAAAGCGCAAACCGCGTTCCTTACTGCTCTTGGGCAGCATATGGCACCTGTCCAGGCCGGCCGGGTCTATAGCGTGTACTCTTCTTCAGTAGCTACCATGGTGCTAGCCAACGCGCTAAGAGGCCATCGTGTCGCAATGCTGCATCCTACGTTCGACAACATCCACGCCATTCTCTCCAAAGTGGTTCCGGTCATGTCCATGAGCGAGAGCGAAATTGCTGAGATTCGATTCTCCGACGAGGTCGACAAGCAGGCAACGTGCCTCTTCATAACGACTCCGAACAATCCAACAGGATGGGTACTTACTCAGAGTGCTCTGGAAGGGCTTTGCTGCTACTGCCTTCGCAAGGGGAAGGTCCTGTGTCTTGATGTGTCCTTTCGTGGATTCGATATTCGTGCACAGTTTGATCACTATGCGGTGCTCGAGCGCACAGGCGTCGAGTACGTGCTGGTCGAAGACACGGGGAAGTTGTGGCCGCTCCAAGAGTTAAAGCTTGGATTCCTTGCAGTCAGTGAGGGCTTTCGAGAGAAAGTCCACCATTGCCTCAGTGACGTCCTGCTAACTGTTTCTCCGTTTCTCTTGCAATTAGTGGAAGTATTCTCGCTTGACGGAGCTGCAGGAGGTTTCGAAAGATTGCACGCGCTGATCGCTGAGAATCGGAAGATGATTGTAGATGCCCTAGACGGCTTCGAAGATATTAAGGTCCCAGATTGCGACGCCCGTATCAGTGTCTGCAGGCTGCAGCTTCCGACCTCGCTTCAGGCTGAGAAGGCGTACAAGTTTTTGACAAGTCGTGGAGTTCACGTACTGCCCTGTCGACAGTTTTACTGGGAACGGCCAGAAGATGGTGCGAGACTTATTCGCATCGCATTGGCCAGAAATAAGAAAGTAGTGGCGGAATTTCTAAGTCAGTTTTCGATGGTGCTTCCCAATATTCGCGAGACGCGTGCTTCCGGAAGGTGATATGGCGATGCGTACATCAGTTGTTGATGCCATCCGCCAACTGGCGCCGACGATTGAGGAGCGCGCAACTGATATCGAGCGAGGCGGCACAATTCCCCGCGATTTGCTAGCTCAGTTGCGCCAGGCGGGTTGTTTCAGAATGATGGTTCCCCGCTTCTACGGGGGTTTAGAGATGTCCCTTGCTGAAACCTTAGAAGTCATCGAGGTTTTGTCTAGTTTGGATGCCTCGACCGGATGGTGCGTGATGATCGCCGCGAGCAATGTGTTGGTTCTAGGTCTTCTGCCGCATGCGACATTTGAAGCTATCTACGACAATGGACCGGATGTAATATGCGGCGGATCTCATGCACCAAGAGGGGACGCAGTGCCTGAAAGCGGCGGCTATTCCATTTCCGGTCAATGGCCGTTCGCAAGTGGCAGCCACCATTGTGACATTTTCGCCGTGCAGGCGAAGGTTCGGCACGGCGGGGAGTATCAGTTAATGGACAATGGGAGGCCACAAATGCGGCTTGCTATTTGCCCGTCCTCAGCGCTGGCGATCGTTGAAACTTGGGACACCCTCGGACTAAGGGGCACAGCGAGCCATGACCTCCGTGCTGATAGTGTATTTTTCGCTGATGACTGGACATGCCAGCTCTTTGGCGCTACGTCATCAATAAGCGCGCCCGCATTTAAATTGCCTTCTGTTGCGCCACTTGCACTCTTCATTGCCGCAGTGGCGCTCGGAACTGCAACTGCGTTGCTTAATGACCTCTGCTCAATCTCGTCCAAAGGTAGGATTTCGGCGTATGGATTCGAGAAAGTAGCACGGTCTTCATTGTTCCAAAACAGCATAGGTGAACTCGATGCGAACCTAGGCGCCGCTCGAGCGCTTGTATATGACCACGCAAATCGGGCGTGGACGAAGGCGTTGTCCGGCGAGTCTTTTTCGCTCATTGAACGCGCGCGTATGCGCACGGCAAGCTCATACGCTGTGCCTGTTGCGGTCCACGTGGCTGGAGAAGCATTTCGACTGGCTGGAAGCTCTGCGCTTCAGAACGCATCGGTACAACGTCGCTTGCGCGACGTTCAGACGTTAGCGCAACATGCCGGCGTGGGAACAGAATTCTTTAAGATTGCTGGTGCGATTCTTCTTGGCGAACACACTGATGTTTTTCGTATATGACCAGCTTTGGTGTAGCGACTTTGGCACGCGCGTGCTGGTAACGGTCTGCCCCAGCTCGATGTGAGGTAATCGTCCTTTCGGTGCGGATTGCCACGGGCGGCGAGTAAAAACGCCATTGAAATCAGCAGCTTGCATTTCGGATGATTTGCGCGAGAAGCCCTTCACTCAAGTCGTTGATCCGTAATGGTATTTTTGCCCTAACCTTGACAAGCCGCACCAAAAGGACGATCACCCCGAAAAGAGCTTGCAAATGGCGCGGGGTCCATACATGCACGAAAAGGACGATTACCCATGAATGAGACGGCGACGAAAACTCATTTTGATGACCAAAAGGGTGCTACTTAAACGGCCCGGCAACACCTACTGGCACATGGTCCCGCCGCCAGAATTCGAACCTGGATCTCGGCCTTCGGAGGGCCGACTTCTGATCCATTGAAATACGGCGAGAGGTCTGACGTGAGGGGATCGACAACCTCGACTATTAACGATTCGCGGGTAGCCGCAGCCTTGCGGTGGCGTGGCATCAGTCTTGGCGATGCGGCTTCCTAGCAGAAGCGATGGCGCTGACGGAACCCTCGCTGCAAATCCGGGGCCGCGTCATGGGTCTACGTGGACTCGGATGGGACCTTTACCTTTGCCAACTGCTCAGCGAGCCAGCGCGGTTTGCGCCCGCGCGAGCCACCGACCCATTTTTCGCCCTTCGGCCCCGTATAAGTGGGACCCGTGGGAGTCGCGCCCGCCGGAGCGATACGACGACCCGGCACCGACGATTTGCCGGTCAAACCGAGTTCTTTCGCGGATATGCGGTATTCAGCAATCTTCCGCCGCAACTCTTGAACGACCCGGCCGATTTCTTCCTCGCGTTGCTTCGCGGCGGTGGCTTGCAGCTGCGCGATTTGCCCCTCGTGCTCCTTGATCTGGGCATCGATTTCGGCGAGAGAAAGAGTTGCCATTGCTTATCCTGATTTTTTCAACGTGGAATAATAATCCGATCGCGCCGCTATTAATAGCAACTACCCCCGAAGTCGCTTGGCTTTTAAGCGAGCGCCGGATCCACGAGTGGCAACCTTGCGCCCGGCGCCTATCGCGCCGACCAGGAGCGCGCGAGTGTCCTCATGTGATGTCTTTTCTTCGCTGAGTTGCCGCAGAGCATCGTCGAGTCGTTGCTGGAGCGCCGAGCCTTCCGATTGCGCCAGCGCCAGCAGGCTCACCTGCAGGGAGAGTTGATCGCGAAGCTCGCGCTCGACCTGCTGGGCCGCCTGCTGTGTCTCGCGCAGCATCCGGCGGCCGGCCTCCAGCGTCTGGGCTGCGGCTTCTTCACTGCGCAAGCGCTGCTGCTGTTCCCGGGCCAAGCCGGCTTCCAGCTGCTTCGAGGCCTGGCGGGCACGGTCGACCTCCTCATGCGAGTGGCGTTCCAAGGCGGCGTGGCGTTCCCGCTCCGCCTTGGCATCCTTGTCCCGCTCGGCCAGCGCCTTCGTGTGCTCCTGCCGCAGCAGTTCCTTGCTGGCGTGAGACTGCTGGAGGAGGGCGTTCAGCCGGGCGATCTCCGCTTCTGACATGGCCCGCAGCCGTGCAGCCTCGGCCGTCTGTTCGGCCAGTTGTCGCTCCAGCGTCGCGCGCGCCTGCTGCGAGGAGGCCAGCGCGGCGTCCAGGCTGGCCCGGGCCTGTTCAAACGCAGCTTCGCGCTGCGCCAGGTCGGCCTGGCCAACCGCTAGTACATTGGCCGTTTCATCGAGCTGCGCCCGGGCGCTCCCAAGCTCCTGCCGCTGAACATCATCAGCTTCGCGCCGCGCCGTCTCCCAGAGTAGCCGGGTCGCGTTCCGCACGCTCACCGGCACACCGTCCGCGTCATTGCCCGCCGCGAGATTGGCCGCGGGGTTCTCGCCACCGGCCAGCCGTGACGCCAGCGTGCCGAACCATTTCTCCAGCATCGGGCTGACGGTATTGGGCGACCCGCGCCCGATCTTGAGCCGCACGCGCTCGATGGTGGGCCTCAAGCCCTCGGCCAGGAGCGCATCCGCGGCCCCGAACACGTCTTCTTCCTGAATACCACGTCGAAACTGTTGAATCTCAGCCATTTGAACCTCGCAACTTTCAGGCGAACGACCGCCCTTCCCCGTAATATTTACCCTCGATAAGGGATAGTTATCGTGACCTATCGGCGTATGATGTAGCAGATCATATGTCATATGTATGAATATTTCTAGCGATCCCTCCAATCCGCACCCCTCGCTCGTGAACGCCCCCGAATGGCGCCCGGCACTCGAGCCAACCCGGCTTACGCAAACCGCCGAGGCGGCGGCGCGGGCGCTCCTGCGCCAGGGTGAATCGGCCAACACGCGTGCCTCCTATGCCTCGGCCATGCGCTACTGGTGCGCCTGGTTCGCCGCGCGCTACGGTCAGGCGCTGCAATTGCCGGTGCCCGTTCCGGTTGTGATCCAGTTCATCGTCGATCACGCAGCGCGCAAGGCCGACACCGTCGACGAGGACTCCGCGGATAACGCAGACACCGAAGGCGCAGCGGCCCACGTGAAATCAGCAGCAAAAACAACTACGAATTCGAGATCAGCGGCGAATCTGAAAAGCGGGCTGGTGAATGAGCTGCCGCCGGAGATCGATCAGGCGCTGGTGGCCAATGGGTACAAGGCAAAAATTGGAGTGCCGGCGCTCAGCACGCTGGTGCATCGGGTGGCGGTGCTTTCGAAAGCACATCAGCTGGCCAAGGAAAGCAATCCCTGCGGCGACGCGCTCGTGCGCGAATTGCTTGGCAGGACACGTCGTGCCTACGCCCAACGCGGTTCCCGCCCGCGCAAGCAACGCGCACTCACGAAAGATCCGTTGCAACTCGTTCTAGCCACCTGCGACGAGACGCTGCGCGGAAAGCGCGACCGCGCCCTGCTCCTGTTTGCCTGGGCCACCGGTGGCAGGCGTCGGTCGGAGGTCGCCGGCGCGACGCTGGAGAACCTGCGGCGCGTCGACGCCAAGTCGTTTGTCTACACCCTCACTCACTCCAAGACCAACCAGTCCGGCCAGGACCGTCCCGAGGACATCAAACCCTTGGTCGGAACCGCGGCGCTGGCGATGCAAGCGTGGCTTGCCGCCAGCGGCATCAAGGAAGGCGCCCTCTTCCGTCGCATCCGCAAAGGTGGCCATCTGGGCGAGCCGCTGGCACCGGCGGCCGTGCGCGACATCGTGAAGGAGCGCTGTGCGCTGGCGGGGGTGGAAGGAGAGTTTTCTGCGCACTCGTTGCGGGCGGGGTTTGTGACGGAAGCCGGCAAGCAGGCCATGTCATTGCCGGAGACCATGGCGATGACCGGGCACCACAGCGTGGCCACCGTCATGGGCTACTTCCGCGCTGAAAGCTCGCTCAACAGCAAGGCGAGCCGCATGCTCGATGAGGATTGACGATGAATCGCGCCGGCAGAGACGAAAGCCCGATTTCTGTACATGATGGTAATATACAAAGATGATTGAGCTGGGCCCCGTCATCGGGTTTGAATGGGACAAGGGCAATGCGCGCAAGAACGAAAAGCACGGTGTGTCAACGGCAGAAGCCGAGCAACTCTTCTTCAACGCGCCTTTGCTGCTCCTGGAAGACGTGGCCCATAGCCATCTGGAAGCTAGGTTCCACGCATTGGGAAAGACCGACGATGGGAGAGCATTGCATGTCACGTTCACGTTGCGTCAGTCCAATCTGTTGATCCGTGTCATCTCGGCAAGGGACATGCACCGAAAGGAGCGCGCCATCTATGAGCAAGCAGACTAAAGCCATCCCAAAGTTCACCAGCGAAGCGCAAGAGCGTGCGTACTGGGAGAAGCATGACTCATCGGATCACCTGGACTGGTCAAAAGCTGCGAAGGTCACCCTGCCCAATTTGAAGCCGACGACGAAGACGATTTCGCTGCGGTTGCCCCAGCATTTGCTGGACTCGATCAAGGTCGCGGCCAATGCCCGCGATGTGCCGTACCAGTCGCTGATCAAGGTCTGGCTGCAGGAGAAGCTTCGCGCACATTGAGCGAATTTCCTGCTCTGGGTGCCCAATGCGTTGAGTGATTGTCGCGCCCGGCGCGAAGAGGTTTCACACCCCCCCACTTTTGGCAATGAACGTTGGGCGCCACTGGGTCGCACCACACGGCGGCACCCAGCGCCGCTTTTGCAGAGTGACGGATTTGCTTCGCACAAGGACGAAGTGACAAATTTGGTTCGCAAGCGTCGAGAGGAATTGCGTCACCGGGATGCCCCGCAGCAATGGCTTGGCAAGGGAGCACGGTCGCCGATCACGTGCGACAAGCCGCGCCTGAAGGGCGGCGCGCGTCAAGGCAGTTGTCGCCTGATTCATGCAGCCAGCGGCTGTATGTCTGGCACCCTCGCATTTGCCTGAACGATGCAGTCTCGTTCGGGGTTGAGGGTCACTGGGCCGATAGGCGACCAGTTGCGTGTGGGGCCTGACCAGCGCGCTGGGTTGAGCGCGCGGGCACAGGTGTACAGCGCGTGACGCGCAGCAAGGATGGCCTGGTCTTCACCGTCGTGGCGCTGCGCTGGGCTGACGTAGCGGATGCCGCTGTGTCGATGATCATGGTTGTACCAACGCACGAAGCCGGCAGCCCACGTACGCGCGTGACGGTAACGGCAACGCGATGGACGCGAAAACGCCGGCGAGCTCGAAATCCGCTGCCAGAACGAAGTCCAAACTCGTGCATGAACTGCCGCCCGAGATCGACCAGGCGCTCGTGGCCAACGGGTACAAGGCAAAGCTGGGGGTGGCCGGCGCTCAATACGCTGGTGCACCGCGTGGCGGTGCTTTCGAAAGCACATCAGTTGGCGAAGGAAAACAATCCGTGCGGCGATGCCCTGGTGCGGGAACTGCTGGGCCGCACGCGCCGTGCCTACGCGCAACGTGGCGCGCGCGCGCACAAGCAGCGCGCGCTGACAAAGGATCCGCTGCAGGCGGTGCTGGCGACCTGTGATGACACCCTGCGCGGCAAGCGCGATCGCGCGCTGCTCCTGTTTGCGTGGGCTTCGGGCGGGCGGCGTCGCTCCGAAGTGGCGGGGGCGACCTTTGAAAACCTGCGGCGGGTCAATCCCCATGCCTGCGCAATCGCCTACGTTTACACCCTGGGGCACTCCAAGACGAACCAGACCGGCGCCGAACGCCCGGAAGACGTGAAGCCGCTTGTGGGCAGCGCTGCGCTGGCGATGCAGGCCTGGCTGGCTGCCAGCGGGATCAAGGAAGGCGCCCTCTTCCGCCGCATCCGCAAGGGCGGGCATCTGGGCGAGCCCCTGGCACCCGCCGCGGTGCGCGATATCGTCAAGGAGCGGTGTGTGCTCGCCGGCGTCGAGGGGGATTTTTCTGCGCACTCGCTGCGGGCGGGCTTTGTGACGGAGTCCGGGCGACAGGCGATGTCGCTGCCCGAAACAATGGCGATGACGGGGCATCACAGCGTCACGACCGTGATGGGTTACTTCCGCGCCGAGAGCTCACTGGGCAGCAAGGCGAGCCGGATGCTTGACGACGAGTGACAGGTAGTGTGCGCCCGGTTCGCGCTCGTCGCGAACGTCACTGCCTGTTGGCGTTTTCTGAGCGCTCCCCGGGATCCAAGGCGCATCATCGGGAAGCACCGAGCGACCCCGAGATGGCAAGCTGATGACCGTGCCCATCACGCCTCCCGATCTGCTCGAGCCAAGCTCAAATGAGTCTCCTGCAGGATCTGATCGACAAACTCCTTCGTGAACCATGGCGTGCGGCCTGGCCCAGGCAGCTTCATCCTGTACCGGGCAATGTCCTGACCCCAAACAGCACGCTGCGTACAGCCAACATCAATTCCCCACTGGTACTCGCCCAAGAGAGAAATAGTCGCCAGCCTGTGCAATAGGTCTTGAATGCACGCGACGTCATACGCTGCGTTCCCCTACCGACGCTTCGCCGACACCCTCGCGGATGCCTGCGCACGGCTCGGGGCCAATGCGGTTCGCTATTCCTTCATTGCGGTGGACTTTCACCACTTACTCCTTGCCGGTCTCCCGGCGCACCCAAGCGAATTGGTGCCGTCGAAGCGCCAGCAGGTCGACAGGGCTGCGATCCCAAGGATCACGCTCACCACGCGAGCGACCGCACCGGGGCGAGCAAGTCGGGCTTTCACGGCGCGACTGACCTGCCCCCTCCCAGCCGTACCAGCGTAATGGCAGTGAAGTCCGTCAACTTGGAGAATGACGGACATGAGAAAGAGTAGATTCACCGAAGAGCAGATCATCGGTTTCATCAAGCAGGCCGAGGCCGGTTTGCCGATCAAGGAGCTGTGCCGCAAGGGCGGCTTCAGCGACGCCACCTTCTACAAATGGCGCGCCAAGTACGGCGGCATGGATGTGCCCGATGCCAGGCGGCTGCGTGAACTCGAGGCCGAGAACAACAAGCTCAAGAAGCTGTTGGCCGAAGCCCACCTGGACATTCATGCGCTGAACACCGCCTTGGGGGTAAAGCGATAGCCCCACAGGCCAAGCGTGCCGCCATCGCCACCATGATCGATCAATGCGATCTGAGCGAGCGGCGCGCATGCAGGCTTGTGGGGCTCTCCCGCGACAGCTACCGCAACCCACCCGAGGTCGATGCGCTGGCGTCCACGCCGGCGACGGGCCGGCCGGCCAAGCTCACCATCAAGCAGCAGGAGCAAGTATTTCGTTGGATCAACGGACGCGACCCGCGACAGTACGGACTGGACTTCGGCCTGTGGACGCGCCAGATCGCCGCCACCCTGATCGAGCAGAAGTTCAGCGTGAAGCTGGGCGTCACGGCTGAGGGCAGGTTGTTGGCGCGCTGGGGGATGTCGCCGCAGAAGCCGTTGCAGCGCGCCTACCAGCGCGACCCGCAAGCCATCGAGCGCTGGCAGCGTGAGACCTACCCCGGTATCGCTGCTGCTGCGAGGCAAACCGAGGCCGACGTCTACTTCTGGGACGAGTCCGGCTTTCGCGCAGACACGGTGCACGGCAAGACTTGGCCGGTGCGGGGCAAGACCCCGGTCGTCGAGCGCCCCGGGCAACGTGCGCGAATACATCGCTTCAACCAATGGCAAGCTCACCATGCACATCTTGCCCGGCTACGCACCCGACCTGAGCCCGGACGAGCTGGTGTGGAGTCATGTCAAGCGAACAGGCGTGGCCCGTAACGCGCTGCGCGCCGCGGCGAGAAACTGGCCATCCGAGTCGAGCAACAGCTGCGCCAAATGCAGAAGAACCGGCGACTGGTGCGGTCGTTCTTCCAGATGCCATCTGTCGCCTATATTACGGACTGCTGAGTAACAACGTGGCCAGCATCAATTGCACCTGCCCGCCCATGGTATCGGTCAGCGCGCCCCGAGAACCCCTTTGTGCGGCACGTGCACCGACTTCGATACCCGGTGACTGCTTCATAAGTTCGAAGCCAAAGTGGCGTGGCGCGCGGCTCGGCGACGCGTGGTTGAGTGCCCAACGGCTGACTCTTGACGTCCGAGGTCAGTGATCGCGTGTCCTTCGCCGGCACAGAACCACGTGAAATAGAAAAGCGTCACGCCGGCAAACCTCACAACATGGTTGCTTGGTGCTTGCTTGCGGCAATGCAGTCCACAGCACCCCGCAATGCCGGTCCATTGGCCTTGCCAAGACAAGGATAGTGCGCTGCAATGCCGATTACGCGCTTGTGGTCGGCACGACCCCTGCACATCGAGTAGTTTCCGAGATGGGGTGAGTTGAAATGGCCAAGGCACGAGAATCTGAGGACGACGATCTGGTTGCCGGCAGCGACCTCGTTCACTACCGGACTGCGCGACTTGCGGCCGCGGCGCCGTCGAATTCGGCCGCTTCCAATTCAGCGCGGGCATCCACCTCATTGGACGAGATCATTTCGCCTGCCTTGGCGGGCATGTTCAGGCGGCCGCAGCGCATCGGCAAGCGCAGCGGGTGGTGGGCGCACGTGCCCTTCGCCTCCTGGATCGTCCCCGCCTGCGAGCCTTGCCTGCTGGTGGAATTGGGGACCCACCATGGCGTGTCCTACAGCGCATTTTGCGAGGGGGTCGTACATGGGGCGTTGCCGACGCGCTGCTATGCCATCGATCACTGGCAAGGCGACCCGCACGCCGGCGAGGTGGGCGACAGTGTCTATGAAGAGGTGGTCCAGTTCAACGAGGTGCGCTACGGGACATTTTCCGAGCTGATCCGGTGCGACTTTGATCAGGCGGTTGAACAGTTTGCCGATGGGTCCATCGACCTGTTGCACATCGACGGCTATCACAGCTACGAGGCTGTCCGCCACGACTATGAGGTCTGGAAGCCGAAATTGTCTGCGAAGTCCGTGCTGCTTCTGCACGATACGAACGTACGTCGCGACGGTTTTGGCGTCCACCGACTATTCAAGGAATTCCAAGACAAGTTCGCGACATTCGAGTTCCTGCATGGTCATGGGCTGGGGGTGATCGCTCATGGTCCAGGAACGCCTGCCGCGGTAGCTCGACTGTGCAGTGCAGATGGCGCGTCGATCTACGCGATTCGGGAGCGCTTCGCGCAGCTTGGGGGCACCTGGAGCGCACTTGCCCGCGAAGACGAGGCACGTGCGTCGTTCCAGCAGCAGAGCGCGGGCCTGCCGCGCCAATCAGCCGAAATGTTCGCTGCCACGCAACAACAGTTGGGCGAGCTCGGCCGTCAGCGAGACATGGCGCAGGGCGAAGCGACAGCGCTGAAAAACAGACTCAACAACGTGCTGACTGAGCGGGATGCGCTGATTGCGCGTCAAGGTGAGATGCAAGGCTCCCACCTAGCCCAAAAACAGGCGCTTCAAACCGAACGCGACATGCTGTCCAAGCAGCTTCGCGAGGCCACGGCGCGTTCGACCGACCTCGAAGGCGCGCATCGGGCCGAGCAGGGGGCTCTGCGAAAGGAGCGCGATCACCTTGTCGAACAAGCGCGTACCATGCAACTGCAACACGACGCGCTGGATCGGCAGCAGCGCGACGCTAGGCAACGCGAGAGTTCGGCATTGCAGCGACTTGAAAGCGCGCTGGGCGAACGAAGCGAACTGAAGGCCGCGTGTGATCGGCTGCAACATCAGGCGCGCGAATCCGCCGCGTCGATCGGCCAGATGATGGCCAGCCTTCTGCAGCGGCATGAAGAAATCATCGGCCCACGCACCGTCGGGGATGCGTTGCCAGGCTATCCGTCGCCACGCCGCACGCCGACACCAAAGCAATACCCCGCTTTGCTCAACTGGCTCAAACCCGCCCTGCGCCGCTGGCGCGCGACACATGATCCTGTCGCGCGCATCGTGCGTCAATCCATCCTGTTCGACGCGCGCTGGTATGCGTCGCACTATTCCGACGTCGCCAGATCCGGTTTGGACGCTGCCTATCATTTCGCTGCATTCGGCGGCGCTGAAGGACGGGACCCAAGCCCCTGGTTCTCGACAAGCGAGTACCTGAGACAAAACGAGGATGTGGCGCGGCTCGACATCAACGCGCTGTATCACTACGAAGTCTTCGGCCGCAAGCAGGGCCGTCCCTTTGCGAATCCCCTGGCATCCGCTGCAGCATCCAGCCCGACGAACCCCAAGATCGGCAGCCTTCAGATCAAGCAGGATTTTCGGGAACAAAGCGAAGTGGGTCTGGACCGGTTTCTCGCCAGCAACGACAGACTTAGGCTGCCCGCCAGCGCACGACCGGCAGTCTCGATCGTTCTGGTGCTGCACAACCAAGCCGCCCTGACGCTCCGCTGCCTGGAGGCTCTGCGCGACTGCTGTGATATCGACGTCGAGATCATCGTCGTCGACAACGCATCCAGCGATCGCACACCGGCAATGATGAAAAAGGTCGACGGTTGCCGACTTGTTTTCGAGAGCGAGAACCTGCACTTCCTGCGCGGCGCGAACCGGGGCGCTCGCGAGGCGAAGGGCAAGCAGCTCCTGTTTCTGAACAACGACGCGTTGGTGCGACCAGGCGCGCTGTCGGCGGCGTGCCGCCTGCTGGAGTCGCAGGCCGACATCGGCGCCATCGGCGCCAAGATCGTGCTGCTGGACGGCACGCTGCAGGAAGCAGGCTCCATCATCTGGCGCGACGGAAGCTGCCTGGGCTATGGTCGCGGCGAAAATCCGGCGGATCCGGCATTTGCCTTCAGGCGCGACGTCGACTACTGCTCGGGCGCATTCCTGATGGTCCGGCGCGAACTCTTCGAGGCACTTGACGGGTTCGATCCTGCCTTTGCGCCCGCGTACTACGAAGACACCGACCTGTGCATGCGCCTGCGCGCGGCAGGCCATCGCATCGTCTATGAGCCGATGGCCGAGATCCTCCACTTTGAGTTCGGCAGCGCGACTTCGACCGAGGCCGCCACGAGCCTCATGCAAGATCATCGGGCCCTGTTTGCGCAGCGGCACGCGGTTGCCCTGTCCCAGCAGCATTGGCCGCATGGCGAGAGCATGCTGCTGTCACGCATGCGCCCTCATGCCGGCGAGCGCGTGCTGGTCATCGACGACCGGATTCCCATCCCGAGCCTGGGCGGGGGAAATCCCCGGGCCTGCCGGCTGCTTCATGGACTGCACGGTGCCGGCGCGTTTATCACCCATTTCCCGACTAACTTCCCGGACTTCGACGTCACGACCGTCTGGCGCGATCTGCCGCCGGAAGTGGAATTCATTGCAGGCAAGGACCGGCCGAGCCTGACGGAATTTCTTTGCAGCCGGGTGGGTTACTACAGCACCGTGCTCGTGAGCCGACCGCACAACATGATCACCTTCCGCGACTGCTGTCGCGAGGTCCCCGCGTTGTTGGCGTCGACGCAGGTGATCTACGATGCCGAGGCGATCTTTGCGGCACGCGAAAGTGCGCGCCAGGCGCTCCAGGGTGCCCACGCCTCGCCACCCCACCCGACATCGATGAGCTTGGAGACGGAGATGCGTCTGGCGCGCAGCGCCTCCATCGTGCTAGCTGTCAGCGAAGCCGAGGCACAGAGCTTTCGAAACGAGGGCTGCGCCGATGTCCGGGTTCTCGGGCACGCGCTCGCCCCCAATGCCCTGGGGGGGGATTTCGCAAGCAGGCGCGATTTCCTTTTCGTCGGACGACTCGAAGAAGACGATTCGCCGAACGCCGATTCGATCCGCTGGTTCGTGCAGCAGGTGATGCCCGAGCTCGATCGACTGATCGGCACTGATTACCAGTTGCGTGTGGTGGGCAGTTGTGCCCCGCGGCTGCGCGCACAGCTAGAGAGCCCACGCGTGCGTTTCCACGGCCGCGTGGGCGACCTCGATGAGGCTTACGCCAGCGCACGCGCCTTTGTCGCCCCCACCCGCTTCGCCGCAGGGATCGCTCACAAGGTCCACGAGGCGGCCAGCAAGGGATTGCCCGTTGTGTCGAGCTTGCTCATCGCAAGGCAAGTGGACTGGCGCCACGGCATCGAACTGCTCTGCGCCGACACGCGCGAGGGCTTTGCGGAAGCGTGCGCCGGTGTCTACACGAATTCTGGCAAATGGGATCGGCTTCGCCAAGCCGCCCTGGCGCGCGTTGCGCAGGAATGCGACCCGCGCCGCTTCCAAGCCACGATCAACGGTCTCCTGAAGATGGAACACGGCCAGGACCAACTCGACCTCGCACAAAGCGCCTCCCCGCCACCCGACCCCAGCAAGGAGCAAACCGTCGCCACATGGAGCGTGCCGCCTGAACAACGCGCGCAGTCCGATGGCCTTTTCTGGATGGCGCATCCGATGGTGGCGGCGCGACTCAACGTCAAGGCTTCGGGAGATGCCGCGCGCAACGACTACGACCACCTGATGGATGTGCTTGAATCGGCCGGCTGGCGTTTTCCGGTGCAGCATGTCGCATCACTCGGTTGCGGGTTTGGGGCCCTAGAAAGAGGGCTGGCGAAGCTGGGCATCGCGAATTCCATCGATGGTTTCGATCTTGCTGAGGGTGCGATCATCGAAGCGCGCCGGTTGGCGTCCGAACTCGGCCTGTCCGGTCTTCGATACCAAGTCGCGGACCTCGAACGTGAGGATCTGCCCGAAGTAGGCTACGACATGGTGTTCGCCAGCCACTCGGTCCACCACATCGCCGGCCTCGATCGGTTGTTTTCTTCGGTGCGTCGCGCGCTGCGCCCCGGTGGCGTCTTTCATCTGCAAGAGTATGTCGGTGCCGATCGATTCCAATGGCCCGACGCGCAGGTCGAAGGCATGAATGAATTCCTGGACTCGCTTCCCGCACGTTATCGCCAGCTGCCCTCCGGCGTCGAGCGTGGGCACCTGCGCCGACCGACGGTCGAGGAGGTCGTGGCGGTCGATCCGTCCGAAGCGGTCTGCTCGTCCGTTATCGTCGATGCCGTGCGACGCCACTTCCGCATCCAAGAACTCCGCGAGCTCGGCGGTGGGCTGTTGAGCATCGGATTGAGCGGCATCGCGCACAATTTCGACGCCAACAATCCCACGGATGCGGCCCATATGGAACGCTTTTTCCAACTTGAGGATCGTTTGATGGCCGAAGGTCGAATCGTCTCGGATTTCGTCTCGATCATCGCCGTGCGCGACTGACCACGCGTCTTCGGCGCGTCCCAACACCGGTGCGTGGCTCGAGGCCATGACAACCCTTCCTTCAGCGAGACCCATCACGATCACTATGACGGCGAACCCACCGGACGACGCCTTCGTCGCATACTATGACAGCGAGTGGCTGGCGAAGGCCGACTATTTCCGCTTGCATCGACAACGTTTCCTCCAGACTTGGGCATTTGTCGTGCGCCAGGGCCTCGCGCCCGGCGGCCAGGTGCTCGACATCGGCGGCATTGGACCGGTCGCCGCCTACCTGCAAACCACAGCGCCATGGCAAGCCTTCGAGACCAAGACGGACCTGCGCGAGCCCTTGCCGTTGCCCTCCGATGACTTCGATCTCGTGTTGTGCACGGAGACCATCGAACACATCAAGGACAAGGAGAGTTCCGCCATTGGCGACCTCGAGGCCTTCAACTACTCGGGTGCGTTGCAGTTGCTTTCCGAACTCGCGCGGGTGGTTCGCCCCAGCGGCTGCGTCGTGTTGACCACGCCCAATGCCAACTCGTACATCACTCTGCACAAGTGGCTCCATGGTCAGCTGTTGCTGATGGATCCCGCCCACGTTCGCGAATATTCTCCGGAGGATCTGGTGCGCGTCGCCCGGATGGCGGGTCTTCGGATGCTGGGGCTGGAAGTGTCCGACAGCTGGGAGGCGGAATTCGACCCATCGTTGGCAACATTGAAGGACGCCCTGGAGGCGCTGCCGGCGCTGCCGGCGCTGCAAACCATCGCACGGCAAGACAATATTCTGGCGTCCTTCGTCAAGGCAAACGGATGATTCAGCGGCTGCGCGACGCCTGGCGCAGAGCCCCCTGGAAAAGGCCTGCACAGACCCACAGCATCGAGCGCGCCGCACCGCCGGAGACGCCCAGCGTGGCACAGACGCGCTTTGCGCCACTTACGCCGGACCACTTTCCTGCAGAGTATCTGGAGCTGAGCCCCGCTGTAGCTTCGTGCCCGCCAGCGCCGGCGTTCGTGCTCGGCGGCATTTCACCGAGCCTGGCGCGCTTCTATCACGGCGAGCACCATATACCTTCGGTCGGGCTTTATCACTTGGACGATGTCGAGGTTTCCTCTCACAGCCTAGTGTCGCGAGATGGACATTTCCTTGTGTCGCCGCAGACCAATGTCTCCCCAGACGCCGTCAGCCAGTGCGCGCTTTACGGCGAGCTCACCGCGACACGAATACCCAGCCGTGTCGTGGAGGCGCCACTGGTTCTACTCGCCGGCCCTGGGCATCAGATCTGGGGTCATTGGCTCATCGACTTTCTGCCGCGGTTGCACATCCTGCACAAAGCTGGCTTTCGCATCGAAGACATGCAGTACCTGCTGCCGTCCACAGTGCCCCCCTTCGTCGAAGCACTCCTGGCACTGCTCGGGATCGAGCCACGCCGCTTGGTGCGCTTTCATCCCTACCAGGAAACCGTATTGGCGCGTCAACTCCTGCTTCCGACCATGTACCGCTATTCGAGCCGGGTGCACCCGGACATGGCGCAAGCCCTGCGATTCCTGGTGGAACGCATCGCAGCAAGGAACGACATTCCGACACCGCCCGCGGGATTCGAGCGGCTCTTCCTATCGCGCCGCGCTGCGGGCAGCGACGGCAGGCTCCTTCTCAACCGCGATGCGATCGAGCAGCAAGCTGCCGAAGCCGGTTTCAAGGTCATCTGCCCGGAACAGCATCCCCTCCTCGACCAGATCGCCCTCTTCCAGCAAGCCCGCCAAATCGTCGGTGAGTACGGATCGGCTCTGCACGGCAGCATCTTCTCGGCAGAAGGCATCACTGTGTGCGGCCTGCGAGCGACCACGATCCACCCGGGCTTTCTCCAATCGGGACTTTGCGAGGTCAAACTGCAGCGCATCGGCTACGTGCTCGCTGCGACCGGCGAGGCCGACATCGAGCAGCGCTTCCAAGTGGTCGAAGAGGACTTCGCGCTGGCCCTCCGATTGATGGATCTGATCGGTTGAGCGCTCAACGCGTCTACTCGATGAGCGCGATGCGCACGATGGCGAAGGGCAAGCGAATCCTGCCGGTATCAATGTAGAAAGATTCGCCACTTTCGCTTGAAGCGCGCATCAGGCAGTCATTCTGTTTGCAGAGGAATTGAAGCAACGAGACAAATTGAGCGCCCGCGTGCTGCGCGCTCTTGCGCATGGCATTTTCGATCGCTTCGCGCTTTCTCCAGAGCTCATGGAACTCAGCGCCTTCGAAGACGCCGAACCTGCCGTAGTCGAGCCGTGGGGACGGCATGCGGTGAAGCGGGTCTTCTCGCCACAATTGCAGGACGAATCGCGCCGGCGCCTTTTTCCGTGTCAGGCCGAGCCCAAGGACGACGACCCGCCCGACGCTGGCTTCCTTGAGCGCTGCCACTGTGGCGGTCAGTCCTGGGTCGCTGTAGAACTGCCAGATGGCCGACAACACGACCACGCTTGGCTTTGCTATGCGAACCAGGTCCAGCACACGGGCGTTGTTCGAGCGGCATGCCAGAGGTGGCGCCGGAAATCCGAACACAACGATAAGTGGTCAAACTGCAATATCACCCCGGGCCCGAGGCCCGAGAAAGCAGGAAGACCATGAGCAAGAGACCACGCCGTAACCACTCACCGCTTTTCAAGGCCAAGGTGGCACTGGACGCCATCAAGGGCGAGAAGACGCTGGCGGAGCTGGCCAAGCTGCACGATGTGCACCCCAACCAGATCGTCGACTGGAAGACCCAGTTGCTTGAACGCGCCGCCAGCGTGTTCGGTGCAGAGTCGGCGCCGCCGGCGATCGACCTCAAGGAGCTGCACGCCAAGATCGGGCAGCTCGCCTTGGAGAACGATTTTTTATCCGGCGCGCTCACCAAGGCCGGCATGCTGAGCGCAAAGCGATGATCGACCGCAACCATGCCCTGCCGATCACCCGCCAGGCCACCTTGGTGGGCATCAGCCGAGGCAACGTGTACTACCTGCCGCGCGGCGCCTCACAGGCCGATCAGAGCCTGATGAAGCGCATCGACGTGATCCATCTGGCGCATCCCTTCGCGGGCAGCCGGATGCTGCGCGACATGCTCAATCGCGAGGGCTTCAAAGTCGGGCGCCGGCACGTGGCAACGCTGATGCAGCGCATGGGCATCGAGGCGCTTTACCGCAAGCCCAACACGAGCAAACGGCACCCGACCCATAAGGTCTATCCGTACCTGCTGCGTGGGCTGAAGATCGACCGCGCCAACCAGGTGTGGGCAACCGACATAACGTACATCCCGATGGCATGCGGCTGGGTCTATCTGTGCGCGATCGTGGACTGGGCAAGCCGGCGGGTGCTTTCGCACCGGGTGTCCATCAGCATGGATGCATCGTTCTGCGTTGAGGCGCTCGAGGAGGCCTTCAGCAAGTACGGCAGGCCCGAGATATTCAACTCCGATCAGGGCAGCCAGTTCACGAGCGATGAGTTCACCGACGCGTTGAAGTCCCGTGGCGTGCAAATCAGCATGGATGGCCGAGGGGCATGGCGCGACAACATCTTCGTCGAACGAATTTGGAAGTCGGTGAAATACGAAGAGGTATATCTGCACGCCTACGACTCGGTCGCCCAGGCCAAGGCAGGTATCGCGCGCTACATCGATTTCTACAATGTCCGGCGACCTCACTCGTCGCTGGACAAGCGCACACCCGACGAGTTCTACTTCGCCCCGCTGCCGGCGATGAAGGAGGCTGCCTGATGGGTTGAACCATGAGTACATGGCTCAACCGGGGCGCCTCCGGCGGCCTGGCAGGGGCCTGAAGATTGAAAGATCAAACCAGCAGCCAATCCACTTATCTCAGGTCAAAGCGTGTTCAGACAACCGGAGCCACCTCTGCCGGCCTTGCGGCACTTTCAAAATCCAGCAGGGGCGGGCAGCCCGACGACGTGAGCTGACCCATCCGAAAGCCGGATGACTTCTTCTGAAGCGCGCGAAACCCGTGGTACAACAAAGCCGCTCCAGAATCGCCCCCACAGCACGACAAGAGGTTTCAAGCCGCTTTCCAGACACTCCGGTGCGTAATCTAGCGGAAGGCACGTACCTGCACAGGGAATGAAGGCACGCCAACCGAGATAGCTCGCCTTTGGCGAAAAAAGGAAGACAGAACACCACGCCAGTCTCAGCATCGCCGCCTACGGCTTCCTGCTGGCTCAGCGCCTGCAGCATCCCGACGAGGTCGGGGGTAAAAAAACTCCGCTCGCGAGGAGCCTGCCCTACCCACGCATTACAAACCTCGAGGAAGCCCAGAGGGCGCAGCGCCACGTCCCATCCTCCATCACGAGCTTGCGGTTGCGTATCGGCGCTCTCTTGGCTCGTAACCTGCCCCGGTGTCCCTGTTGCCTACGACATCAGCGAGACCAAATTTACTAACACAGTAAGAATAAAGGCTACCCCTTTGAGGTGCTGATTGCTGGAGCGAGAGCTGGCGCGGCGCTGGCCGATCAGGTGAAAAGTCTTGATTGGATCGTGCGCAGGGCCACCCGCAAAGGAACTGTCTCGGCAGCGGAACTGTCGGAAGTGAGGGCCAAGGCGATCGCCCTGATCGGAAAGCCATAGTCAAGGCGACCAGGGCTTTCTCAGAGAGAACGATGGATGACAGCGGCAAGTGCGTCGACCCACTTGACTTCGGGAGTCATGGCCCTTCGCCGCGGCAATCGCAGAAGCAAGTAAGTGTGCGGAGAATTCCAAAAGGCGAATTCCAGGCCAAATTCACATGTTCCAGCGCAGCGCCAAGTTGGTGGTCGTGCGAGATCTTTCGCCGGCGGAGTTGAGCGCCAGCGTGCCCGTGACCCGGTGATACTCGATGCGCACGCCGATCGAATAGACATCCTTTGGGCCGAAACTCACGAAGACCTCTGGCTCCATGTAGAAATCTCTCGCGCCGCCGCCGGCGGGACTCAGGTACACCGGGCCGCTGAAGCTCGCGCTGATTCCCGCGACCTGGAACGGCACATAGAAGTAGACGCGGTACAGCGGCCGCGTCTCGCGCACCTGGCTCGGGCCGACCGAGTAGTCCTTCTGACGCGCGAGGATCGAGGTCTCGAGCAGCGATTGCTCGCCGAAGGGCAGCTTCCAGTACACGCTGGCGCCGAGCGAGCCTGCACGGTAGTTGCCATAGCTGCCGTCCTCCAGGCGCAGCATTCCGAGCACGTCCTTGATCGGCCCCCACGAGAGCTCCTTGCCCGTGAGCTTGCCCAGGCTCATGTGTGAGTTCCAGACGAAGAAGTTCTGCTGGTTGCTGTTGCCCTCCCCGAGCTTCTGGCCGTTGTATGCATCGAACATGACGTAGTTGTCGCCGAGCGAGTAGGTTCCGAAGTGTTCGAAACGCAGCGTCGTGCGGTCGCCGCCCGAGGCGCCCGTTCCCATGATGTAGTCGTTCTTGTCTCTGGTCGTATAGGCCAGCTGGATGCTGGTCTGCGAATAGTCTTCCGCCTGGGCCGAGGCGCCGAAGCAGGCAAGAATCGGGGCAATTGCTGCAGTGAGCGCGCGGGGGAATGTCGATCTGAAATCGGGCATGGCGTCGTCGGTCTCGTTGCGGTTCGTGGGGAATGGGTGGCGGCGCTTCACCTGGCGCCCGGCAGGAAGCTCTGGTCGATCACTGCCATCGGGTCGAGCGCGGTGGCGGACAGCCCCTGCGACTTCGCAACCCAGCCCCAGGTGGTCTTGACGCGCTCTGCGTCGAAGCGCCCTGGCCCGTCCCTGCGCGAGATCTCGTTGTCGATCAACGGCACCGAGGCGCCGAACTCCTCGCCCGACACCTTGGCGTCGAGCCCCGAGACGGTCTTGGCCATCGCGACGCCCACCGCGGAAGGATTGGCGACTGCCGCTGCGCTGGCCTTCACGAATGCATCGAGGAAGCGCCTGGCGACTTCGGGGCGCTCCTTGAGGAATTTCTCGTTGGCAACGATGACGTAGCCATAGCTGTCGTAGCCGAAGTCCGACCACTTGACCACGCGCATTTCCTTGCCGGCGGACTTCATCACCAACGCATCGGTCGGCGCGCCCGTCACCCATTCGAGGATGCCGTCGACCTGGCCGCTAGCGACCAGCGGCGCGAGCGCCACCGCATCGACCTTGAGCAGGTTGACGCTGGCCGGATCGACGCCGTTCTTCTGCAGGAACAACGGCCACACGACGTTGATGCTCGAGTAGGCCGAGGTCGCGATCTTCTTGCCCGCGAGGTCCTTGAGGCCGGTGAAGGGCATGGCGGCCCAGAGATGAATCGAATCCGGCTTCTTGCTGTAGATGCTGTAGATCACGCGGATCGGCAGCTTCTGCTGGGCGACGGCGGCGTAGACCGACTCGATGCCTACTGCCGTCATGTCGGCCGAGCCGGCGGCCACGCGCGTGATGGCATCGGCCGAGCCGTTGCCGTTGCGAATCTCGACGTCGAGTCCGGCCTTGGCGAAGTAGTTCTCCGCCTTGGCAAGGTATTCGATCCCGTTGGCGCCGCTGGGAATCCATCCCAGCTGGTAGGCGATCTTGTCGGCTGCGACCGCGGAACTCGCGGCGCCCAGCAGCAATGCTGCGGCGACCATCATGGACTTCAGGCACTGGCTCTTCATGGACTACTACTCCTCGTTGATGAAATTGCGGGCAAGGGAAACCCGTCGGCGCCCCGCGCGTGTGGGGACCGTTCAAGGGCTCTTCGGTTGGATCGGGTGCGACCGGGGCTTCAGCGGGCCATGTCGGCCCCCAGTCCCAGCGCCGCCAGCGCACGCCGGTACTCGACCGACATGCGGTCGGCCGGAATGTGGATCTCGTCGCGCAGGTCCAGTGGCAAGGCCTGCGGCGACTGGGCGACGACCTGCGACAGGTCTTCGCCGTTGATGCGCTCCGTGAAGTCGATCAACGCCTCGGCTGGCACCGTGCGACCCTCGTCGACCACGATCTGGAAGATGCGGGTTGTGCTCGCCGTCACCGGCGAGCCGACGTCGAACACCCGGTAGGTCGTGCCCTTCTCGGGATGGTGTACCTTGACCGACGTGGAAAAGGGCAGGATGGTCTCGTAGCGGTAAATCGCGTGGTTGAGTTGCGGCTGCGCGTAGCCCGTGTCCTCGCCGACATAGCGCACGCGCTCGACCACCGGCGCCTCGAACGCGAGCTTCATGCCGTCAACTTGCACTTCATAGGGCTCGATCACCACCTCGGGACCGCCGAAGGTGGAGGTGTGGATGAAGGGCACGTGGCACAGGTCGGTGAAATTCTCAATGTGGCGGGCAGCCGAGGCATTCCAGGTGCCCGGTGGCACCACCGCGACGATGCCCGAACCATCCTCGATGTGCGGCCATTCGGGCAGTCCCGCGCGCGGCACCTTCGACAGGCAGACCCAGACGAGGCCGTAGCGCTCCTGGCACAGATAGGCTTGCAGGCACAGCTTCCGAGGGATCGGCGTGTCGGCCGCGAGCGCCGGAATGCGCGTGCAGGCGCCGTCTGCGGCGTACTCGAAGCCGTGGAAGCCGCACACCAGGCGACCATCCCTGACAGTGCCCAGGCTGAGTCGGGCGCTGCGATGCGGGCACACGTCGCGCGCCGCGCTCACGCCCTCGGGCGTTCGATAGAGCACCACCGGCACATCGAGCAGCGTGGTACCCCACGGCTTGTCCGTCACCTCGCTCGACAGCGCCACGGGATGCCAGAACGAAGCAAGGATGCCCCAGTCGGATTCGCTGAATCCGCTGTGGGCGGGCCGAGGGCCCTTGGCGCCGGCGTTCTTGACGGGTAGGAACATGAACTTTTCTCCTAGAGGTCGACAGTGAGGGTGGTGCCCGGCCGCCCGCGCGATACGCACACGAGCATTCGGTTGCCGCACGCCTTCTCGCGCGCGGAAAGAAAGTGGTCGCGATGCTCGACCTCGCCGTCGAGCACAGTGGTCATGCAGGTGCCGCAGATGCCTTGTTCGCAACTGGTCGGCACATCGCTGCCATGGCGTTGCAGCATCTCGAGGATGCTCACGCCGCGCGGCACCACCATGGCCGTGCCGCTGCGCGCGAGCCGCAGTTCGAAGGCGCCGCCACCTTCGTCCCGTGCAGCGGGCGAAGCGAAGAACTCGGTGTGCACGATCACATCGGCGCGCCTGCCAGCGGCACCCGCCACGGCCTCCATGAACCCGGCCGGACCGCACAGATACAGGTGCGCGTTCGGCGGCAGGCCATCGGCCAGGCGGCCGACGTCGAGGCGCGATGCGGGCGGCCCGTCGTCGTGGTGCAGGAACACCCGGTGCGCGAACGCCGACTCGCCGATCTCCTTCGGGAAGGGCGTGCGCGCAGCCGACCGCGTCGCCAAGTGCATGCGGAAGCCACGTCCCTGCCACCAGAGCTTGCGGGCCATCGACAGCAGCGGCGTCACGCCGATGCCCCCGGCCACCAGCACCGCGGGTGCCGTCGACTCGTCCAGCGCGAAGGCATTGCGCGGCTGCCCGATCGTGAGTTGCATGCCGGCATGCACCGCGTCATGCATGGCGACGGAGCCGCCCCGTCCTGCGCTGTCGCGCAGCACTGCGATCACGTAGCGATGGCGCTCCCGGTCGTCGTTGAGCAACGAATACTGGCGCACCAGGCCGGCCGGGGTCTGCACGTCGATGTGCGCTCCGGCCTCGAAGGGTGGCAACACACCGCGGTCGGGTGAGACCAGCTCGAATCGCTTGATGCCCTCGGCCTCTGTGCGGACCGACTCCACGAGGAGGCGCAACCGCTCCCCGGGCCGGGCTGCAAGGGTTGTGCAAGCCATGGTTCAGTGCTCGCCGTGGCGCCGCGGCAGGCTGCGCGAATAGAAGAGGCGCTGCGCCGCATTGACGAACTGGAACAGCGCCAGGCTCAGCAGCACCAGCACGCCCAGCGCCGCGAAGGCCTGCGCCACCTTGAAGTACGAGGTGGAGAAGCGGATGAAGTAGCCGATGCCCTTCTCCGACGCCACGAACTCCGCGATCACCGCGCCGATCACCGCCAGCGTGATGGCCACCCGCATGGCGGAGAACACATACGGCATGGCGAAGGGCAAGCGGATGTGCAGGTACTCGTTGCGCGCGTCGGCCTTGAGCGAGCGGCTCAGCTCGATCAGCTCCGCCGGTGTCTGGGCCAGACCGGTCGAGATGCCCACCACCAGCGGGAAGAAGCTGATCAGCGCGGTGATGACCACGCGCGCCAAGTCCGTGGCGCCCAGCGTGACGATGAGGATCGGCGCGACCGCGACGACCGGCGTGGACTGCACCACGATCAGCAGCGGATAGAAGCCCTTGCGAAAGAGCTCGAAGCGGTGCAGTGCGCCGGCCAGCGGCAGGCTCACGGCGAAGGCCAGTGCGAAGCCCAGCACGATGACGCGCAGCGTGGCCTGGATGTGGTCGATCCAGGTGGCAGCACCGACGGCCAGGCCTGCATGCCAGATGGCCGAAGGTGCTGGCAGAAGGTATTCGGGCAGGCCCAGCCACCTGCTCGCGGCTTCCCACACGCACAGGATCACGCACACCGCCGCCAGCGGAAGGATGGCTTGCGGCATGCGCCACAGCCGCGCCGCAGGCAGCGCGCGCATCGGCAGTGCCTCTCCGAACGTGCTCATGCCAGGGCCTCCGCGTGGAGCGCGTGCCCGCTCAGCAGCTGCTCGCGCAGCCGGTCCGACAAGTCGTGAAAGAGAGGCTCTCGCGTCGTCGCCAGCGAGCGGGGACGCGCCAGCTCGACCGGCACGATCTCGCGGATGCGCCCAGGACGCGACGCCAGCACCACGATGCGGTCCGCCAGCAGCACGGCTTCGGCGATCGAATGCGTGATGAACACGGCGGTGCTCTTGCGCTCGCTCCACAACTGCATCAGTTCGAGGCTCAGTGCGTCGCGGGTGAGCGCGTCAAGTGCGGAAAAGGGCTCGTCCATGAGCAGGATCTCCGGGTTCGAGAGCAGCGCGCGCGCTATTCCCACGCGCTGCTGCATGCCGCCGGAGAGCTCGTCCGGGAATTTGCGGCGAAAGTCCTTGAGCCCCACCAGTTCGAGCAGTTCCTCGGCCCGCTGAGTGTCGGCCGCAGTCAGCTTGCGTCCTTGGTGCACGCCGGGGAACGTCAGGTTCGCCATCACGTTCATCCACGGCAGCAACGTTGGCTTCTGGAACACGAAGCCAATGTCGTCTCGCGGCCCGGTCACAGGCTTTCCGAAGATGCGCACCGACCCGCTGTGCGGCGCGATCAGGCCGGCGACGAGGCGCAGCAGCGTCGACTTGCCGCATCCGCTGGGCCCCACGACCACGACGAATTCGTTGCGCCGTATCGTGAAGTCGACGTTGTGGAGCGCGTGTACCACGCTGCCGTCGGAGGCGCGGAAGCGATGGCCCACGCCGTGGAACTCGATGGCGTGGTCGCCCTGGGATGTCGCGGGGTTGTTCATGGTCCTGTCGGGGGCGGGTGGGATCACGTCGGCTGGTCGCAGGCAAGCGAACTCGCCCGCGTGTGGTTTTCACAAAGGAGTTGCAACAGGGCGGCGTCGAATTCGTCGGGCGCCTCGATGTTGCAGAGATGGCCGGCCCGCTCGATGACCACCATGCGGCTGCGCTTGACGCGCTCGGCGATGTAGCGGCTCTCTGCCACCGGCAGCACGCGGTCGTCTTCGCCGACGACGACCAGCGTGGGCACCAGGATCCGCACGAGGCTGTCGCGGAAGTCGGTCGTGACCAGCGCGCGCAACGTCTGCCGGTAGGCGTCGGGACGCAACGCCTCGAGCGACTGGCGCAGGCGCGCGCGGATGGCCGCGTCGGCACGCCGGCCGGCCAGCACATCCACGAGCCCGCGCGCCACGTCGGCCATCGACGCACCCGATTCGAGCGGGCGCAACCGCTTCGCCAGGAAGTCCTCGCGCTCGGCTGCGCTCAGCAGGTTGGCGCCGGCGCTGGTGGACGCCAGCGTCAGCGAGGCCACGCGCGCCGGAAAGCGCGCGTGGAAATCCTGCGCGATGTAGCCGCCCATCGAGAGGCCCACCAGGTGCGCCCTCTCAGCCCCTAGATGGTCGAGCAGGGATTCGAGGTCCCGCGCGAAATCGTCGAAGACGAGCGTCTCCTCCGGGTCGTCGCTGGCGCCGTAGCCGCGCGCGTCCCATGCCACGCAGGTGAAGCCGCTGCCCAGGCGTGCGAGTTGACCGACCCAGTTGGTGCGGTTGCCGCCCACCCCGTGCAGGAACACGACCAGCGGGCCGTCGCCGGCGCGGTCGTACGCGATGCGCACACCGCCGCGGGTGAAGTACGCGGTGGGCGCGTTCATGGCGCAGGCTCCGGCAGCACGGCGATGGCCTCGATCTCCAGCAGGCAATCGGGCAGCAGCAGCGCCTGCACCTGTACGCCAGTGCTGGCCGGCTTGTAGCCGCCGAAGACATCGCGCCGCACAGCCCAGTAGTCTTGCGAACTGCGCGCGTCGAGCTGGCAGGTGAAGTAGCTCGTCATCTTCACGATGTCGTGCATGCGCCCGCCGACGCGTGCCAGGATCGCCTCGATGTTGTCGAAGCATTGGCGAGCCTGGGCCTGCAGGTCGCCCTTGCCGACCAGCCGTCCCTGCGCATCGAGCGCCAGCTGACCCGACAGGTAGACCGTGCGGCCGGCGCGCACCGCGGGCGCCGGAGGCATGTCGTGCTCCCAAGGCCATTCGGGCGGCACGGGCGCGATGTGCGCAGGGCCCGGGCGGCGCATGCGATTCGCGTCTTGCGCTGCGATGGTCATGCGGTTTCCAGGCTCTTGCCGAGCTTCGTCGAGACGCCCAGTTCCTCCATGCGCGGGAACACTTCCTCGGCCATGAACCTCAGGTCCTCGATGAAGTCCGGCACGATGAGGGTGACGCCGTCGAGTTCGCCTTCGACGATGGTGCGCGCCATGCGCCGGGCGAGCGACTCGGCCGAACCGGTCAGCGTGCCACCCAGCACCGAGCTTACGCGCGCGCCCTGGTCGATGAAGAACTGCGCCGCGAAGTTCTGCTTGGCGCTCACGTCGGAGGAGTACTCCGCCGTCTGCGTCGCGAGCGCCTCGCGGTCGACGCCGGCGTCGAAGCGGTCGAGACGTGCCTGTGCTTCGGCGTCCGTGCGGCCCGGGACGACCATGAACAGGCCATAGGACTTGAAGTCGGGCTTTCCAGCCCGGACGGCGAGTTCCTTGGCGCGCTTGCCGCGCGCAATCGACGCGTCGTCGTCACTCGCCGTGAAGAAGCTCGCATCGCAGTTGTCGATGGTGAACTGGAAGCCGCGGTCCGATGCGCCTGCACAGATGATGGTCGGGCGCTTCGACGGCTTGGGATTGGACATGCAGTCGTTGAGCTCGAAGAACGTGCCCTTGTGGTCCACGCGGTCCTCGCTCCAGAGGCGCTTGACCACCCTGATCCACTCGTCGGCCAGTTCGTATCGGCCGGCATGGTCCAGCGGCTTCCACAGCCCGAGCTGGCCGAGGTCGTGCGGATTGGAGCCCGAGACCAGGTTCAGGCCCACGCGGCCGCCCGAGATCTGATCGAGCGTGGCGACCATCTTTGCGACGATGGCCGGCGGGAAGATCATCATGTGCACCGTGCCCCAGATGTCGATCGTCTTGGTGGCCTGTGCCAGGCCTGCCATCGTGGTGAGCGACTCGAGCGTCACGTCCCAATGTTTCGACGGGCCGCCGTAGCCGCGCCACTTGGCCATGCTCAGGACGAAATCGAATCCCAGCCTCTCGGCCAGCAGCGTGACCTGCAGGTTGTGCTCGTAGCTGCCAGGGACCTTGGGTGCATTGGTGGATGCGATCCAGCCGTTGTTGCCGACGGGAATGAAGACGCCGACATCGACGGCGCGTTGGATGGTGGACATTGCTAGCCTCTTCGCTCAAGGAAAGTGCCGGTGCGGCACGGGTCGGGAAACCTGGTTGACGGAATTCAAGCGTGCGCCCGGCTGCTCAGGGGCATTGCCGTCTGCAGTTGGCGGAAAGTGCTGCCATGGAACACCAGCGGTTCGACGTGCGGGCGCATCGTCAGCGCGATGATCCGCAGTAGCACGATGCCGTGGTCGCCCGCTGGCACGACCGACTCGACACTGCATTCGATCCACACCACGGCGCCGTCGACCAGCACGGCACCGCCGGGCGTCGCCCCGAGGCCGAAGCCGTCGAACTTGTCTTCTGCACGCGATGCGAGCTTGCGTGCCGCGGCGTCGTGGCTCGCACCGAGGAAGCTGATCCCAAGGCGCGTCGACTTGGACAGCCGCGCCCAGGTGTTGGACGTCCACTGCACGCAGAAGGACAACAGCGGTGGGTCGATGGAAACCGGCACGAAGCTGCTCGCCGCCATGCCAACCGGCTGCCCGTCGCACAACGCGCACACGGCCACGACGCCGGTGGGGAAGCAGCCGTAGGCCTTGCGCAGCATGCCCGCCGATTCGCCGTCGTGCTCTGCCAGCAGGGTGAACGGCGGATCGGCCGCCAGCCAGGTGATGGAAGACTCAGACATGGTGCGATACCTCCTTCGACAAGAGCGTGTGGACGATGGGGGCCCAGCGGTGGGCGTAGGCCTGGATGGCCGCACCGTCCTCAAAGGACCTCTCCATCAGGTAGAGACCTGGCGCGGGACAGGTGGCTCCGAGCTCGACCAGCACCGGCTTGAGCAGTAGGTCTGGCGCCATGGCGTGCGCGGGCCCGGCGCCCAGCATCAGCGGAAGCGCGACCACGCCTTGCATGCCGGTGCCGCCTGCGAACTGGTCGAGGAACAGCTTCAGCAGGCCGGTGTACGTGGCCTTGTAGGTGGGGCTTGCGACGATGACGAGGCGGGACTCCGCGACGCGGCGCACGGCGGCTTCGACGACCGGCTCATTCCAGCCCAGCAACGCCGGGCCGAGATCGACGACGTCGATGAGCGTGGCGCCGTCGTGACCGGCGAATGCCTTGGCGAGCTGGGCGGCGGCACTTGCGGTGCGTGATCGCGGCTTGGGATTGCCGACGACGATGGTGGTGTTCATGTGTGCAGGCCCTCGGGTACTTGGTGCATGCACGCATTGAATCGCCGCGGCGGCGCCTGGGCTATCCGCTTAGTCGGCGACCGTTGTCCACAAAATCTGCAGCGGCGTCGGGGCCGCCTTCCGGACGCGCGAATGCCTGCCTCGGGCGCGCGCCGCGAGGCAGGTCTCATTGGTAGTCCTGGGGGGCCGTCGATCCGCGCGGGTGGCCGCGGCATGCCCGGGATGAATTTTAACGGCGCGCGTGTCGCTGGATGGTTTCGGAAGGTGTTTCCGAGAACGCGCGCTTGTAGTCGAGCGAGAAGCGACCGAGGTGGTTGAAGCCGACGCCCAAGGCGATCGACGACACATTGGCGCTGCACTGGTCCTGCATCAACTGGGCGCGCGCCTGGCGCAGGCGGAAGTCCTTCAGGTAGGCGACCGGTGTCAGGGCGGTGTGCTTGCGAAAGCTCTCGAAGAGCTTGATGCGCGACACACCGGCCGCGGCTTCGATGTCTTCCAGGTGGATCGGTTCACGGAAATTCAATTCGATGAAGGCCCTGGCACGCGTCATGTACTCCGGCACCTTGGCACCCAGCGCTTGCCGGATGCGGTCCGAGTAGTTGTTCGGCTGCGAGATCAGCAGCCCTTTGACAAGGGTCGCCTCGATCCCCTGGCTGACGAAGCTGCAACCGTACAACCCGCGGCCAACCTCGATTTCCGCGAGGTAGTTCTTCACCATCCGCCACCAGGCGGCGGACGTGCCTTCACGCGCCCTCATGCCTTCAGAGAAGACCACCAGACCATCCACGCGACGGCCAAGCATGTCGCCCAGCATCTGCTCCAACGAGGCGCGCGGGATTGTGACTAGGATCTTGCGACAGTTGCCCGCAAGGTCGATCTGGAGCTTTTGCTCGGGCGATACCACGAGGGCGCAGTCCGAATCAGAGCGGACCCGTCCATGCGAGGAGCGCAGTTCCTGCTCGCCAGATACCGGCAGGCTGATGTTGTAGACATCCAGGATTTGCTTGGCGTCGACGCCGACGCCAAGCTCGGTCCCGTGCTCGATAAAACCGACCGTGCTCGACATGCCCTTGAGCAGGTGGCCGCTGTAGACCAGGCTGAACTTGCTCGGCACCGCCACCCGCACCGAATGCGGACCGCAAATTGCCTCGGAAAACGAATGCGCAGCCTGCAGATTCAAGCCTGAGGCGACGATCGTGTCATCGATACGCAATGCATTGTGGAACATCATGAGCTTCTGCAACCCCACCACAAGGCGGGTCGCGGTCCATCGTGAGCAATTTGGGCAAGCAGGATAAAGCAATTCCTGCGCCACGCCTGTGATGAGGGTCTACGCCGACGCCAACACCAACTGCAACGAGAGCGGTTGTCCGCCGTCCGCACCACCCTGAGCCAGCAGGAGGTGCCCGAATGCCAGACTGCGAAGGTTTCTCCCAGATGCCGCGCTTTGCAATCACGGTTGCTCTGCGGCGCGAGCACTCGCGATTAGACATTCGCGATTCAGACCGGCGAAAGGCTAGACATGATGGTCGCTCTA
The DNA here is from genome assembly GCF_018449755.1 of Variovorax sp. dw_954. Taxonomy (NCBI): domain Bacteria; kingdom Pseudomonadati; phylum Pseudomonadota; class Betaproteobacteria; order Burkholderiales; family Comamonadaceae; genus Variovorax; species Variovorax sp. dw_954. Next base: position 16,466 of record NZ_JAAVVD010000013.1, on the reverse strand, counting down.
TAGGCGAAGGAACGCCCGTCTCCGGTATCGTGGATTGCGCACTCAGAGAGTGTGCCGAGCCACATGCGGCGGGTTTCCCAGCCGCAAACCGTATGGAGACGAGCCATGGACGAGAGTATCAATTTCTTCGTTGGTTTGGATGCCCACAAGGACAGCATTTCGGTTGCCGTGTGTGAAGCTGGGCGAGAGCCCAGCCGTTTCGTCGGCACCCTGGGGCCTGACGTGCAGGGGGTGATCAAGACGCTGCGCAAGTACGGCCCGGCGCGGCATGTGAGCGTGGTCTATGAAGCCGGGCCGCACCGAGCGTGACCTCGACATCCGGACTCGTGGTGGCCTGACGGGCGTCCCTGATCATGACCTTGGCCGCTTCGCGTTCGGCAAAGCCATCGGCTTGTGTGACCATCGCGTTGGCGATCAGGCCGTGGCGGTTGTCCGAGAGGGTATGGCCCATGTAGCGCAGCTCGCTGGCGGTCTTGCCCTTGCGGTACAGCCGCGCATCGCCATCGGTGCGCGAGGCGTGGGTTTCGTTGCTGCGGGTCTGACCTTTGAAGCTGGTGCTGCCGGTCGAGTCGTTGCCCGCATCATCATCGCTGCCGTCCTTGCGCACGAAGCTCCTGTGGCTGGCCCACGCCTGGATAAGGGTGCCATCGACGCTGAAATGTTCTCCCGACAGCCAGCCTTTGCGACCAGCTGTCTCGACGATGTGGTTGAACAGTTCGATGATGGCGTCATGCTCGATCAGGCGTTCGCGGTTCTTGGTGAAAGACGCTGGGAACCCAGACCGCATCGTCCATGGCCAGGCCGATGAACCAGCGAAACAGGAGGTTGTATTGAGTCTGCTCCATGAGTTGGCGCTCCGAGCGAACGCTGAAGAAGATCTGCAGCAGCATCGCGCGCAGCAGCTTCTCTGGAGCGATGCTGGGGCGCCCGCCCTTGATGTCGGCCTCGTACATGCCGGCGAACAAGTCGTCCATCTTGAGCAGCGCTTCATTGACCATCGCGCGGATAGGACGCAGCGGGTGATTGGCGGGTACGAAGTCCTCCAGGCGGCGCATCGTGAACAAGCTCTCGGTGAAGGTATCGGCTCCGCGCATCGTCTGGGGTCTTGGGTTGCAACTGTCGGGGGATCAACTTCAAACGTTCGAGGGCTATCACGCGTCGACCATTGCAGAGGTCTTTCAGCACCCTGCTAGTCTTACTGTGTTAGATATTTGACGCCCGCTGATGCCGAAGACAACAGGGACATCGAGGTAGGTTACGCGCCAATAGAGCGCCGATACGCAATCGCAAGCTCGTGATGGAGGATGGGACGTGGCGCTGCGCCCTCTGGACTTCCCCGAGGTTTGTAATGCGTGGGTAGGGCAGGCTCCTCGCGAGCGGAGTTTTTTTACCCCCGACCTCGTCGGGGTGCTGCAGCCGCTGCGCCAGCAGGAAGCCGTAGGCGGCGATGCTGAGAGTGGCGTGGTGATGAAAGCCGCGCCAGCCACGGCCCTCGTACTGTCCCAGCCCCAGGTCCTGCTTGAGATCCTGGTAGTCGCGCTCGATTCGCCAGCGCATCTTGGCCTCGTAGACCATGCGCTCCAGCGGCGTGTCCTCGGGCAGCGTGGACAACCAGTACTTCAGCGGGCGAAGTGCGAGCGCAGCGCGGCGTTCGTGCCCTCGCGCCAGGTGACTTCCTGCCAATCGTCTGGATCAATGTCGAAGGCCACGTCCCTGACCGTACGGGGCCGGTGCTCGGGGGCGCTGGCGTCGCCGCGGCGCAGCCGCCGGGGGATGGGGCCCCTGCCGCTGTAGGGCCTGGGCGGCAGGGGCTCGTGCCCGGGCGGCCACACCGTGACGCTGCCTGTCACGCCCACGACGTAGGGCAGGCCCAGTTCGTCCAGGCGTTCTCGAAACGCGGTGTCCACGCCGTAGCCCGCATCGCTGAGCACGCAGTGCCTCGGCGCCCCTTGGGCCAGCAAGTGTTCGATCTGCTGCAGCGCGATCTGAGGCTTGGTGGCGAACTCGAGCGTTTCGGGCACGCCGGCCTTCTCGCGTCGGGGCGGGTCATCGGCCCATTTCTGGGGAAGGTACAGCTGCCACGCCACCGGAATGCTGGCCGCCGCGCAGGCCAGCGACACGCTCACCGCCACCTGGCAGTTGTCCTGCTTGCCCAGCATCCCGCAGTACTGGCGCGCGACGCCCACCGAGTGCCGCCCCTGCTTGGGAAACCCCGTGTCATCGATGATCCACCAGCCGCCGTCTCTGAAATTCATCAACGGCACGACCCATTGGCATACCCCCAGCAGCATGCGCTCGTCCGACCAATTCGCATCGGCCACAAAGTGGTGCAACGACTGGTGGCGCGAACGAACATTCAGCGGATCCATGTGCGCGGCCATCGGCTCCACGCTCTTGCGCTGCAGCGGCGACATCAGCCCCGTGGTGTACCCGCGCAGCCCGGCGTGGCGATCTGAATGTCCCAGGCCCTCGCTCAGGTGGGCCATGTACTGCTCGAAATCCTTCAGGTCTTCCATCGATCGCCCTTTGCTGCGCAGTATGCACACGGCCCGCAGTGCGCAGGTCATACAGGCCAGGAAACTTGCATATTGATATTCTGTTGCTAATACTAGCGACAGATAGACGAAAGTAAAGCCTATGGCGCATCGACCCGAAACCATCATCAAGCAGGCACGCGAGCGCATCGCGCGAATCCGGGACACCCTCGGCGAGATCGACTACCTGTGCTCAGGTACGTTGCTACAACGCACGAAGGTCTGTGGAAAGCCGGGCTGCCGTTGCGCCAGCGATCCGGACGCTCGCCACGGCCCTTACTTCAAATGGGGGCACATGAAGGGCGGCAAGCTGGTTCACCGCACGGTCTCGCCCGAACAAGCCGTCATCCTGGAGATCGCCATCGCCAACCATCGCAAGGCGAAGAAGCTCATGCAGGCGTGGGAGCAGGAGACGGAACGGCTCCTTGATGCACAAGCGCCGCGCAAACCATAGCCGGTGGCCACGTGCGATTCAGAATCCGTGCCTATGAGCAAACCCAGGTGAAGCCCCTCGCACTTGGCAAGCATAAGGAGCACGTCAATTTAATGACACAGTAAGACTAATCGTACTGGACTCCAACTTGCGCGGACATCAAATCGAACGCTCTCACCCCATCTGCTGCTTCAGGTTCGTACCCAACCTCCTGAATGACGAGCTACGCGAGTCCTTCGAGAGGAGGTATCCGCCCTTCAGCGCTGAGGTGCGAGCGCCGCTTTCACAGTAGCCATTGTGAAAGGAAGCTGCACTGCACACCCCCAGGAAATGGATGCTCTCCCGGTCGCGAACCCGCCGTCCGATGACGACGATTCCGAAGGCTGACCGCCGGCTACCACCCAGGTGACTCTTCGGCGTTCTGGCGCAGCCGCTCAAGCCACTCGAAGCTTGAGCTGCGCCGCGCTCTCCCGCACGATCTCCGCGAAGTGCTCCACCAGCGGTGGCTGTTCAACTTCGCTGCGAAACAGCAGGCTGATAGGCGAGAAGTCGCCACTCAACTCGGGCCCGAGCAACATCAGATCACGGGCCACTTTGCCCTGCAACGCGATGGAACGCGGCAACACACCCAGCAGCGAGGTGCGCGCGATGACGTGGCGCATCTTCTCGAAGCTGCTGGACTCCACCGCCACTTCGGGCCGTAGCACCCCCTGGCGGGTGAACAAGTTGTCGGTCAGCTCGCGCAGCGGTGTGCCAGCGGCCGGCAGCACCCAGCGGCCCCGCGCCAATTCGTCCCAGCCCACCTTGCGGCGCCTTGCAAGCGGGCTGGCAGTGCCGCACACGATGGCGAACGACTCGGTATAGACGTTCATCACGCGCAGTGACTTCGCCTGCGTCGCGTCGAGCACCCGACCGAAGCACAGGTCCAAGTCGTTGCGCGCCAGGCTGGCCAATAGTTCGGTGGTGGCGCCCTCCTGCATGCTGAAGCGCACGCGCGGCCATTGGACGATCGTCCTTTCCACGGAGCGCGCCAGCAGTTCGGAGGCGAGCGACGGCAGGATGCCCAGGCGGATGTGGCCGCTCGCGCCGTCGGCGACAGCCTCCACCTCGCGCGTCATGTTGCCGATGTCGGCCTGCAGGATGGCAATGTGCCGGCGCACCACCACGCCGTACTGGGTGAGCTTCATACCGCGCCGGTCGCGCTCGAAGAGCTGCACGCCCAGCATGTCCTCCAGGTCCTGGATCAGCTTGGTGGCGGCGGGCTGCGTCATGCTGGAGGTGTCGGCCGCCTTGCGCAGCGTCTGCAGCTCGCAGACATGGCGAAACAGCTCTAGGTGCTTCAGCTTGAGCCGCCCCTGAAGCGCACCGGCGGCCAGGGTGGGGCGTGCGCGTGTGGCTTCCCTCATGTGGATTTCCCGATCAAGTGGTGATAACCGTGCCTTATCACTGGCACCTAATTCTCGATTATGCAAGCATGCGTCGAGCCGCCATAGTTGGGGCCACAAGACAAATGGAGCCCCGATGCCACTGAACTTCCACCTTCGTCGCCTCGCCATGACCTTGGCCGTGCTGGCGACCGGCGCTGCAAGCGCCGCCTACCCCGACAAGCCTGTGCGGCTGATCGTCGCCTTCTCGCCGGGCGGCGCCACCGACGTGGTGGCGCGTGCCTTGGGCGTGCGCCTCGGTCAGTTGTGGGGCCACCCGGTGGTAGTGGAGAACAAGACCGGCGCCGGCGGCAACATCGGGGCTGACTTCGTCGCCAAGTCGCCCTCCAACGGCTACACGCTGTTGCTCGCCTCGCCGGCAGAGATCGCCATCAACCCGTACCTCTACGCACAATTGCCCTACGACCCGGCCAAGGACCTGCTGCCGGTATCCAAGGTCGCGTCCGCCCCGCTGGTGCTGGTGGTCAATGCCAAGGCGCCATCGAAGAACGTGAAGGAACTTGTGGCGAACATCAAGGCCACGCCGGCTGGCCTCAACTATGCCTCTTCGGGCACTGGCGGCCCGCAGCACCTGGCCGGCGAGCTATTCCGGCTGATGTCCGACACCAAGCTGACACACGTGCCCTATAAGGGCGGCGCACCTGCCATTACCGATCTGCTGGGTGGCCAAGTGGACCTTTTCTTCTCCGGCCTGCCGCCCGCACTGCCGCAGGTGAAGGCCGGCAGGCTCCGTGCGCTGGCTGTCACCACCGACAAGCCATCGGCCTTGCTGCCGGGCATTCCGACGGTAGCCGACTCCGGCTATCCCGGCTTCAACATCGAGAACTGGCAAGGCCTGTTCGTGCCGGCCGGCACCCCACCTGCGGTGGTGCAGGCGATCGCCCACGGAGTGGCCAGCGTCGCCGCCGACAAGTCCTTCGCCGAGCAACTCACCGTGCAGGGCGCGGTGCCCGACCTGCTGCCGCCGGCCGAGTTCGCCGCCTTTGTGCGCGCCGAATCGCAGAAGTACAGCAAGCTCGTTAAGGAATCCGGCGCCAAGGCCGATTGAGGACAAAGACATCATGCAACTCGCAGAAGAGACACGCTTCGACACCGGCACCCTGGTGTTGACCAACGAGGAGCTGGCCATGCTGCGCGGCGATCTCGGCCCCGCAGTACAGGACGCGATCCAGTTCCAGATCGAGGTCGGGAGCTTCTTCGGCGCCAAGCGTTTGGTGCCGATCACCAATGCGCACGTGATGGGCGACATCGAGGTGATGGGCGACGCCGGGCTTGACGTGCTGCGCGGCATGCGCGAGCACAAGTCTCGTTGCGTGGTGCCCACCTCCAGCAACGCCCAGTGCATGCACTTCGGCGATCACAAAAACCTGCAGCCCGACCCGCAAGCCCTGAGCAAGGAGCGCGAGATCATCGTGCACCTGCAGGATATGCGCGTAGCCACCACCGACAGTTGCATCCCCTACCAGACCGTATACCAGCCCAAGGTCGGCGAGCATGTGGCCTGGGGCGACACCGGCACCGTGATCTATGCCAACTCGGTGCTGGGCGCGCGCACCAACTTCGAGGCCGGCAAGTCCAGCTTCGCCGCCGCGCTCACCGGCCGCACGCCGGCCTATGGCTTCCATTTGGACGAGGCGCGGCGCGGTTCCTTCCTGGTGGATGTGCAGGCGCAGATGAAGGATCTGGCGGATTGGGGGGCTCTCGGCAAGATCGTCGGCCATCCGCACCAGGACTACTTGGCGGTGCCGGTGTTCGACGGCATCCGCACGACTCCGCTGTCGGATGCGCTCAAGCACCTGGGCGCTGCGCTTGCAAGCTACGGCTCGATGGGCATGTTCCACATGGTCGGCGTGACGCCTGAGGCGCGCACGCGCGAAGTCGCCTTCGGTGGCAACAGGTCCAGCGAGACCATGACGGTGACCGACGCCGACATCGAGGCCATCTACCGCAGCTACTCGTACCGCGAGGGCGGCGCCAACATCGTGGTCTTCTCCGGACCGCAATTGTCGATCTTCGAGATGCAGGACTTGGCCGAGCTGTTCAAAGGTCGCAAGGTCGCGCCCGGCATGAGCGCGGTGATCACGACCAACCACGCGGTCTACAGCGACGCCCAGCGCCTAGGGTACGTCGCCACGCTGGAGGCAGCCGGCGTGACCATCCTGCAGGGCGTGTGCTTCTACATCCTGCAGCGCCTGAGCCAGATTCGCGAGGAGAACGGCTGGACCAACCTGATCTCCAACTCCGGCAAGCTGGTGAACACCATCACCGCGCACCGCTTCAACACGGTGCTGCGACGCACCGCGCAGTGCGTGGACATCGCCTGCACGGGAGAGCTGAAATGAGCCGCACCATCGCGCTCACTCGCGCCTTCGGCGAGGCGGTCGAGGGGGAAGCCATCGTGATGCGCGAGGGCTTCAGCCCGCGCTACGACCTGGACCGCACCACCGGCGTCATCTCGCGCATCGGCCACAGCGCCGAGGGCCTGTCGATCAAGGATCGTATCCTCGTCATCCCGACCGCCAAGGGCGGCGTGGCCGGGGGCTGGGCCTTCTACGACATGCTGCAGCAGGGCTTCGGCCCGAAGGCTTTGGTGTTCGGCAAGCTCAATCCGGTGATGGTGCAAGGCGCCGTCCTGGCCCGCATGACCATAAGCGAGGGCTGGTCGGAGGACCCGTTGCAGGCGGTTAAAACAGGCGACCGAGTGCGGGTTGAACCGCGCGCGCGGACCCTTTCGCTAGTGGGGGTCGATTTGTTTTCGGTGTCAAAAGTGATAGCATGAATCCCCAGCAACGGCGCGGGGGTGCGTTCGGTAAGTCATTGATTTCGCGAGCATTACTGTTCACTTCGCTGAGGCGTATCGTGTCCGGCCCCCAAATCGTCAAGGAGCGCGGCCATGCAAGGCTGGCAGACGTCGTACTTGGGCCTGCGCGACATCCCGGGCGAGCTCAGCGAATTCGAGTTGCGGGCGTTTTTCAGCTTCAGTCCCGCCGAGCACGAGTTGCTTGCGCGACGTCGCAGCGACAGCCTCAAGCTGGGCTTGGCGCTGCACATCGGCTTCGCGCGCATGAGCGGCCGACCCCTGAACAGCGTGCGGGCCGTGCCGCCCAAGTTGCTTCGCCAACTTGGCCACGAACTGGGCATTGCCGCACCTGACTTGGTTTCGCTGCGCGCGCTGTACGCCCGTGGACGCACCCTGTTCGATCACCAGCAGCAGGCGTGCGAGTGCCTGGGCTTCAAATGGATGACCGAGCACCAGCGCCGTGCCTTGGTGCGGGTGCTGCGTGACGAAGTCGCGCACTGCACCGACCGCGAACGGCTACTTGTCCTTGCCCGCCAGTGGCTCTACGACCACCGGCTTCTCATCGTGCATGACCGCGTCATTCAGGCCATGGTCGCGGCCGCGCGGTCGAACTCGAAGCAGCGACAAGTCAAGGTATCCTGGCGAGGGTGCCTACTGCGACACGCAAGCGCTGGACATCGGCACTGAATGCACTACGCCCCGATGGGCAGCACTGTCACAGCTGGCTATGGACCTGGATCCGTGAGCCGAAATGCTCTTCGGGCCCATTGGGGCTACTCGGTTGCGACCGAAGCACTCAATCCGACAGCCCGAGTGGTGGCAATGCCGAAATCAACGCGATAGAGCCGTCGACATCATGGGTTGATGGTCGAGTCCGATTGGTCTTGCGTGCGCAGACCCACGCCGCAACGTCGCTTGAGTGCGATCTTCTGAAATCCGTGAGGCCGAGTGGTGGGTGCCGGCTGCACTCAGCCGCAGGCAGCGAAGAGTTCCGCGTGCAACCGCTGGAACGCCTTGGCCGCGCGATCGTTGGCACCGAGCCCGAGGATGATGCGCCGGCCGTGCTCGATGATTCGCCCGGCGCGGTAGACGAGCTCCTGCATCACCGTCTTCAGGCGCCTGCGCTTGGCCGCGTGACGCACTGGCGCATCGGGCCCCAACAGCCCGGCCTGGCCCATCAGGCGCAGGATATTCATCGCCAACCCCGCGAGCTCGCACACCAGATAGTTGGTGTCGAACTTGCCCGAGGGCAGCCGCTCCAGATTCAGGTCGGCCTTGAACTCGGAAGGGAACTGCTCGTGCGTGCCGTGGTCGGCATACAGCGCGATGATGGCCCTCGCATCGAACTGTTTGACGCTCAGGCTGGTGGTCCAGCCGTCCAGCGTGAGCTTGGGCTCGATCAGCAACTGGCCCTGCGCATCGATGGTGCGCTCGGACAGGCGCAGCACCCGGCGCAGCGGCCGCTCGATGCCTTTTGATGTGGAGCGCCTGATCCCACTGCGCCACGCGCTTGCCCTCGCGGGGATGTTCCCAGTGCGTGGTGGCGTCGGACTCAAGCCGCTCGGCCAGCGCCGCCACATCGGTCGTGCGCGGGTTCCACTTGATCAGCCAGTCCAGCTGAGGCATGCCGGCACGGTTGTACGAATCGATCTCACGCATCAGCGCCGCGGAGTCGAAGCCAGAGTCCAGCCGCGCCAGGATCGGCGCCTTCGGGCCCTCCGCGCTCATGCGTTGGGCCATCGGGAGCACCCGCTCGAAGTTGAATTACGTCTCCGACGCCGAGTGCTGCACGCCCTGGGCGCAGCGCCAACTCCAGGCAGAACCCGTGCGAGCCCAGGTACGCTGCCAGCGGGCAGTAGCCATCGACCCCGGTATAGGTACGACCCACGCCGTCCTTGGCGGTGTCACCGTTGTCCATGGTGAACGTGTCGACATCCAATGCCAGCCAGCCACATGGCAAGACACCATAGTCGGCCCGCGCGCTGGCCAGCAGCGTCTCGATCAACGGGGGCAGGAAGTCAAACAGGTCGCCCGCGCGAGCGTCCATGCGCTGGCGCAGCGTCGGGCTGGAAGGCAGCAGCTCGATGCCCAGCGCCTGCTTGAAGAAGGCATCGCCGCGGAAGTTCTCGATCGCATCGAAGTCCGACTTGCCTTGCACCAGCAGGCCCAGGTAACTACGCAGGATGTCACTGTTGGCAACGCCATTCTTCACGGGCAATGCGGCATCGAGCTGCTTGAACACCGGCGCGAGTCGATTCAGATGATGACCTACCAGCGCCAGGCCGGCCACCGGCGTGAGGTCGTAGCTGATCGCCTCAAACACCGGTCGAGCCGGCTTTGGTGGTCGGCCGGCCCCTGGCTTGCTAGATTTTCTCTGCCGCCAAGCGCGCGGGAATCAGCGGCTCCACCCGCTGCCAGAACTCATCGCTTACCACCCACGACTCGATACGTTTCGCCAAGATCTTGATCCATCGCCGCACCCAGATGCGGCTCGGATCGACAGTTTACCTATTTACGGATAAGTTCCAATCTAAATGCCTGGCTTGATATTCCCCGCCACAATGATCTTGCGCCACTTTTCCGAGTCAGCCGCGATCAGCTTGGCGAACGCCGCGGGGCCCTGCGCCACGCTGCGCGAGCCAAAAGTGGCGACCAGTCTCTCGAAGTTCGGAGAGTGCGCGATTTTGAGAGTCTCTTGAGTTAGCCGCTCAGTCACTTCAGCAGGAATCCCCGCAGGTGCCAGAAGGCCGTACCAGCCCTGGGCTTCGAAGCCTGGCACACCGCTTTCAGCAACGGTAGGAACATCAGGCAGCAGGTCCACGCGCTCAAGGCTCGTCACAGCCAGGGCCGTCAAGGCCCCCGAAGCGATATGCGGGTTCACCAGCGCCAAGTTTTCAAAGGCATACAAAACTTCCGATCCCAGCACGGCCAAGACGGCCGGCGCGCCGCCCTTGTAGGCAACATGCGTCGATACCAGCTTCGTCTTCTGCAGGAATAGTTCGGCGGCCAGATGTTGGGGCGTCCCCGCACCCGCAGAGCCGTAGAAAGCCATGGGATTGCCTGCCTTCAGGCGGCTCGAGAGGTCGTTCACGGTTGCGAACCCCGACTTTTTGGACACCACCAGGACAAGCGGCGTCGCAGCCAAGAGGCTGATGGGCGTGAAGTCCTTCTGCGGATCGAAATTGACGTTCTTGTAAAGTGATGCGTTGATGGCCAAAGGCCCACTGGCTCCCATCAGCAGCGTGTGTGCATCACCCACGGCCTTGGCCACGAAAGCAGTCCCTATGTTGCCGCCAGCACCGGCCTTGTTGTCCACGACCACAGGCTGGCCGATGGCCTTGCCCAGATCGTTCGCAAGCGCACGGGCCAAAATGTCAACGATACCGCCTGGCGGATAGGAATTCACCAGCCGCACGGGTTGTTGCGGCCAAGGCGACGCTGCAGCATGACCCGAAGTCCAGGAAGCGCCGAGCGCCGTTGCTGCCACTAAAAATGTACGTCGGTCCATCGACTTCCTTCAGAAACGGGAGAGCGCCCGGGCCGCTTCAAGTCACGTTCAGCGCAAAGGTCAACCTGGTCTGGTTGGTGATGATGCCCCCCCGATCGCCGGGAGCAAGAGACCCGTACCGCGCCGAGAAACACTCGGGGAGTGCACGGGCGTTCCTCGGTGCCAGCCAGAGCCGCATCAAATGGCGCTTGCGTGCGGGCTCCGGCCAGTCTTCAAAGTCCGTGCGCGAGTGCAGGATCTGGTGGTTGTGCAGAAACTGCATGTCACCGGGGCTGAATTCCATCTGCAGGTTCAGGTCCGGATCGTTGGTCAGCGCATCGAGCAGTTCAAGTGCCTCGATCTCTTTCTCGGTAAGACGCCGAGCCGCGGGAAAGTTCTTCTGCGCGCTACGGATGTACTGCCCCACGTAGATGGTCGTGAGCTGGCCGGCATGCCAGTTGAAGACCGGCATATCAAACCACGGCAACCTGCCTTCGGGGACCTCGCCTCGCCGGTCCGTCGGAAATGCGTGGAAGAGCTGTTCGACCAGGTCAGGTCGGATACGTATCATCTTGTTGTAGATGGAAATCGAACTCACGATGCGACTCTCCCCGCCGGCGCGCGATGTCTTGAGACACAGAAGGCCCACGATATCGCAAGAATCGGTGTGGTATTCCAGGGCGCGGTTGGTCTGGTAGAAGCGAACCGAGGGTGTGCTGACGTCCGCTCCGGTGTCCTTCACATGCCCTAGCAGATGGCCCGCTGCATTCTGTGACCTGAAGCTCCCGAGATGTGCCCCGATGCCAAGGTACGCAATCGCCGTTTCCTCGGCACTGTGTCGATCGACGTCGAAGCCGCGCAGCATCACGAAACCTCGACCATTGATGACATCATTCAGGATGCCCCTGAGCCGAGGAGCCAGCAAGGGCAACTCAAAAGTAACGGGGGAAATGTCACCGAGCTCAGCGCCGGAGGCCTTAAATCTACGAATTGCCTCGTCGAGCTCTTGGAGTTCAGCGGCTGTCAGCATCTCGATCCATTCACCTCGGCTGGCCATCTCCGACCCTGTCCATGCAGCGTCCCCGTCAATGTATTTGGGCACGACAGGGGGGCAATCGATCACTTCTGTCATTTCTTTCCTTCAGGTGGAGGGTGTGCAGTCTACTCATCCCTGCAAAATCAATACAACGAATAATTTCGATGGTTGCATCGATAGAATCGATAGATGAACCTCACTATCAAGCAGCTCAGAGCATTTGCTGCCGTCGCCAGGGAGGCGAGCTTCACAAGGGCGGCCGTCAAGCTTCACGTGACCCAGTCCACGTTGACTGCGGCTATCAAGGCGCTCGAGTCCGAAATCGGATGCCGTCTGCTGGATCGATCCACGCGCGAGGTGGCACTCACGGCACAGGGCGAGAAGTTCCTTCCCGCCACGGACCGCCTGCTGCGCGAACTCTCGCAGTCTCTGCAAGAACTCCAGGACACTGCCAACCGGCAACGCGGTTTTGTGGTGGTGGCCGCTGCGGCTTCGTTCATCAACTATGTCCTAGCGCCAGCCGTTGTCCAGATGGCCGAGATCTATCCCGGCATCAGAGTGCGGCTGTGCGATGAGACGACTGCAGGCGCCTGCAGACGCGTGTTGGCCGGCGAAGCAGACTTTGCTGTGACGACGCTCTTCCAGGACGTTGAGGGCTTAGAGGCCAGCCTAGTACTGACGGACGCCTATGGGGCGGTCTTCAGCGCGGACCATTGTCTGAATGATTCCACGGGGCCCATCAAGTGGAGTGCGCTGGACCCGAACACGGTGGTCAAACTTGATCGTGCCAACGGCATACAAGCATTGATCGAAATGAATCCCAAGCTGATGCGAAGCAGCCTTGAGCCTGCGTACGAAGTCGGTTCCATGTCGTCCCTCTTTCCATTGCTGGTACGTAGCCTGGGGTACGCCACTTTGCCAGCCATGGCTGCGCAGCCTCTGATCAATGCGGGACTGAAGTTTCGCCCGCTACAGCACCCCGTACTCAGGCGAAATCTGTACTTCGTGACAAAGCACGGAAGAGACCTTCCGCCCGCTGGCCAAGCACTGCGGCAGGCGATGAATGATGCCATTCGAAAGCTGGCACCCAACGAGCACATCCGCCTGGTACAACATCCAGCGAATGTCTTCCATTGAACCGAGTCATGGGGACGTGGAGGCGGCGCGCGTGTTCTCAAGCTGATTGACACTGGACAGTCCACAGGCTTGGCCTGTGGGCAGGTGGCTTGTCCACGGCGGACAGCGGGCGAAGGTTGTTCATCGGGCCAATAAACAGTGCTTCGGCGATCAGGCGGAGTTGCTCGCGGAACCTGGTGGCACCGATGCATGATGCCGCATCTTGCCAACCGTCGCTCGTCGGCGCGCGAATCGAAACTCAGGAACAGCAGCAGCCGTCCCACGGGAATTCCCCGTGGAACCCGGTAAGAGCCAGCCCGCCGGCATCGCTGTGGTCCTCGCCGCCCGTGAACGAGGCCATCCGGCCGCCCTGGCGCGCCAGCAGCGCACGCTCCTGTTCCAGCCCGTCGCTGCGCGCGAGCTGTCCGCGCCGATGCGCGCCAGCGCCTCGATCGCCAGCTGGTCGACCATCGGGTGCACGATGGCCTGATGCAGTCCGGCATCGCCGGATCGCAGATGCGGGCGGATCTGGTGATCGCTGAACCCCAGCGTGGTCTGCGCCACGTCGGTGCGCGCGACCTCGCTCCTCCTGGGGGCTCGCCTAACGTCCGCCCGTTCATTCATGGCCATGCCCAGCACGGCGTATGCGTGCGCCAGCCCGCGCTGTTGGTCGAAGAAGGTGCGCGGTTCCGCCGAGCGGCCGAGCAGGGGCCGAGTCGTCCGCCCCGGCGAAGAAGGCCCGGATGGGGCCAGCTAGTCCTCGGATCCGCAAACGCGCGAACGTGCAGCGCTGCCTTGGCGATGGGCTGCTTCGAGGCGCGCTTGGTGGCCTTGCGCCAGCCCCACGCGGGGACTCAGCGCGAGGAACGCGCTGCCCCATGCGTTCGACGTCCCCGTCAGTCGGTGCATCCTGGCCTTGCCGCCGAAGCCAAGCGAGGATGCCCGTGGCGCAGCCGGCGCTCAGGCGAAATCGTCGAGTTGCTTGCGGCGGGAGGCCGACCAGCAGGTTCATCCGCATCGCAGAGCCTTGTTCAGCCACTGCCGGCCTAGGAAAAGGAAAACACCCGTCCCCGCGGTTTGCCATCGTCAGGCCAGCGAGCAAATCAAGCTCCGTGGGCTCTCGCGATGCCAATCGCGTGGCACAGCTCAACGCTTGTGAAAGGCTTGCGTAACAAGGCTTTGACGCCGATTGTGCGGGTGGCACGATCAGGATTCGCGTCGTCACTCGCGGTGATCACGATCACAGGCACGTCAACGTTCGCAGCCCGCATGCGCTCCAGCACATCAAAACCCGACAGCCCCGGCATCTGCAGGTCAAGAAGGGCAGACAGCGGCAAGTGCCCGCTCAATGATTCCAGGAAAGATTCGCCACTCGCGTATTCACACACGCGGAAATTTGCGGATCGAAGCATGCGCCCGATCGCCACGCGCACTGACGGTTCATCGTCCACCACGGCGATTGAAGCTTCAGGCTGGTCCATCATGCATATGCTACGCCGATGCGCGCAGGTCCGGCACTGGACTTTGGTTCAGTTGGGCCGGCAATTCCCGCCCCGGCGGTGGCGCTGAAATGACCCGCCCGTCGGGCGTAGCCCTTCCCTTAGCCGGGATGTCGAAGGCGACCTCAGGGATGCGGCGCACCAACACATGTCGGATGGGACTAGCCCAGGCGGCTCACAGCTGGGCGGCGCCAACGTCGAAATTCGCGAGGAGGTCGGCGATCACAACTTCTTCCTCTTCGGATTGACCGCTGAAGAGGTGGCGCGGGTCAAAGTTGAGTTGCTTCACGGCCCTTGCGGTGGTGGAATACTTGGCCACATAGATAAGTCCACACAAACGCCGCTGCGGCGTAGCTCGTGAGCTCGGCGTGGTCATAGGCGGGAGCGACTTCGACGCAGTCCATGCCGACGAAGGGCATATCGGCCAACTCCTCAAGCAAGCTGAGCATCTGGTTGACAGTGAGTCCGCCCGGCTCGGGCGTACCCGTCCCCGGCGCGAATGCTGGATCCAGACAATCGATGTCGAGGCTCATATACAACGGCGGCGCGCCATGCGCGGCGAGCCGGCCGCGTATATCTGCCAGCACAGCTTTGAGTTGCGACGGATTCTCCAGTCCGCGCAGTTCGCGCGCAGTGAAAATCAGACCGCCCTGATCGGCGACAAACTCGCGCGCCTCCCGCGTACCTGCCGAGCGGATCCCCAATTGGACAAAGCACTCCTTGACCACCAGACCTTCGTGGAAAGCCTCAAAGACCCATGTACCGTGCCCACTCGGCTCACCGAAATGGTCCTTCCACGTATCGCAGTGGGCATCGAAATGAATGACGGCAAGCGGCTGACCAAGCCACGCCTTGTACGCCCGCAACAGGGAAAGCGTGATGGAGTGGTCGCCGCCGATCCAAGCCACGTGGTGCTGTCGGATCATCTGCTGAACCTGCGGCTCCATAACGGCACGCATCGATTCCAAGCTCGTGTTCGGCAAAGGGAGGTCGCCCAAGTCCGTCAGCACATCCAGCAAGGAGACGTCGAAGTGCGGGTGGATACCGTCACAGAGCATGTGGCTGGCGGTGCGCACGGCGCTCGGGCCAAAGCGCGCGCCCGGACGGTTCGTCACCGCGCCGTCCCAAGCGACTCCGGCCACGGCATAGCGACGGTCGGCGCGTTGCCGCGGAACTTTGAGAAAACTGGTGTCCGACAAAAAGGCGAAGGTAGTCATAGTCAATCATCCCAACGGCCATCAGGTCTTGTGTGGGCGCGACGCGGCTACTTGAGCGTAACGAAATGGTCCCCGCCCAGCACAGCGGCTGCGTGCGTCGTCTCCGCGAATCCCGGTAGGCGACGGTCCTCGATACACAGTGTAGAGACAATCAATGTTCACTGTCCTGGGCGCGGGCGTTTCGCCGAGACATCCACATTACAAATACCGGCCAAATGGCAGCGCGCTTGTCGCAATGACCATGCGGCGCTGCGCACGTCACCGGGTCTGGCGCGCTCCGTCCCAGGGCAATCAGTAGATAGTAGAAAGGAACTTCGCGCTCGAATCGCGGTTCCTGAGATGGACTGTCAATGCCTTTGCACATTCTTCGCTATCGAGTTGCTCGCATGCATGACGCTATTGCCAACTTTCCCGGCAGTACGGGAGCGCGCGGTTAGAGGTCGCAGCCGGCATATCGAGGCACTCTCACGCACATCCAGCGCCCAATCCCTCCACGCGACCAAAGTGATCAGGCGTACACGATCGCCCCGGCACCTGCGGATATGGTCGTGCCGGCCTCGCCCGCCAGGATGCGGCCGAGATCCGCCAGCTCGCCGATGGCCGCCCGCTTGCCGGTCGAGCGCACGAAGCGGCAGGCCGCCTCCACCTTGGGGCCCATCGAGCCTGCGGCAAAGGTCATGGCGGACAGCGCGTCCGGCGAGGCACGCCGGATCGCGCGCTGCCCCGGCTTGCCCCAGTCGACGTAGACCGCAGGGGCATCGGTCAGCATCACGTACATGTCCGCGCCAAGTTCGCGCGCCAGCAACTCGGTGGCCAGGTCCTTGTCGATGACGCACTCGATGCCGGCGAGCTTGTGGTGGTCGGCGCCCTGCCCATAGGCCGCCGGGATGCCGCCGCCA